>CBDTTW010000229.1:0-4258 GCA_965363675.1 uncultured Rhodothermaceae bacterium
GCCCGGCTCGACGTTCAAGCCGTTCGTCTACACGGCCGCCATCGACAACGGCTACACCCCGGACTACGCCCTGCCCGACGCCCCGTTCGTCTACCGCGACCCGCAGACGGGCGCCGTCTGGAACCCCGGCAACTTCGGCGGCTCCTCGGGCGGCATGATGACCCTGCGCGAGGCGCTGGCGCGCTCGAACAACCTGATCACGGCCCGCGTCATCACCCAACTCGTCAACCCGACGACGGTGGCGCAGTATGCGCACCGCATGGGCATCCGCAGCAAGCTCGACCCGGTGCCGGCGCTCGGGCTGGGCACCAGCGACGTGACGCTGCTCGAACTGGCGGCCTCGTACGCCACGCTCGCCAACGGCGGCCTCTATTACGAGCCTACGGTCGTCTCGCGCATCGAGGACCGCTACGGCAACGTGCTCTACGAGTCGGAGCCGGCCGCCGAGGAGGCCCTTTCCGAGAGCACGGCCTACACCGTCGTGGACATGATGCGCGGCGTCATCGGCTACGGCACGGCCGTGCGCATCCGCACGCAGTACGGCCTGGGCGCCTACGACCTGGCGGGCAAAACCGGCACCACGCAGAACGCCGCCGACGGCTGGTTCATGATGATGCACCCCGAGCTGGTCGTCGGCGGGTGGGTCGGCTTCAACGACCGTCGCATCACGTTCCGCTCGACGTACTGGGGCCAGGGCGCGCACAACGCCCTGTTCGTCGTCGGCGACTTCTTCCGGTCGGCCGCCGCCTCCGACGAGCTTCAGCTTTCGCGGCAGCGTTTCCCGAACGCCGCCGACTTCGAGCTGCCGGCCGCCGCGCAGGGACCGGCCGCCATCGACCCGAACGTGCTGCCCGACCCCGACGCGCAGCAGGAAGAACGCCTCAACTGGTAACCCCCGCCGTGAAAGTCAAGCTCCTTCACACCGCCGACATCCACCTGGGCGTGACCACCTACGGACGCCTCGACCCCGAAACGGGCATCAACTCGCGTTTGGCGGACTTCGAGCGCTCGTTCCGGTTCATGACGGAACGCGCCCTGGCCGAGGACATCGACCTGTTCCTTTTCTGCGGCGACGCCTACAGAACCGCCGACCCTTCGCCGACGCAGCAGAAGATCTTTGCCGACTGCCTGAAGCCGGTGGCCGACGCCGGCATCCCCATCGTGATGATCGTCGGCAACCACGACCACCCCATCGCCTTCGGCAAAGCCTCGGCCATCGACATTTTCGGCTATCTGACCGGGCGGGTGTACGTGTACACCAAGGCGAGCTTTGCCGTGATCCCCACCAAGAGCGGCCCGGTGCAGCTCATCGCCTTGCCGTGGCCGGTCAAGAGCATGCTGCTCGCGCGCGAGGAGTACCGGGGCGTGGAGATGTCCGTCGTCCGCGAGCGCATCGAGGAGGCGTACGCCCGCTTCGTGCAGGAGGCGGCCCGGAAGCTCGATCCGAACCTGCCGGCGGTGCTGGCGGCCCACCTGACCGTGCGCGGCGCCGAGATGTCGGGCTCCGAAAGCACCTCGAAGATCGAGGACGAGGCGACCTTCGGCGTGAGCCAGCTTGCCTTGCCGGGCATCGACTACGTGGCGCTCGGGCACATCCACCGCTACCAGAACCGCAACGAAGGCGGCATCCCGGTCGTGTACAGCAGCAGCCTCGAACGCATCTCGTTCCGCGAGAAGGACGACCGCAAGGGCTTCGTCCTGGTCGAGGTCGAGGTAGAGGAAGGGCGGAAGAACACGACGTTCGAGTTCGTGGACACCCCGGCGCGCCCCTACGTCGAAATCTTCGTGGACGCCCGCGAGGCCGAGGACCCGACGGCGCACATTCTGGCGGCCATTCAGCGGAGCGAGATCGCGGGCGCCGTCGTCCGGGTGCAGTACCGCATCGGCGAGGCCCAACTGCCGCTCATCGACGCGGCGCGCCTGCGCGAGGCGCTGCACGCGGCCGACCATATCGCCGGCGTAGATCGCAACGTCGATCCGGTGGTGCGCCAGCGCCGCACCATGATCAACCGCGAGACGAGCCTGGAGGAGGCCATGCGCCAGTACGTGGCGCAGCACGACCACCTCGCGCCTCTGGCCGACACGCTGGTGCAGGCCGCGCTCAAGCTGGAGGCCGAGTACGAGCAGCAGCGCCGCGCCGCGCCGACGGGCGCCTGAGCGCGGCGCGGCCCTGAAAATCGTCGGCGGCGAACAGCGCCTGCGGCTGCGGCGTTGTACCTTGGCCTTCAGGCCGCCCCGATAACGCACCCTTCAACCCCTTGCCGCAGACTGGCCCCCGCCGAGCCGGTCGGCCTCCGTCTTATGAGCCCGGAAGAACGGACCGTCGTCATCCCGAGAAAAGCGCTTGTCGCCGAAGTAGAAGCCCCCGTCGCCGTCTGGCCCCTCGTCGAGGACGCCCTGCGGCTCATCGGCGCGGACCCGGCCACCTGCGACGCCGCCCGCGCCGCCTTCGCCTACAGCGAGGGCTGCGTCATCCTCGCCAACTATCTCAACAGCGAAGCCAAGCGGGTGCACAAGATGGACTACCGCTTCAAGGCGCCGCTGATCGTGCTGGCCGCCGAAATGGCCCGCGAAGACGGCCTGGCCGACAGCATCTACGATCCCGACGAAGGCGCCCTCTACTTTGAGACCGACGACGAGCAGTACTCCTTCCACGTCTTCAAGGACTGGACCATAGAATGGTCGGCCGTGGCGGACACCGTGGAGCCGGGCTACGGCTGGAGCGGCATCGACAACCAGTCGTGGGCGCTCGACCGGCTCCTGCAATACCTCGACGCCTAGCCGGGCCTTAGGCCATGCCGTGCCAGACGGCGGCGCCCTGGGCGCGCGCCGCCTCGGCCACCCCGAGCGCGGCGGCTTCGTCCTCGAAGACCCCGTAGACGGCGCTGCCCGAGCCCGAGAGCGCGGCGTACTGCGCTCCGCCTTCGAGCAGCATCGCGCGCGCAGCGCGCACGGCCGGATAGGCCGTCAGGATCGGTCCCTCGAAGTCGTTAACGAGTTCGCGGCGCCAGCGCTCCAGATCGTTGCTCTGCACCACGGCGCGCAGATCCGGCCGCCCCTCGGCCTTGGGCGTGACGAGGCGGTACGCCTCGGCCGTGGCGACGCGCACCGGCGGGACGATGACCACCAGCGGGTAGGGGCACGTATACGGCTCGCCGGTGTGCGGGTCGGCGAGCGGCGAAAGCACTTCGCCGCGCCCGGCGGCGTAGGCTGCGCCCGGCCGCAGGAAAAACGGCGCGTCCGAGCCGATCCCGGCGGCCAACGCGTGCAGCGCGACATCGGAGAGGCGCACGAGCCACATGTCGCGCAGCAGGAGCAGCGTGCAGGCGGCGTCGCTGGAGCCGCCGCCGAGGCCTGAGCCCCACGGCAGGCGCTTTTCGAGGAGCAGGCGCGCCCCGTGCGCGGCCCCGGCGGCCTCGCGCAGCCGGAGCGCGGCCTTCAGGCAGAGGTTGTCCGGGCCGGTGGGCAAGGCCGGGTCGGTGCATTCCAGCGTGAGCGTCTCGGCAGGGTAGGCCGTTATGGCGTCCGACCACGGGATGCGCAGGAACACCGTTTCCAGGTCGTGATAGCCGTCTGCGCGCTTGCGGAGCACATGCAGGCCGAAGTTGAGCTTAGCCGGGGCCGTACGCTGGTGTACCATAGGGGGCGCCGCCGTCGTTTGTTATGGCAGGGTGTTGTGGTATCTTTCCTTTCTATGTACAGACCGCCCTTCCGCCCACCGCTGCGGAAGCGCCGTCCGCTCTCGGGTAGAATCTCGCTCATGATGCGCCGCACGTGCCGTTCAAACATACTCTTTCTGCTGCTCGTAATCATCATTTCTTCGGCGGGGCGCCCGGCGGCGGCGCAGGAAGCTCCGGCCGGCATGGGGCGGCTCGGGGCCCGTACGGGGCTGAACGGTCTGGAGGAGCCGGAGGCGGTGTTTCTGACCGAAGGCAGGATCGACCCTGAGCGGTACCTCGTAGGCCCCGGCGACCGCTTCCTCGTTTCCTCGGGCGGCTCGAACCCGCTTCAGGTCACGTTCATGGTGGGGCCGGAAGGCTCGCTGGTGATCCCGTCGGTGGGCGTGTTCGACGCGGCCGATAAAACCCTGGCGGCCTTGCAGGAGGAGGTCCGCCGGAGCCTCCGGCAGTTCTATCGCAACACCGACGCCGCCCTGACCCTCGTAGCTCCGCGACGGTTCTTCGTGCACGTGGCGGGCGCCGTCCGAAACCCCGGCCGCCATGCCGGACATGAAAGTGTCCGTGCGCCAGGTCTTCGG
>CBDTTW010000230.1:0-4216 GCA_965363675.1 uncultured Rhodothermaceae bacterium
GCGGGGCGGTAGCCGGGGTTCATGCGCACGAAGGCTTCCGAGCCGATGGCGAAGGGGTTTTGGGCCGTCGTATCGGCGCGGGGTTCGTCGCCCAGGTCCTCCAGGTCGAAGAGCACCAGGTCTACACCGACCTCGGGCGAGCGGGCGTGCAGGGCGCGGGCGACTTCGAGGAGGACGGCGGCGCCGCTGGCCCCGTCGTCGGCGCCGGGCACGGGCTCCGCGCGGCGGCGGGGGTCGGGGTCGCGGTCGGCCGTGGGGCGCGAGTCCCAGTGGGCGGCCAGCAGCAGGCGCCGGGACGCGGCCGGGTTGAACGTCGCAACGATGTTTTGGCCTTCGTAGACGCGCGCCGTGTCGCGTTGGTCGGCGTACCGGAACGTCTGGACGGAGACCTCGTCGGCGAGGGGTTCCAGCGCCCCGACGAGGTACTGGCGGCCGCGGGCGTGGGCGGGGGAGCCGGGGACGCGCGCGCCGAGGCGCACCTGCGCCTCGATGTGCGCCAGGGCGGCCTCGGCGTCGAAGGCGGGCGGGCGGGCGCGGAGCAGGCGCCGCGCAAAGGGCGCCAGCACGGCCAGCCCGGCGAGCGCCAGCAGCGCCACGGCAAGCCGGACGAGAGGCCGCCGGGAGCGCGGCGCGGCGCGGCGGCGTTGGTTGCGGGCGGACCCACGGCGGCCGGATGCAGCCATAAAACAGCACGCGCTGGGCCGGGAAGCGGCCGGGCAAGGGCTAGGCCAGCAGCCCCCGCTCGGCCAGCGAGGTGTAGCCCGCCCCGGCGATGATAATGTGATCGTGGAGAGGGATGCCCATGAGCTTGCCAGCCTCGACGAGCTGCTTCGTGACGCGGAGGTCCTCGCGGCTGGGCTCGGGGTTGCCCGAAGGGTGGTTGTGCAGGCAGATGATGCCTGCGGCATTCTCGGCGGCGGCGCGCCGGAACACCGCGCGCGGCTCGACGATGCTGGCTGCCAGCCCGCCTTCGCTCACGATGTCGTCGCCGAGAATCATGTTGGCCGTGTTCAGGAACACCACGCGGAAGATCTCGGTCGGCAGGTCGCGCATGAGCGGGCCGTAGTAGCGCGCCACGTCCTCGGGGGAACAGACCTGCGTGCGGCGGTTAGGCCGCCCGGCCTCGACGCGCCGTCCGATCTCGAAGGCCGCCGCCAGTTGCACGGCTTTGGCCGGCCCGATGCCCCGCACGCGCATCAGCTCGCCGAGCTGCCGCCGCGAGACGCCGTAGAGCGAGCCGTCGAAGGCCCCGAGCGCCGCCCGGCCCAGCGCCACCGCCGAGATCGGCCCCTCGCGCGTGGTCGTGCCCGTGCCGAAGATGATGCCGATGAGTTCCGCATCCGTAAGCGCCTCCGGGCCGCGCTGCGCGAGCTTCTCGCGGGGGCGTTCGTCTTCGCTCCACTCGCGGATGGGCGCGTGGTAGCGGATGGGCGGCTCGCCGGCGGCGGCCGGCGGCGGTGTGCGCTTGCGCATGGGCGCGCCTCGGGGGGCCGTAATCAGGAGGTGGGGATCAGGTTTTCCAGCAGCTCCTCGTTCGAGGCCGACTGCTGGAGGTGCCGCAGCAGCGCCTGCATCGCGTCGATGGGCGGGCGGCTGTTGAGCGCGCGAAACAGGCGGTGATGCTGGTCCACACGCTCGCCGAGCAGCAGGTCCTCGTTGCGCGTGCCGCTTTTGCGCAGGTTGATGGCCGGGAAGATGCGCTTGTTCGCCATCTCGCGGTCGAGCACGATTTCCGAGTTGCCGGTGCCCTTGAACTCCTCGAAGATCACGTCGTCCATGCGGCTGCCGGTCTCGACGAGGGCCGTGGCGACGATGGTGAGCGAGCCGCCGCCCTCGATGTTGCGCGCGGCGCCGAAGATCTTGCGCGGCGCCTGGAGCGCGCGCGCGTCGAGCCCCCCCGAGAGGGTGCGGCCGCTGCCCTCGCCGTAGAGGTTGAACGAGCGCCCGAGGCGCGTCAGCGAGTCGAGCAGCAGCACCACGTCGCGCTTAAGCTCCACGAGGCGCTTGGCGTACTCCAGCGCAAGCGTCGAGACGCGCACATGGTTGTCGTCCTCACGGTCGTTCGAGGAGGCGAAGACCGTGGCCGACGTGGAACGTTTGAAGTCGGTCACCTCTTCGGGGCGCTCGTCGACGAGCAGCGCCACCAGCGACACCTCGGGATGGTTGCGCGAGATGGCGGCGGCGATCTGCTTGAGCATGATCGTCTTGCCGGCCCGGGGCGGCGAGACGATGAGCGCGCGCTGCCCCTTGCCGATGGGGGCGGCCAAATCCACGACGCGCATCGAGAGGTCCTGCGGCGACGAGACGAGCTTGAGTTTTTCGTTGGGGTAGATGATCTGGCCCGTCTCGAAGTCGTAGAGGCGCGCCCACGTGTCGGCGGGCAGGCCCATCAGCGTGTCGATGCGGTGCACCTGCATGGCCCCTTTGCGGCCGGGGCGCATGGCCCCCTCGATGAGCAGGCCGTCGCGGAGGTTGTATTTTTTGACGAGCGGCGGCGGCATGAACGGGTCGGCGTCCGTCTTGGGCACATCCTGCCGGAACTCGCGCACGAAGCCGAACTTTTTGTCGCCGATCAGTTCCAGAACGCCTTGAAGTGGTTTTTCTGACATAGGGGGTGCATGAAGGATGGCAGTGGGGCCCGGGCGCGGCCCGAGGCGTCGGCAGGCAAGGGCGCGCCGGTGGGGAGCCGCCCGGGGCGTTCCGTAAAGCCTGGGGCGCTACAAGTGTCCGAAAGTTTGCAAGGCGTCCGGAAGGGCCGCGCCGACCGGGGCGTTAACTGCCGCCGGGCGAGTGCGCGCCTGTGCTCGCAGGCAAGGATTCGGCCATATATTGCCGTCGGCGTCTCCGCGCCTCGGTCAGGCCGCCGGCGCGGTGGTCGAAGGCGATCTCGCGGCCCGGCGTGGGAGGCGGCCCCGGCCGGGAGGCCCTACCCCTGCGGCCGGGCGCAGCACCGCGTGGGCGCCGCGCGTCCTCGAAGATAGATCGTTTCCGGCAGTACATCAAGGACGGGCGCCCGGCGCCGGGGCGCTGCGCATATAAAAGCTATGGCATCCGAGGGATTGCGTTACGACGAACTGCACGTGGAGACGGCAGGCCCCGAGGCGGCCCCGCCGGTGCTCCTCCTGCACGGCTGGGGCAGCAGCGCCGCGCTCATGGCTCCGATTGCCCGCGCCCTGGCCCCGGATTACCGCGTCTACAACCTCGACTTGCCGGGGCACGGCCTCTCGCCGGCGCCGCCGGCCCCTATCGGGGTGCCCGAGCACGCTGCGCTCGTAGCGGACTTCATCCGCGAGCATATCGGGCAGCCGGTCTCCGTCGTGGGGCACTCCAACGGCGGGCGCATCTCGCTGTACATGGCCGCCGACCCGGCGCTCGGCCGCCTCATCCGGCGCCTGGTGCTCGTGAGCCCCTCGGGCATCACCCCGAAGCGGTCGTGGAAGTATTACCTGCGCCGCTTCGTCGCGCGGGCGCTCAAGGCGCCGTTCGAGCCGCTGCCGGAGCCGCTGCGGGGCTTCTGCCTGGACTGGCTGCGCCACTCGCTCGTATGGAAGGCGCTCGGCTCCAGCGACTACCGCCGCCTCGAAGGCTCCATGCGCGAGACGTTCGTCAAGACGGTCAACTTCCACGTAGACGACGCGGTGCGCCGCATCCAGGCGCCGACGCTGCTGTTCTGGGGCTCCCGCGACGAGGCCGTCTCGCGCTATCAGATGGACCAGCTCGCCGCGCGCATTCCGGACGCCGGCCTCGTCGTGCTCGACGGGGCGGGGCACTACGGCTACCTCGACGCCCCGGCGCAGTTCATCGCCGCCACGCGCCTGTTCCTGGCCGGCGGCGCGCACGCGCCCCAACCCGCGCAGCCCACGCATGTTTAAAACCGCCGTCCGATGCTGCTGATTTACTTTTTTGCGCTCGTGGCTACGCTTTTCGCCGGGTGGCGGGTGTGGCGCCGCCTGCGGTATTTCGTGCACGTCTTTCAGCTCGAAGGCTACAAGACCAACGAGTTCGCCCACTGGCTTTCGATGCGCGTCGGCAAGGTCGTCATCCGGCTCTCGCACCGGATCGCCGTAGGCATTTTGGCCCTGGCTCTCGTGGGCTTCTACGTCTGGAGCCCGTTCTGGACGGCGATGCTGGCCTTGCCGGCGTGGGCCATCGCCTTTGCCTCGTCGCGGATTTACCGCAGCGAGCAGCAAAAGAAGCCGCTCAAGTACACCGCCCG
>CBDTTW010000231.1:0-4153 GCA_965363675.1 uncultured Rhodothermaceae bacterium
GATGCCGGTGGCCGTGAGCCCCGCCGCGCCGCCGCCGATGACGATGAGATCGTAGTCTTGCCGCATGAGGCTTCCGGCCGTCGAAAGTGGGAACGAGGTCCGCGCGCCCGGATGCTTCGGCGCGTGCGTTCTCCGAGAACCGGACGAGGGGTGCAAACGTTTCTGCGGTAAGACCCGCCGGAAAGGCTTGCGCCGCCGCCTGTAACCGATGCCTACGCCCCATGAAAAAACCGATCACGCCTTTCGTTCATGGTTTGCTGGATTATGCCACCGTCGCCGCTACGGCCGCCGCTCCGGCTTTCATCCGCATGTCGGCTCCTGCCGAGGCGGCGCTGCGCAGCCTTGCCGCCGGGTACCTCGGGCTGTCGCTGCTGACCGACTACCCGCTCGGGCTGGCGCGCAAGGCGCCGTTCAAGGCGCACGGCATGGCCGAAGTGGCGCTTGCGGTAGGGCTGCCGCTGCTGCCGCAGGTGTTCGGCTTTGCGAAAGACCGCAACGCCCGGCGATGGCTCCTCGGGCTCACGGCGGCTACGTTCGTGATTGCGCCGCTCACGCAGTGGCGCCGCCGCTGACCCCGAAAAAGCCCCGGTCGCAGAGGCCGGTCTTGAATGGGGGAGGGAAAGTACGGAGTCGCACCGGTCGAAATTGATTGCCTCCCTACAGTAGTGCAACCCGTACGCGAACTGGGGTAGTGTGGAATTCAGACGTATCGAGTCAAGACCCGATAGGCGTGGTAGTGTAGCGAAAGTTGTAGGTTTATCCCGATCCTACGAGGAGGAACCAGAGACCAGACACCGAGGCACGCCTGAGCGTGCAAGACCGCATCCGTGAGGGCATCAAAGCGGTGCTCGAACAAGTAGAGCTCGCCGAGCAACTCCAGGCCGGTCGCCGCGAGCGCACCGACACCCGACGCGGTGAACGAAACGGCTACTACACACGCTCGCTCACGACCGATCGCTCACGACCGATCGCTCACGACCGAGGTAGGCCGCATTGAGCAGCTGCGCGTACCTCGTGCCCGTTCGGAGCGCTACGCGAAATCGCACCCGAAGGCCGTCGCCGTGCCGGCTAAGGGACTCGATGAGGCGCTCACCTACACGGCGTTTCCGTCATCGCATCACAAGTACATCCGCACGAGGAGCGGGCTGGAGCGCCTCTTCCGTGAGGTCAAACGGCGCACACGGGTGGTGGGCGTCTTTCCCAACGAGCGGAGTGCGGAGAACCTCTCGACGGTCGTGCTGCTGCGCGTCTCCGAGGAAGGGGCGCGGCGCCGGCGCCTCGACATGAACCCGCTCAATGCCCTTTTCCACCAACCCACAACTTTCGCGACGCTATCCGAAAGAACGGAGCCTCCTACGCAGGGAGGTAATTCGAGTTATGATTTAAATGCTTCAATAACATATCTTTGACCCGATACGGCCGCGCCGGGTGCACGCAGCGGCGCGGCGGCGCTTCGGAGGGGCGGGATTGTTGGCCTTGCCTGCCGCGCCTCGGGCGCCTATCCTGCACGTTATGCCCCTTCATGCATCCCCCATGCGCCTGCTGGTGATGATTTGCGCCCTGTTGCCGGCGGCGCTGCCGGCGGCGGCGCAGCCGCGCACGCTCAGCGGCTACGTGCAGGACGCCTCCTCCGGCGAGCGCCTGATCGGGGCGAGCCTGTGGGAGGGGCGCACGGGCGCGGGCGCCGTCACGAACGCTTACGGCTTCTTCAGCCTGCGCCTGCCGCCGGGGGAGGCCCTGGTGGCGGTCTCGTACATCGGCTACCGCACCGACACGCTCCGCGTGGGCGCTTCGGAGGGCTCGGTGCAGCGCGTCGTCGAGCTGGCCCCGACGGCGGGCGTGCTCGGCGAGGTGGAGGTCACGGCCGAGCGCCACACCCTCGGCGAACCGACGCTCACGACGCGGGTGAGCATCCAGGAAGTCGAGCAAATTCCGGCGCTGCTCGGCGAGACCGATTTGCTCAAGGCGATGCAGTTGCTGCCGGGCGTCAAAAGCGGCGCCGAGGGCAGCGGCGGGCTTTACGTGCGCGGCGGCGCCCCGGACCAGAACCTGATCCTGCTCGACGGCACTCCGGTGTTCAACGCGTTCCACCTGTTCGGCTTCGTGTCGGTGTTCAACACCGACGCCCTGCGCAGCGTAGACCTTCTCAAAGGCGGCTTTCCGGCGCGCTACGGGGGGCGGCTCTCGTCGGTGATCGAGGTGGCGATGAAGGAGGGCAACATGCGCCGCCGGGCCGTCCGGGGCAGCATCGGCATCGTCTCGTCGCGGCTGACGCTGGAGGCGCCGATCCGGCGCGACCGCACATCGTTCATCCTCTCGGGGCGGCGCACCTACATCGACGCGCTCACGCGGCCGTTTCTCTCGTACGAGCAAGGCAAGCCTACGGCCTACTTCTACGACGCCAGCGCCAAGGTCAACCACATCCTGTCGCCGCGCGACCGCCTGTACCTGAGCGTGTATGCCGGCTCCGACCGCTTCGGCTCGGAGCCGCGCGGCGACTGGCGCAGCACCGGTTCGCTCGGGTGGGGCAACACGACGGCCGCCTTCCGCTGGAACCGCCTCTGGAGCCCGCGCCTGTTTGCCAACACCACGCTTACGCACAGCCGCTTCGGCTTGGGGGTGAAGATCGAGGAGCGCGGCGCCGAGCGCGACGCGGACGGCTTCGAGCGTATCATTGCCAGCGGCGCCCGCTACGACTCGGGCATCCACAGCGAGGGCGCCAAGACGGACGTGGACTGGATCCCCTCGGGCCGCCATTACGTGCGCATAGGCGGCGCCCTTACGCGCTACCGGTTCAACCCCGGGGCGCTGAACTACCGCTCCGAGACGGGCGTCGTGCGGTTCGACACGACGCTCGCCACGTCCTCCACGCGCGCCGTCGAAGGAGCCGCCTACGCCGAGGACGACGTGCGGCTGGGCCGGAGCGTGCGGCTGAATGCGGGCCTGCATGCGGCCCTGTTTGCGGTGCAGGGCAAGCCTTACCTCTCGGCGCAGCCCCGGGCGGCGCTCTTCGTGGCGCCTGCCTCCGGCTGGACGCTCCACGCCTCCTACGCGGACATGCGGCAGCACATCCACCTGCTTTCGCACGCGAGCGGGCTGGGCCTGCCGACCGATCTATGGGTGCCCTCCACGCGCACGGCTCCCCCGGAGCGCTCGTGGCAGGCGGGCGTGGGCGTGGAGTATGCGTTCGGCCGGTATGCGGTCTCGGCCGAGAAGTATTACAAGGAGATGCACGGCCTGCTGGCCTACCGCGAGGGCGCGAGCTACCTGACGCCGGGGGCCGACTGGGAGGACATGGTCACGCGCGGCCGGGGGTGGGCCGGGGGCCTGGAACTGCTGCTGCGCCGCCGGACGGGCCGCACGACCGGCTGGGCGAGCTACACCTACGCGCGCTCGATGCGCCGCTTTCCCGAGATCAGCCGCGGCCTGGCCTTCCCTGACCGCTACGACCGCCGCCACGACGTTTCGCTCGTCGTGTTGACGCGCCTGGGCCGCCGCCTGGATGCTTCGCTGACGTGGGTCTACCTGACCGGCAATGCTGTGACCCTGCCGGTGGCGCTCTACGAGACCTACCGCAAGGGCGTGCTGGGTTACTTCCAGACGATCCAGTACTTCGGCGAGCGCCGCAACGGCTACCGCATGCCGAGCTACCACCGGCTCGACCTGGGCCTGACGTACTACTTCGCGCGCCGCCCCGGGCGCGAGCACGCGCTTGCCCTGGGGGCCTACAACGCCTACAACCGCCTGAATCCGTTTTACCTCGACCTGGAGCGCACCCCGCGCGACGACGGCTCCATGGACGCCCGCCTGAAGGGCTACGCCATCTTCCCGATCGTGCCTTCCCTGAGCTATTCCTTTGAGTTCTGACGCCGTGAAGCGATTCTGCATCCTCGCGCTTGCCGTGTGCGGCCTTGCGGCGTGCGAAACCGGCTTCGAGCTGGCGCTGCCCGAGTACGAGCCTACGCTCGTGCTCAACGGCTTCCTGGAGGCGGGCGTCCGGCCGACGTTCCGGCTCGGGCGCGCCTATGGGCTCGACGAAGAGCGCCCCGGCGGCTTGCCCGGCGGCTCGGTGGCCGTCTACGAGGGCGACCGCCTGATCGAGCAGTTGCGCCGGAGCACCTCGGGGACGAGCTTCACGGCGGTGTCGTTTCGG
>CBDTTW010000232.1:0-4147 GCA_965363675.1 uncultured Rhodothermaceae bacterium
TGGAGGGCGACCCGGGTCAGGAGGTCCATGATTCGCTCGCGGCTGGCGCCGTCGTAGCTGAGCCAGAGCGATTGCAGGTTGCTGGCCGCTCCGGCCAGGCTGACCGTGCCGAAGTAGGTTTTGCGGCTGCTCGGGTCGAGCGCGAACCGGTGGCGGACCCACGCCCCCAGGCCCTCCACGGCGAGCGTGCGGCCGGCCTGCCAGCGCGCCGCCGCCTGCACGTCGGCGAAGTCGGGGTGGTAGCGGCCTTTCAGCTCCTGGGTGGCGAAGAAGCGGCCTGCCTGCGCCCGGCGCGCGCCTACCGCCCACGCAAGGCGCCCGCCGGCGGCGGCGTGCGCGCCCGCGTCGAGCAGCGAGACGTAGGCGCCGCCCTGCACGGCGCGCGCCTCGGGAGCGCGGTAGCGCGCCTCCAGCGCTGAGGATAGTTTGCCGCCCAGGCGCGCCGGAAAGCCGCCGGTGTAAAACACGGCGCTCTCCAGCAGGTCCGGGTTCACGAGGCTCAGGCCCTCCTGCTCGCCCTGGCGGGGGCGAAACGGCATCTGCACTTCGAAGCCGTTGAGGTAGACGAGGTTTTCGCCGAAGCCGCCGCCGCGCACCGAGTACTGGTAGCTCAGCTCGTTGCTGCCGGCCACGCCGGGCATCAGCTTGAGCGCCCGCAGGCCGTCCTGGAGCGGCGTCGGGAGGGCGCGCAGGGCTTCGGGGTCGAGCGTGTAGGCGCCCGCCTCAGAGGGCGGCAGGGCGCGCCCCTCGATTTCAGCAGGCCCCAGCTCGGTCACGGCCGCGCGCAGCCGCACGACGACGGCCGTTACGGCATCCCGGCGGACCGTCGCCGAGTCGATGCGCGCCTCGAAGCCCACGGCGCGGTATTCGAGCGCGTAGCGCCCGGCGGGCAGGGCCAGGCTGAAGCGTCCGTCGGCGCCGGCGGCCGTCCCGAAGGCGGCGCGGTGCACGGCGACGGTGGCGCCGGGGATCGGGCCGCCCTCGGCGTCGAGGACGCTGCCGGCGACCCGGCCCCAGTTCTGGGCATGGGCGGCCGTCGGCAGCGCGAGGCAAACCAGAAGCGCCAGGGCAGCGCGGAAAGGCATGGAAGGCTACGGGCTCGTAGAGGCGAAGTCGGTGGTAGCCGTTAGCGCATGCGTCGAGGGAAAAGAGGGGCCGGGCGGAAGTGCGGTGGCAGGGGCAAGTTAATACGCGCGGGCGAAAAGAACACGGCCTTTCGACGCGCCCCCCGTGAGCAGGTCGCGGCCGTCCTCTGGCTCCTGGTCGAGCGGGATGCACCGGATGGTGGCCTTGGTTTCCTCCTTGATGCGCGCCTCGGTTTCGGCCGAGCCGTCCCAGTGGGCCAGCAGAAAGCCGCCTTTGTCCTCCAGCACTTCCTTGAACGCGTCGTAGGAGTCCACGCGCGTCGTCATCTCGTCGCGCTGGGCCAGGGCGCGGTCGTAGAGGTTTTGCTGGATCGTGTCGAGGGTTTCGCGTACGCGCGCGCCGATGCCTTCGGCGGAGACGGTTTCCTTGGAGCGGAGGTCGCGGCGGGCCAGCTCCACGGCGCCGTTGTCCACGTCGCGCGGGCCGATGGCGAGGCGCACCGGCACGCCCTGCACCTCGTACTCGGCGAACTTCCAGCCGGGGCGCTGCGAGTCGCGGGCGTCGAGCTTGACGCGCACGCCGGCGGCCGCCAGCTCGCGTTCGATGCGCTCGGCGGCCTCGATGACGCGGCTTTTGTCGTCGTCGTTGCGGAAGATGGGGACGATGACGGCTTGGGTAGGGGCCAGGCGCGGCGGCAGCACGAGGCCCTGGTCATCGGAGTGCGTCATGACGAGCGCGCCGATCAGGCGCGTCGTGGCGCCCCACGAGGTCGCCCAGACGTATTCGAGCGCGTTGTTCTTGTTCTGGAACTGGCAGTTGAACGCCTTGGCGAAGTTCTGCCCGAGGAAGTGGCTGGTGCCGGCTTGCAGCGCCTTGCCGTCCTGCATGAGCGCTTCGATGGTGTAGGTGTCCACGGCCCCGGCGAAGCGCTCCGAGGGCGTCTTGACGCCCTGTACGACGGGCATCGCCATGTAGTCTTGGGCAAGCGTCGTATAGACGCCCAGCATCTTGCGGGTTTCTTCGATGGCCTCCTCGGCCGTGGCGTGGGCCGTGTGGCCTTCCTGCCACAGGAACTCCATGGTGCGCAGGAACATACGGGTGCGCATCTCCCACCGGACGACGTTGGCCCACTGGTTGATGAGGATGGGCAAGTCGCGCCAGCTCTGGATCCAGCGGCTGTAGGCGTCCCAGATGATGGTTTCGCTGGTGGGCCGGACGATCAGGTTCTCCTCGATCTGCGAGTCGGGATCGGGCTCCAGGCCGCCCTCGGGCGTGGCGCGCAGCCGCGAGTGCGTCACGATGGCGCACTCCTTGGCGAAGCCCTCGACGTGCGCGGCCTCGCGGGCGAAGAACGACTGCGGGATGAACAGCGGGAAATAGGCGTTCTCGTGCCCGGTTTCCTTGATCATGCGGTCGAGCACGTCGCGGATGTGCTCCCAGAGCGCGTAGCCGTACGGCCGGATGATCATGCTGCCGCGCACGGGCGAGTAGTCGGCCAGGCGGGAGGCGCGCACGAGGTCGATATACCACTGCGAGTAGTCGCGGGCGCGGGGGGTGATAGCGTCAGCCATAGTGTACAGTCGGCGGAGTCAAAGGTGTACGGCGCCGTGCGCTTCTCCCCTCAGGCCGCCGCGCAGGACCCTTCCGGGCGCTTCGGCGTAGTATTTGCTAGGCAAGAAGATGAGGCGACTGCTCGCGCGGGCGAAGTTTCCGGGTGTTACCTGCCGCCGCCCACCGGCGGCAAACAGGAAGAGACCGGCGCGCTGCGCGAAGGGCAAAAATATAGGTCCGCAGCCGCCATCAGACAACGGCCATCCCTTTTTCGGTAAGTTGCCTTTTCCTATACGTTCGGCGGCGAGTCACCCGCAACCTTTTCCGCGCACGCCGCGCGCGGACCGTGCATAGCCCGGAGCACCACCATGAACGCACCCTTACGATACGCCCGCCTGAGCCTGGCGCCGCTCTTGGCGCTGGCCGCCCTGCTGGGCCTTACCGGCTGCTACACGCAACTCGCCACCGTCGAGCGCGGCGGCTACGAGCGCGAGCGCCGCGTCGAACGCCGCGAGGAGCCGCGCGACGAGGAAGACGTGTATGCGGAGGACGAAGCCTACGAGGAGGAAGGCGAGGTCGCCGAGGACCGCTACTACTACGAAGACGACGATTACTACTACGACGACAACTACCGCTACCGCCGGTACTTCAACCGCTTCCACGTCGGGATGGGCTTCGGCTATGATCCGTACTGGTGGGACCCGTTCTACTACGACTCGTTCTACATGAGCTTCCGCTTCGGGAGCCCGTTCCTCTACGCCGGCTGGACGCACCCTTACGACTACTGGTACAGCCCGTTCTACCGCTACTCGTACTACCCGAGCTATACGCACGTCATCGGGGGGTACTACGGCGGCTACTGGTATGACGCGCCGTACACCATCCGCCGCCGGGGCGACTACGAGCCGCGCGGCAGCATGATCGGCCGCGCGACGCCGGTAGGCATCACGCGGGGCGGGCGCGGCTACGACCGCGACGGCGACTATACGGGCCGGGGCATCGGCCGGGGCGCCGGCGTCGGCGTCGGGTCGGGCGTGAACGACGGCTTCCCGCGGACGCGCGGCGTGGTGCGCTCGGGCGGCGCCGCGACGGGCAGGGCTACGGAAGAAGTCGGGCGGACGACGCGCGGCGCGGCGGTGGACCGTGGCGCGACCGGGCGCACGACGACCGGCCGCACGACGCGCGGCGCGGCCGTGGACCGGCGCACCTCGGGCGGGACGGGCAGCGGGCGCGAAGAAGTAGACCGCAGCTACCCGCGCAGCACGCGCGGCTCGGCGACGACCGGGCGCACCACGACGACCGAGCCGCGTACGCGCTCGTCGTCCGGCTCCTCGGGCGGCAGCCGTTCTACGGAGCGTTCGTCCTCGGGCGGCAGCCGCTCCACGGAGCGCGCAGCCCCGAGCACGCGTTCCTCGTCGGGCGAGCGTTCGTCGCGTGGGTCATCCTCCGGGAGCAGCGAGCGTTCGTCGCGCGGCTCCTCGGGCGGCAGCGTGAGCACGCCTTCGCGCAG
>CBDTTW010000233.1:0-4120 GCA_965363675.1 uncultured Rhodothermaceae bacterium
GGGCGTGAAGCGCGCCGTGCGGCTCAACGTCAGCGGCGCGTTCCACTCGCCGCTGATGGAGTACGCCCGCCTCGGCCTCGGCGAGGCGCTCACGCGCGCCGAGATCGCCGCGCCGCGCTTTCCGGTGTACCTCAACGTCACGGCGGCCCCCGCCACCGACCCCGGCGAGATCCGCAGCCGCCTGCTCGACCAGCTTACCTCGCCGGTGCGCTGGGCGCAGATCCTGAAGGCGCAGTACGACGACGGCGCCCGCCGCTTCGTCGAAGTCGGCAGCGGCAACGTGCTCACGGGGCTGGCGCGCCGCACGCTCGGCCGCGACATCGAGGTCGTCACGGTAGGCTCGGTCGCCGACATCCAGCGCCTCGCCGAGGCCGCCGCTTCCCCGGACGCTGCGTAGCGCCCGGCTCACCGTTTGCTCATGCCCCCCATGCCCTTCGATTTCTCCGGCGCCTCGGTGCTCGTCACCGGCGGCACGCGCGGCATCGGCCGCGCCCTGGTCGAGGCGTTCGCCGCCGCCGGCGCCGACGTAGCCTTCACCTACCGCTCGGCCTCGGCCGAAGCCGAAACCCTGGCCGCCGCCCTCACGGGGGCAGGCCGCCGCGCGCTCGCCTTCCAGGGCGACGCCGCCGCCCCCGCCTCGGCCGAGGAGGCCGTCGGCGGGGTGCTCGCCGCCTGGGGCAAGCTCGACGTGCTCGTCAACAACGCCGGCGTCACGCGCGACACGCTGCTGCTGCGCATGAGCGAGGACGACTGGGACGCCGTGATCGATACGAACCTCAAGAGCATTTTCAACTTCTGCAAGGCGGCCTACCGCCCCATGATGAAGCAGCGGCGCGGCAAGATCGTCAACCTATCGTCGGTCGTGGGCGTGATGGGCAACCCGGGCCAGACCAACTATGCCGCCTCGAAGGCGGGCATCATCGGCTTCTCCAAAAGCCTCGCCAAAGAGCTGGGGCCGCGCGGCGTGACCGTCAACGTGGTCGCCCCCGGCTTCGTCGATACCGAGATGACCGGCAAGCTGCCCGAGGCGGCGCGCGCCGCCCTGCTAGGCGCTACGCCGCTCGGACGCGGCGCCACCCCCGCCGACGTGGCCGGAGCGGTGCTGTTCCTGGCTTCCTCCTCGGCCGACTACATCACCGGCCACGTGCTGCATGTGGACGGCGGCCTGGCGATGTAGCGCTCCGGGGGAATGGCGCCCCGCCCGGCGCCGTATCTTGAAGCCGCCGCCCCGGAGCGCCCGGCGACGGCGTTTTCTGCAAGCCTCCGCCCCCATGCGTCTTCTCCTGGCCGCCGTACTGGCCCTGGGCGCGCACCTGGCCTCGGCGCTGCCGGCGGCGGCGCAGCCCGCTCCGCCCGAGGCCCCGCGCTACCGGCTTTACACCCGCGAGGGCGCCCCCGCTGCGCTCGCAGACCTCGAAGCAGCCCTCGCCGAGGCGCGCATCGTCCTCGTCGGCGAGCAGCACGACGACCCCGTGGCGCACGAGCTGGAGCTGCTCTTGCTGCAAACCCTGCACGCGCAGCGGTCGGCCCCGCGCGGCCGGCGGCGCGCCCCGAACCTTGCGCTCTCGCTTGAAATGTTCGAGCGCGACGTGCAGCCCGTCCTGAACGAGTACCTGGCCGGGCTGATCACGGAGCCCCACTTTCTGGCGGCGGCGCGCCCCTGGGGCAACTATGCCACAGACTACCGGCCGCTCGTCGAGTACGCCCGCGAGCACGGCCTGCCGGTCATCGCCGCCAACGCGCCGCGCCGCTACGTCAACCTCGTCTCGCGCCGGGGCCGCGCCGCGCTGACGGACTTGCCGGCCGAGGCGCGCCTGTGGTTGCCGCCGCTGCCGTACGCCGCGCCCTCGGCGGCCTACCGCGCCCGCTGGGAGGGCCTCATGGGCGGCATGAGCGCCCACGCCGACACGGCCGCCGCCGCGCCCGCCATGCCCCCGGAAGCCTCCGCCCGCATGCTCGATGCGCAGGGCCTCTGGGACGCCTCGATGGCCTACGCCGCCGCGCGCTACCTGCGCAACAACCGCAGCGGCGCCGTGCTGCACCTCGCCGGGGCGTTCCACGTCGAGCGCGGCAGCGGCATCGCCGACCACCTGCGGCGCTACGCCCCCCGCGCGCGCGTGCTCGCCGTCGTCATCCGCCCCGCCGACCTCGCCGCCGCGTTCCCGCCGGAGCTGCGCGGCCTCGCGGACTTCATCTTCCTCACGGACGCCGCGCTGCCCCGCTCGTACGCGGCCCCGTAACCCCTCGCCTCGCCATGCGCCGCCTTTTCCTGCTGCTTGCCGCTATGCTGCCTCTCGCCTGCCGCCCCGCCGCCGAGCCCCCCAACGCCGGCGCCGACGCGCTCGCCGCGCGCGTGGACCAGTACCACCGCTTCCGCCTGACGGCCCCGCTCGATTCGCTCTCGGCCGCCGACCGCGCCGCCCTGCCGCTGCTCATCGAGGCGGCGCAGCAGATGGACGCCATTTTCTGGCGGCAAGCCTACGGCGACCCCGACACGCTCCTCGGGGGCCTCGCCGACCCCTCGGCGCGCCGCTACGCCGAGATCAACTACGGCCCGTGGGACCGCCTCGACGGCAACGCCCCGTTCCTGCCGGGCGTCGGCCCGAAGCCGCCCGGCGCAGGTTTCTACCCGCCCGATCTCACGCCCGAAGCCCTCGAAGCCGCCGCCGCCGTGGACCCGGCGCTCAAGAGCGAGTACACCATGGTGCGCCGCGCCGCCGGCGGCGGCCTGGAGGCCGTGCCCTACCACGTGTTCTTCGCCGAGCCGACCGAGCGCGCCGCCACGCTGCTGGAGCAGGCCGCAAACCGCGTCCAGGACGCCGGCCTCAAGCGCTACCTGACGCTGCGCGCCCGCGCCCTGCGCACCGACGACTACCGCGAGAGCGACCTGGCGTGGATGGACATGAAGGACAACACGCTCGACCTCGTGATCGGGCCTATCGAGCACTACGAGGACCAACTCGCCGGGGCCAAGGCCGCCCACGAAGCCTACGTGCTCGTCAAGGACCGGGCGTGGAGCCGCCGCCTGGCGCGCTACGCCGCCCTGCTGCCCATGCTCCAGCGCGGCCTGCCCGTCCCCGACGCCTACAAACGCGAAACCCCCGGCGCCGACTCGGACCTCGGGGCCTACGATGCGCTCTACTATGCGGGCGACGCCAACGCGGGCTCCAAGACCATCGCCATCAACCTGCCCAACGACGAGCAGGTGCAGCTTCTGCGGGGGACGCGCCGCCTGCAACTCAAGAACAGCATGCGCGCCAAGTTCGACGCCATCCTGACGCCCATCGCCGGGGCGCTCATCGCGGAGAACCAGCGCCGGCACGTCACCTTCGACGCGTTTTTCGGCAACACCATGTTCCACGAAGTCGCGCACGGCCTCGGCATCAAGAACACGCTCGACGGCCGAGGCACGGTGCGCGCCGCCCTGCGCGACCGCTACTCGGCGCTCGAAGAAGGCAAGGCCGACGTGCTCGGGCTCTACATGGTAGGCGCGCTCCACAAGGCCGGCGAGTACGACGCCGACCTCATGGACCACTACACGACGTTCCTGGCGGGCATCTTCCGCTCGGTGCGCTTCGGCGGCGCGAGCGCGCACGGGCAGGCCAACCTGATGCGCTTCAACTTCTTCCGCGAGCAGGGCGCCTTCACCCGCGACGCCGACGGCCTGTACCGCGTCGAGCCCGCCGCCTTCGAGAAGGCCATCGGCGCGCTCTCCGAGCAGATCCTGCGCCTTCAGGGCGACGGCTCCTACGAGGCCGTGCAAACCTTCGCCGAGCGCTACGGCGCCATGGACCCAGCGCTTCAGAAGGACCTCGACCGCCTCGGCGCCGCCGGCATCCCCGTCGATATCGTCTTCGAGCAGGGCTGGTCGGTGCTCGAATCGGGGCGGTAGGCGTACGCAAAAGCCCCGGACGGCGCGCGCCGTCCGGGGCTTTTACCCTGCCGAAGACTTCGCGCCTTATTCGGCTTCCGCAATGGCGACCGACGTAATCGTGTCGCCCTGGCGGATGGCGTCCACCACGTCCTGCCCGGCGGTCACCTTGCCGAAGACCGTGTGCTTGCCGTTGAGGTGAGGCTGCGGCCCGTGCGTGATGAAAAACTGGCTGCCGTTGGTGTTGGG
>CBDTTW010000234.1:0-4119 GCA_965363675.1 uncultured Rhodothermaceae bacterium
CCTCGCGGGCGCTGCCGGCGGCGGGCGCGCTGCCCGAGGTGTAGATGCGCAGGTTCTGCCCCGTCCGGATGGTGCTGCTGCGCAGGTTGTTCCACTCGCGCAGGTCGCTGATGCTCACGCCGTACTTGGCTGCGACACCCGCCAGGTTGTCGCCGCGCCGCACCTTGTAGGTGACCCGCGTTTCCGTGCGCGTCTCGCGCGGGGCCGTGCGCGCCTCAGACTCCTCGGCCTGCTGCTCGCGCGTGTCGCTGGCGTTGACGACGGGCGTAGCCGTCGAGGCGCGCGGAGCCGCCGCCGGCCGGGCCGCGCCTTCGTAGGGGCGCAGCGCCGTAATCAGGCGGCCGTTGCGCTCGGCGTACTGCACCGTCTGCACCTGCGAGGCCGCCAGCGCCGGCAGCGGGCCGTCGGCGAGCCGCTCCACCGGGATCACGAGGCGCTGCCCCGACCGCACGCGACCGTTCGAAAGGCTGTTCGCGTCCTGAATGGCCCCCGACGAGACGCCGTAGCGCTGCGCGATCTTGGCGAGCGTGTCGCCCCGGCGCACCACGTAGGTTTCCTCGGCCGCCACCGTCCGGTCAGACTCGGGCAGGCGCTCGTAGTTGGCCGCAAAGCGCTCGTACGAGCCCATCGGGATGCGCACGTAGTACGGCTTGCTCGAAGGCGGCGTCGTCGAGCGGCGGATGCCCGGGTTGAGCGCCTTGATCACGTCCAGGCGCGTGCCCGCCAGATCCGCGACGGTTTGCAGCGAGATCTGCCCCTGGATCGGGACGTTGTGATACTCGTAGCGCGGCCCCGGCTCGATGCGCGGCAGGTTAAAGGCTCCCGGATTCGAGGCGACGACGGCCGCCGCGATGTACATGGGCACGTAGCCGCGCGTCTCGCGGGGCAGGTAGTCCCAGATCTCCCAGAACGTCGCGCGCTCGCGGCCGAGCCGGCGCAACGCCTTGTTGACGTTGCCCGGGCCGCAGTTGTAGGCCGCAAAGGCAAGGTGCCAGTCGCCATAGGTGTTGTACAAATCGCGCAGGTGGCGCGCGGCGGCGCGGGTGGCCTTCTCCGGGTCCTTGCGGTCATCGACCCAGGTGTTGATCTGGAGGTCGTAGCGGCTGCCCGTAGCCGCGATGAACTGCCACATGCCCACCGCCTGCGCCCAGCTTTGCGCGTGGGGGTTCAGGCCGCTCTCGATCATGGCGAGGTACTTGACCTCATCCGGCACGCCTTCTTCCTTCAGGATCTGCTCGATCATCGGGAAGTAGGTGTCGGCGCGGCTCATCCAGCGGTACAGATGCTTCTCGGGCGTGCGCAGCAGGTACGCGATGCTCGACTCGACCAGGCGGTTCATCGTCATCGGGATGACCGTCTTGGCCGGCTGCAACTTCGGGATGATGATGTCGCCGAGCAGCGGATGGTCCACCTCGTTGATGGCGCTGAAAAGGTCGGCCCGAAGCTGGAAGATGTCGCCGTACTGCTGCCCCAGCGAGTCGGCCGAGTCGCCGTAGAACAGCTCATACTCGCCCACGAGCGAGCGGTACATCTCCGGGAAGCGCGGACGGTCCATGACGCCGCGCGCCTGCATGAGCGTGCTCAGCTCCGTCATCGCCAGTTCGAGCAGGCGCTCGGCCTGTTCGTTGTTGCGCTCGGCCTGCGCCTTCAGGATGTCGGCCTGGTAACGGTAGATGCGGCTGATGCGAAAGAGCACCTCGCTCTCGCTCAGGCTGTCCGAGGCCGCCACCGGCGCCCCGACGGCGATGTGCGGGTTCGGCGCCAGCGGAATGTTTTGCACGGGTTGGGCGTTCTGCCGGGTCAGCTCCACCCGGCGAGACGCGCGTACCGGCTCCTTCGGGGCCTCTGTGGCGCCCCACGTACGCTGCGCGAGAGCCGGGTCAGCATACGTCAGGCACCAGAGCGCCGCTACGATTACGGTTAATCGATACACGGTGGTTCTCCGTCCAATGGTAACATGGGTTTTGATAACGCCGCCTCTTAAAGTATTACGTTATCTGACCTTTCTAGATGCTCTACAATAAGCCCCGCGCCGCCTGAAAGCAACCGTCGCGTTTCAGAAATACGGGGGGCTTCTTACAAGTTCTTCGCATTTCATCTCAACACGCTATGAATGCTAAAGATCCTTGCAAGAACCGGCCCAAAAAACCTTAGAGCGGAATGTTGCCGTGCTTGCGCCGGGGCAGCCGCGCCGCCTTGTTTTGCAGCATTTCGAGGGCTGCGCACAGCAGGGGCCGTGTTTTGGCCGGTTCGATCACGTCGTCCACGAAGCCGTGCTCGGCCGCCACGTACGGGTGCGCAAATTTTTCACGGTACGCCGCGATGAAGCGGCCGCGCGCCTCCTCCGGGTCGGCGGCGGTTTCGAGGCTGCGGCGGTGGATGATTTCGACGGCGCCCTGCGGCCCCATCACGGCGATCTCGGCGGTGGGCCATGCCAGCACCAGGTCGCCTCGGATATGCTTCGAGTTCATCACGTCGTAAGCGCCGCCATAGGCTTTGCGCGTGATGACCGTAACGCGCGGCACGGTGGCTTCGCAAAACGCATACAGCAGCTTGGCGCCGTGCCGGATGATGCCGTTCCACTCCTGCGCCGTGCCCGGCAGAAACCCCGGCACGTCCTCGAACACCACGAGCGGCAGGTTGAAGGCGTCGCAGAAGCGGACGAAGCGCGCGCCCTTGACCGAGGCGTCGATGTCCAGCACGCCCGCCAGCGCCGCCGGCTGGTTGGCGACGACGCCCACGCTGCGCCCGTCGAGGCGCGCAAACGCGGTGATGAGATTAGGGGCAAACGCCGCCTGAAGCTCGAACAGCGCTCCGTCGTCCACCACCTCGCGGATCACCTCCAGCATGTCGTAGGGCTTGTTCGACTGCTCGGGGATAAACCCGTTGAGCGCCGGGGACTCGCGCGAGGCCGGGTCGGCGGTAGGCTTGCGCGGGGCGGGGTCCTCGCAGTTCTGCGGAAGGTGCTCGAAAAGCTCGCGCAGGCGCAGCAGGCACGTCACGTCGTCCGGGCAGGTCACATGCGCGACCCCGCTGCGCCGGGCATGCGCGGCCGCCCCCCCGAGCGCTTCGGCGTCCACATCCTCCTGCGTCACGGTTTTGACGACGTTCGGGCCGGTCAGGAACATGTAGCTCGTGCCCTCGACCATGAACGTAAAGTCGGTGATGGCCGGGCTATAGACGGCTCCCCCGGCGCAAGGCCCAAGGATGGCCGAAATCTGCGGCACCACCCCCGAGGCGTACGTGTTGAGCAGGAAAATCTCGGCGTACCCCCCGAGGGCCACGACGCCCTCCTGGATGCGCGCCCCGCCCGAGTCGTTCAGGCCGATGATGGGCGCGCCGTTCTCCAGAGCCAGCTCCATCAGGCGTACGATTTTGCCGGCGTGGGCCTTGCCGAGCGAGCCGCCGAACACCGTGAAATCCTGACTGAAGACGTACACCGTGCGGCCCATGATTTTGCCCCACCCCGTCACGACGCCGTCGCCGAGGGGGCGCTGCTGCTCCATGCCGAAGTCGTGGCTCTGGTGGCGCACGAACATGCCGAGTTCGCAGAAGCTGCCGGCGTCCAGCAGCACGTCGAGGCGTTCGCGGGCGGTGAGCTTGCCCTGGGCCTTCTGGCGGGCCTGGCGCTCGGGGCCGCCGCCGGCCAGGGCCTCGGCGCGCAAGGCGCGGAGCGCTTCCAGAGAGGGGGTTTCTTCGTCCATGGGCGGAAAGGTGTGCCGGCAGAGGAGGGGGCCTACCGCGCGAAGCGCGCTTCTACGGCCCCGGTAAAGGTAACCGCGATCTCATGGTAAATATCCACCCGGCGCTTCAGGAAAACCTCATCGCGGATGATGCCGGCAGCCTCGGGCCACGAAGCCGCCTCGCCGAGGCGGCGCAGCGCCTGCTCGTAGGCCGCCGCATCGCCGCCGAACAGGTAGTCGAGAAACGCCTGGCGGCGGCGCACGCCGTGCTCGCCCAGCACGCGGTGTTCGAGCGCGCGCAGCTCGGACGCCTCGGCCACCGAAGGTTCGGCCTTGCGGTACTGCATCCACAGCGGTTTGCTTTCCGGCTCGGCCGGGCGCGCCTGCTCCGGCGGCGGCGCGGCCTGATACTGCTGCCACAGGCGGGGCGCATCGG
>CBDTTW010000235.1:0-4114 GCA_965363675.1 uncultured Rhodothermaceae bacterium
TGTCGGCCCGCGGCTTCGAAGGACCGCGGATGATCAGAATCGCGGAATCGGGTCCGGCGACCTTCGGAGCGAACACGATCGGAAGCGTCGCGCGCCCGCCGCGGTCGATCACCAGGGTCGTCCACACCGGTTTCTGCAGTGCGAACCCGCCGCGTCCCCCCTCGAAGCTGTAGGAGAGGATCTCCACCTGGCAGCCGCCGACGTTTTCGACCGGCCACGTGTCCCCCAAGACGTCGCCGACGCAGACGGCGCCGAAGTCGAGCGTGTCGGTGGTCTGCGCCAGGAAGAACTCGGCATCGCGCGGTATGCCGACGATGTCGGCCGTATCACGGACCCACGCGAAGGTCGTGTCGCCCGGACTCAGCGTCTCGAAGTCGCGGGCCTCCACGGCCAGCCGCACGGCATGGCGCGCAGGCCGGATGCCGTTGCCGTAGCGCTCGGCGTAGACCTGGGTGATCTCGGCGCCGAAGAAGAAAATCTGCGCCGAGTAGTACACCCACAGCAGCAGCACCACGAGCGACCCCGCCGCGCCGTAGGCCGAGGCCGCCCCGCTCGTGCCGAGGTAGAGCCCAAGCGCGAACTTGCCCGCCGTGAAAAGCAGCGCCGTGATGAAGCTGCCGATCCACACGTCGCGCCAGTCGATTTCGGCGTCGGGCAGGATCTTGTAGATGAGCGCGAACAGCAGCGTGATGATGCCGAGCGACAGGACGATGTTGAGGATGGACGAGAACGTAGCCCCTACGGCCGTGAGCACGGCGCTCAGCACGAGCGAGACGAGCAGGATGAAGCCGATGGCGAGGATCATCCCGAACGACCACACGCGGTTCATGAAAAAGCTCATGATGCCGCTCGTGGGCATGGGCTTGATCTCCCAGAGCGTATTGAGCGCGCCCTGAAGCTGCACGAACACGCCGGTCGCGCCGAAGAGCAGCGCCCCGATGCCCAGCACCGTGGCCAGGATGCCGCCGGCCTTCTCCTCGCTGTTGTTTTCGAGGAGCGAGCCGATGAATTCGCCGCCCTCGCGCCCGACGAGCGCGCTTACCTGGCTCAGCAGCTCGGCCTGCACGCTGTAGGACTGGCTGCTCCAGAAGAAGCTGGTCACGGCCACGATGATGATGAGCAGCGGCGCGACGGAGAAGATCGTGTAGTACGCGAGCGCCGCTCCCAGGCGCGTCGCATTGTCATTGTTCCACTGCTCGAAGCTCTCCTTCAGCACTTCGAAAATAGCTTTGGGGGAGATTTTTACATGCTTCATCGTCTCTCTCGGTCATAGGCTGCGGGTTGCCTCTCAAACCCCGTCGGCGCGCCGAGGTCTCGGGCCGAGGGGTCCGGCGGGCGCATTGTCTCAGCCTTTTCCCGATATGACGGGCCGCTCAGCCGGCCGCGCTGCATCCGACGCGCTCGGCGCCGCGCCAGAGGGCTTCGTCGTAGGCGATGCCGAGGCCGGGGCCGGCCGGGATTTCGACGAAGCCGTTCCGGAGCCGCAGCACGGGCTCGTACCACGCGTCGGCGTCGGCGGGCTCCTCGCGCGCCTCCTGGAAGCCGCCGAGGTTGGGCGTGACGGCGGCAAACTGAAGCTTCAGGGCGGCCTCGGGGCCGGTAGACGAGGCGTGCGGCGAGATGGGCAGCCCCAGCGACGCCGCCAGGCGGGCCACCCGCACCGAGCGGATGAAGCCGCCGTTGTAGACCAGATCGGGCTGCACCAGGTCGAGCGCCCGGTTTTCGCAGAGCCAGCGCCACTTCGGGAAGCTGGTATCCTGCTCGCCGCCGGCCACCGTCATGCGGAGCGCGTCGGCGACGGCCTTCGTGCCGGCGAAGTCCTCCCAGTGGCACGGCTCCTCGACGATGGCGAAGCCGGCGTCTTCGAGCAGGCGGCCGATGCGGATGCCGCCGGGCACATCGTAGGAGCCGTTGCAGTCGGCGTACAGCTCCATGCCCTCGCCGAAGTGCTTGCGGGCCAGAGGAATCAGGGCTTCGCTGCGGCCCGGGAGGAGGTCCGGCCCCATGCGCCCGCCGATCTTGATCTTGACGGCCCGGACGCCCGTACGCGCCACCGGCCCGTCGAGTTCGGCCAGGGTGGCCTCGGCGCTGCGGTCGCGGGTGAACGTCGAGAGATAGGCCGGGACCCGGGTGCGCAGGGCCTCGCCGAAGAACGTGTAGGCGGGGCGCCCGGCCAAACGCCCGAGCAAATCGAAGACGGCCCACTCGATCTGCCCGACGACGCTCCAGAACGGCAGGGCGGCATACTTGTAGTTGCGCTCGGCGCGCCCGACGGCGTCGATGAGGGTCTCGATGTCGCGGGCGTCCTGCCCTGCGAAAAACGGGGCCGCCAGCCCCTCGAACAGGCTGAGCAGATAGGGAAAGCGCAGGTTGCCGACCGAGACGCCGAAGGCGCCGCTCTCCGAGACGACGCGGATGAAGTACACCCCCCGGGCGCGCAGCGCCTCGACGCGGGCGATGCGGACGGGCGCGGGAAAAAAGCGCTCCAGATGCAGCAGGCGCTCCGGCTCGTCGGAGGGCGCGGGCTTGCCGAGGGCAGGCGCCGCGGCAAGCGCAGCGGCGCCGCCGGCCGCGCGCAGAAACAGGCGACGGTTCATAACGGTCCAAGTGGTCAGGGCGGAAGCGGTCGGCCGGTGTTACGATACTGACGCCGGAGCGAAGGCGCAAGCCGGGAGACGCGCGCCTGTGACACGGGGATGTCACGCGGGCGCGGTACCTTTTACGCATAAGAACGCCATATAGATGGAGATAACCATGCAAGAGATGATCGACTGGCAGCGCCTCCAGGACTTTTTCGCGGCGGAGGATATCGAGTGGAAGCCTATCGCCATTGCCAAGGCGTCGGGCAAGGGACTGGCGGCGGCCTACGTGACGAACCGCGCCATCATGGACCGGCTGGACCAGGTGTGCGGCCCGGCCAACTGGAAGAACGAGTACAAGGCCGGCCCCGACGGCGGCGTGCTCTGCGGCATTGCGATCCGCGTGCCGCGCTCGGACGGCGCCGGCGACGAGTGGATTGCGAAGTGGGACGGGGCCGAGAATACGGACATCGAGCCGGTCAAGGGCGGCCTCTCGTCGAGCATGCGGCGGGCGGCGGTGCAGTGGGGCATCGGGCGGTACCTGTACAACCTTCCGGGGCAGTGGGTCCCGGTGGACGAGCGCGGGCGCTTCGTGCAGACGCCTTCGATGCCGCCGGCATTTCTGCCGCGCCGCGACGCGCGCCCGGCGGCGCGCCCCGAAGCGCCCGCCCGCGCGGAGACGCCCCGCCCTGCCAACGGCGAGCGCCGCGAAGCCCCCGGCGGGCCGCGCCGGGCGCCGCAGGGCCGCCCCGGTGCGCCCTCGGAAATGCGCTAAACGCGAAGGGGAAAGCCTTCACAGGCTCAAGCTCCTTAAGCGTCGCTTGGCGACACGTTTTCGCTGGACGGCCTCTGCAAGCCCCGGATTCCTTGCCAGGCGTCGGAGAGCGGCAGAGGCCGCCGTGTAAACGGCGCCGTCGTATGAACGGCAGGCTCTGGAGATTTGGAGCGACGGGAGGCAGTCCGCCATTGAGGGTTAATTTTCCAGGCTCGTTTGACGCTTACTTGAAAAATTGTGAACACCCCTTCTATATTGCTCACTATTACAGGATCTCTTACCTGGACGCGCCTGGGCGACTCCAGGGATTTATGCCCGTAGAGCGTGTAAGACCCTGTAATTCGCTGGAAGCGCTTTTTAAGCAGTCGGCGGCCATGAGAGGACCCTGCAATCTCAGGCGTCCTGATAGCGTTGCGCAGGACCCGCTGCGCTTCGTCTTGTCGGAAGTCAATCCAGACCGTTGCAGCATATCTCAACCTCAGCAACAGGAGGGAATCGGAAATGGACGAAATGCTTGACAGACTCAAAAAGTTATCCGCTGGGGAAATGACCCGAGATGAAGTCATCCGTTTTGCTCCGCCCGGATGCCGACTGGAAGAGAAGCAGGAGAAGAAAACGACCTTTGAAGCCGGCGTCGGAGCGGTGCATTGGGTAAGAGATTGCGGCCGCCTTACGGGCTGCACGGATCCCAGCGACAATACCGACTGGTCGTGCGGCGACTGGCGGAAAACCGGCGACTACTGAAAGGCGCCGCCCCTAG
>CBDTTW010000236.1:0-4110 GCA_965363675.1 uncultured Rhodothermaceae bacterium
CGGCGGGCGCCTTTCCGCGCCTCCGGGCGTATCGTAGAGGCGCCGCCTGCCGGGGCCGCGCCCCTCGCGTGCCCGCAGAAAGCCCCTGCCGAAGCCGCCTTTGCCCGGCGGAAGCCCCGTGCACCTCTATGCTCGTCTTGCTGATATGCGCCTCTTGCTGACGCTCTGCGCCGCCCTGCCGCTCCCGGACCCTGCCGAACCGGCCTGGCTCGAAACCCTGGAGACCGTGTTCGCCGTCCTGGCCGGCCTGGTCCTCGCCGCGGCGGGGCTGCTGGCCGCCCCGGCCGCGCCGCGCTGCGGTTCGTGCGCGCCCGCTTCCGGCGCGGCGCCTGGGACGGCCTCGGCCTGACGGCGTCGCTCGCGGCGGTCGGCCTTGCGTTCTGGGGCTTTGCCGAAGTCACCGAGCTATGGGTCGGCCGCGATTCCCTCAGCGCCCTCGACGCCGCCGGCGAACGCCTGGCGCTGCGCGCCGCCTCGCCCGCCCTCAGCGCCGTGATGCACGCCCTTACCTGGCTCGGGAGCGGGTGGGCCGCCGGAGCCATCGTAGCCGGCGTGGCCTTCTGGATGCAGCGCCGCCGCGCCTGGCGGCCGCTTGCCGTGCTGCTCGTCGGCTTCGGGGCCGGCCAAGCCCTCGTCTACGGGCTCAAGGCGCTTTTTGCCCGCGCGCGCCCCGCCGGCGGCCTCTCCGCGCTCGGCGCCGGCTTTCCGAGCGGCCACTCCTTTACGGCCACGCTTACCTTCGGGCTGCTGGCCTGGCTCCTGCTGCGCGGCGGCCTGCTCGGGCGCCTGCGCCCGGCCTACCGCGCCCTCCTCGCGGCGCTGCTGCTGCTGCTGGCCGCTCTCGTCGGCCTCAGCCGCATCTACCTCCGCGCCCACTATGCCACCGACGTGCTCGGCGGGGCCGCCCTTGCGCTCGGCTGGCTCGCCGCCGCCGTCGCCCTCACCCGCTGGCTCCTTCGGGACGCTCCCCCCTCCAACGCCGCCTGAGCCGCAGCCCCTTCCCTCAGTCGGCCGCGTCCAGCGCCCGGATGAGCGTCTCCATCTCGGCGATCTCGCGCCGCTGCGTCTCGATGATCTCGTCGGCCAGGCGGCGCACCCGTGGGTCGGAAAGGCGCGCCCGCTCGCTCGTCAGAATGGCGATGGAGTGGTGCGGAATCATGGCCTTCATCCACGCCGCATCGCCGACCGTCGCCTGGCTGCGCGCCAGCAGCAGGCCGCCCGCGAAAACCGCCGCGCACCCGGCGAAAATGGCGGCGTTCTTCTTCCGGTCGGTGTACATCGAAAGCATGAACCCCAGCATCACGGCCGCCATCACAGCCCCCATGTACAGCGCCATCCAGAAGCGCGTCTGGCTCCACCGAACGTGTTCAAAGGCATACGTGGTCGAGTACATCAGACCGAACATCAGCGCCGTCGAGGCGCCGACCATGGCGAAGAAACGTTTGTACGACATATCCTGTGAGCGTCTCGTGAACCCGCGCCCCGGCGCTTCCGGAGCCCCAGGCTATACCCTCCGAACTCTCCCGAAGAGCCCGCGCAGGCCCCTTAAATAATCCACAGGTAATGTTTCGCGCCGCTGCGCCCTCCGGCGCCCGGCCCCCGGCGCGCATCCAACAAGATTGTCGCCGCGCCGCCGGATCTTGCCGCCGACTTGCGTATTCTAACCCTAGGCCCCCCAACGGTTCTCGACGCGCGCGCCCTATGGCCTTCAAACTTCCCGGCAAGCTCACCGACCTTCTTCCCGGCGGCAAGTCCTCCGAGGCCCCCTCGCGCGGCCGCACCACGGCGCTCGTGACCGGCTCCATCGCGCTCGGCGCCCTCCTGACCGGCGCCGTCATGGAGCGCACCCGCCGCACCCGCCTGCCGCTGCCGCCGCACCTCGCGCCCGCCCTCGGCGCCCCCGTCCACGAGATGAAGCTGCCCGAAGGCAAAGCCCGCTTCTACAAACGCGACGGCGAAGGGCTGCCCATCGTGCTTTTGCACAGCATCAACGCCGCCGGCTCCAGCTACGAGATGAAGCCGCTCTTCGACCACTGGGCCGCCCGCACCGGGCGCCCGATCTACGCGCTCGACTGGTTCGGCTTCGGCCTCTCGGACCGCCCCGCCGTCTCCTACCGCCCCGGGCTCTACCAGCGCCAGCTTCGCCGCTTCCTGCACGAGCACGTCCGCGCCGAGGCCGACGTGGTCGCCTACTCGCTCGGCTGCGAGTACGCCGCCGCCATCGCCAACGCCTACCCCGCCTACCTCCGCAAACTCGTCCTCATCGCCCCGACCGCCCTCGGGCGCGACTACGAGTCGTCGGCCGCCGGCCGGGCGCTGCTCGGCGCCGTGCGCGGCGTCGGCGCCTTCGACGTGCTCTTCGGCCGCATCTCCAGCCGCGAAAACATCGCGCGCTTCTACCGCGAGCAGGTCTTCAGCCCCACCGCCGAAGTCCCCCCGGACCTCATCAACTACGCTTTCCTGACCTCGCACACGCGCGGCGCGCAGCACGCCCCCTCGCGCTTCATCGAAGGCTCGCTCTTCATGAACGAATACGCCTGGCGCGCCTACACCCAGCTCACGCATCCCACGCTCCTCGTGACGCCCACCGAGGCGGGCGTGCAGCGCTTCGACCGCGCCGCCGCGTTGCAGCAGGCCAACCCCGGCGCCGTCGAGCGCGCGAGCCTCGCCACCGGCCTGATGCCTCAGTGGGAGCAGCCCGACGCCCTTTTCGCCGCCCTCGATCCGTTCCTGGACGTTCCCCCCGCCCCCCGGGAGGCCGCCCCCGAAGCGGAAGCGCCCGCCGAAGTCCCCGCCCCCGAAGCCGCCCCCGCCCGCCGGGAAGCCGCGCCGCCCGAAGCTTCCTCACGGCCCCGGCGCTCGGATTTGCGGTGAATGCCTGGGCGGCGCAGGTGTTTTGGTTGTATGTTAACCGGTAACGTAGCCCGGCGCCTGCACCCGCGCCGCCCCGGTTTTCATGCGCTTCGCCCTACGCCTCGTCCTGCTTCTTGCCCTGCTGCCGCCGCCCGCCCGGCCGGCCGCCGCGCAGCCCGGCCCGCCGCCGCGCCCCAACCTCATCGTCATCCTCGCCGACGACCTCGGCTACGGCGACCTCTCCAGCTACGGCGCCCCCGACGTGCGCACCCCGCACACCGACGCGCTCATCGCCTCGGGCGTGCGCCTCGCCCAGGCCTACGCCAACGCGCCCGTCTGCTCGCCCACCCGCGCGGCGCTGCTCACCGGCCGCTACCCCGACCGCGTCGGGGCCCCCGGCGTCATCCGCACCCACCCCGAAGATAGCTGGGGCTACCTCGACCCCGGCGCCGTCCTGCTGCCCCGGCTCCTCCAGCAGGCGGGCTACCATACCGCCCTCGTCGGCAAGTGGCACCTCGGCCTGGAAGCCCCCAACCTGCCCCTCTTGCGCGGCTTCGACGTGTTCCAGGGCTTCCTCGGCGACATGATGGACGACTACACCACCCATCTGCGCCACGGCGTCAACTACATGCGCTTCGGCCCCGACGAGGTCCGCCCCGAAGGCCACGCCACCGATTTGTTCACCGGCTGGGCCGTGGACTACATCCGCGCCCGCGCCCAGGCGCCCGCCCCCTTCTTCCTCTACCTCGCCTACAACGCCCCCCATACCCCCATCCAGCCGCCCCCGGCCGCCCTCGACCGCGTGCGCGCCCGCGAGCCCGGCCTTTCGGAGAAGCGCGCCCGCCTCGTCGCCCTCATCGAGCACATGGACGAAGGCATCGGGCGCGTTCTGGCCGCCCTGCGCGAAACCGGCCAGATGGAACGCACGCTCATCGTCTTCACCAGCGACAACGGCGGCGATCTGCCCGCCGGCGCCTCCTGCGGCCCGCTGCGCAGCGGCAAGGGCAACATGTACGAAGGCGGCCTGCGCGTCCCCGGCGCCCTCGCCTGGCAGGGGCGCCTGCCCGCCGGGGCCGCCTTCGCCCCGCCCGTGCTCTCGATGGACCTCCTGCCGACCCTCCTCGACGCCGCCGGCGTCGCCCTGCCCCCCGGCCTCGACGGCCGCTCGTTCTGGCCCGACCTGAACGGCGCGCCTACGCTTCCCGCCGAGCGCCCCCTGTACTTCGTCCGCCGCGAGGGCGCCGAGCGCTACGGCGG
>CBDTTW010000237.1:0-4106 GCA_965363675.1 uncultured Rhodothermaceae bacterium
GGCCCCTCCGAGCGTTTACAGGCTCTCCTGCCGCCGGCGCAGGAGAGCCTTTTTTTGCCGCGCGTCTAGCTCCAACCGCCGTTATGAAACTCACCTACTTCGGCCACTCGGCCTTCCAGATCGAGACGGCGGGGACCACGCTGCTCTTCGACCCGTTCATCACGGGCAACCGGCTCGCCGAGCCGGTCGTCCGCCCGGAGGATCTGCACCCGGACGTCATTTTCCTCACGCATGCCCACCGCGACCACTGGGGCGACACCGTGGACATCGCCCGGCGCTCGGGAGCGCTCGTCATCGCCAACTACGAGATCGCCGAGGCGCTTTCGGAGAAGCACGGCCACGACCGCGCCAAACCGATGAACACCGGCGGCGCGGCCGACTTTCCCTGGGGCCGGGTCGTGATGACCTACGCGCGGCACTCGTCGTCCTTCCCCGACGGCAGCTACGGCGGCAACCCCAACGGCTTTTTGCTGCGCCTGGAGGACCGCTGGATCTACAACACCGGCGACACCTGCGCCTTCAGCGAAATGGCGTGGGTCGGCGAGGACTACGCCGTGGACCTGGCGCTCATGCCCATCGGCGACTGCTTCACGATGGGGCCTGCCGAGGCGGTGCGGGCGGCGCGCATGATCCGGCCGCGGCTCACGCTGCCGCTGCACTACAACACCTTCCCGCCCATCGAGCTCGACCCCGAGGCATGGATGCGGCAGATGCAGGCCGCCGGCATGCAGGCCCGCGTGCTCGCGCCCGGAGAAACGTTCGTGCAGGATTAGCGTAGTATTAAAAACTTGCGTAACATTACGCCATCGATATGCCGCCCGGACGCCGCCGGGCCGCCGCCGCTGGGCGCCCGCCCACCGACGACCCCTTGCCAGGGATGCGTATGCCCCGCTCCAATGCCGCCGGCCCGAGCGTTCTTCTGATGGCAGGCCTCGTCTGCACGGCCTTCCTCTGCCCTGCCGACGCAAGCGCCCAGCGGCCCTTCCGGTTGCACAACCAGTTCAACCACGGCGAGACGGCGCGCCGCTACTTCTACGACGGCTACGCGGTTTCCACGGAGGTTTCCTACCGCTCCGTCGGCGCCGTCGAGAACGGCCAGCAGGCCCTGCGGCCCGGCCTCGGCCTCGGGTTCCGCCTCGACTACCAGCTTGCGCCCCACTTCGACGTGAGCGGCATCTTCGACGCCTCCAGCAGCAACAGCGGGCGGGCGGTCAACCTGAGCTGGCTGGTGCTCAAGTACTACGAAACCGACGAAAACACCGACTACGCCCTCCGCCTCGCCCTCGATCCGTCGATGGACGGGCAGGTAGGCTTTCCGCAGGCCGACCTCAGCTTCATCTCGACCTCGCTGCTCTCGCCCTCGGTCTCGTCGGACTACGCGCTCGGGGTGCGCCACGTGCGCCTCGGCTACGAGCAGCTCGTCCCGACGCTGCCCAACGCCGAGCCGACCATCCCGGCGCCCAACCGCGACAACGACATCCTGTACACGCGCGCCGTCGGGTGGGAAGCCCATCTGATGATGCAGTACTCGCTGCTGCTCAACCCGGCCCGCACCAACGTGTTCTCGTCGGTGCTGCTGGACTACGGGCAGTACAACCTCATCGAAACCTCGCTTCGGCGGGCCGGGGCCACGAGCAGCCAGAACGTGCCGCCCCCCAAGCCCACGCCCCGCCCCCCCGACACGCCGCTCCAGTGGTCGGATACGTACCGCGGCGGCGTCGTGTGGGTGCGCTCGGGGCTGGAGTATAACCGCCCCGGCTACCAGGTGCTGCCCTTCGTGAGCGTGCCGGTGCGGCAGTGGCTGCCCGAGGCGGAGGCGGAGGTGCGCGCCCGCGTCCACTTCGGCGTGCGCCTGATGCTGCGCTGACCCGGCCCCCCACAGCGCCATGAGCGATACGATGCCGCCCGAGGGCGCCCCGCGCTTGCCGCCGTTCTACCACGGCACAAAGGCCGACCTGAAGCCGGGAGACCTCATCGCGCCCGGCTTCCGCTCCAACTTCGGCAGCGGACGCGCGGCCGCCTACGTCTACCTGACCGCTACGCTCGACGCGGCCGTCTGGGGCGCCGAACTAGCCCTGGGGGACGGCCGCGAGCGCATCTACGTCGTGGAGCCGACCGGGCCTATCGAGGACGACCCTAACCTGACCAACGCCAAGTATCCCGGCAACCCGACGCAGTCGTACCGCACGCGCGACCCGCTCCGGGTCTCCGGCGAGGTGACTTCGTGGCAGGGGCACACGCCCGAGCAGCTTCGGGAGATGCGGGAGATGGTCGCGCGGATGCGGCGGCGCGGCATCGAGGCCATCGAGGACTGAGGCGGCGGCTTGCGGCCCGCGCGGCGGCGCCTTCCTTTTTTTGACCAACGCGCCCGGCGGCGCCCCCGACTCATGACCCTCGGCATCGTTTCCGACACGCACGGCTGGCTGCACCCCGGCCTCGCCGAAGCCTTCGACGGCGTGGACGGCATCCTGCACGCCGGAGACATCGGCGGCCCCGAAATCCTCGACGCACTCGGGCAGATCGCCCCCGTCACGGCCGTCTGGGGCAACATCGACGGGCCGCCGCTGCGCCGGAGCCTGCCCGAGACGGCCGAGATCGACGCCGGCGGGCTGCGCCTCCGCATGACGCACATCGGCGGGCGGCCGGGGCGCTGGGAGCGCGGCATCCTGGCGGCGCTGAAGGCGGATGCGCCCGGCGTGTTCATCTGCGGGCACAGCCACATCCTGCGTGTGGCGCGCGTGCCCGAGCTGGGCGGCATGCTCTTCGTCAACCCCGGCGCGGCCGGGCGGCAAGGCTTCCACGCCGAGAAAACCGCCGTCCGCCTCGCCATCGAGGGCGGAGAGGCCGTGCGCGCCGACATTATTCACCTCGACCGCTGAACCCGCCTGCCGCCTCGCTATCTTGGGCCTCGGCGCCGCGCCTAAGCGCCGCATTTCCAACACGCCCACCGCCCCATGCCCGACCCCTCCCCGGCCGCCCGCACCGAGCGCTTCGACCTGAAGGCGCTCTACGAAACCAGCCGCCTGCTGAGCACGTCGCTCGAACTGGAATTCGTGCTGAGCAGCCTGCTCCTGACGGCCATGAGCAAGCTGCTCGTCACGCGGGGGGCGGCGCTGCTCTACGATCCGCTTGCGGGGGCCTACCGCGTGGCCTCGTGCAAAGGCATCCCGGCGCTCGCGCCCGGCGACGCCCTGCCCCTGAGCCTGCCCGAGGACGCGCCGATGCTTCAGGGCGAGGTCGTCCCCGCCGAGCTGGCGGCCCACCGGATCGCCCTTGCGCTGCCGGTGCAGTTCGGGCGGCGCAAGATCGGCCTCGTCGCGCTCGGCGGCAAAGCGACCGGACGCCCGTTCGAGACGCTGGAGCTGGAGTTCATCCAGTCGCTCGTCAACATGTCGGCGGCGGCGGTGCACAACTCGCTCATGGTCGAGGAGCTGCGCCAGGCCAACCGCGACCTCGACACGAAGGTGCAGCAGCTCGACACCCTGTTCCGGGTCTCGAACGACTTCAACGCCGAGATCGACCGGCGCAAGCTCGTCAAGCTGCTCTCGCTTTACCTGATGGGGCAAATGATGATCGGCAAGTACATCTTCCTGTTCCGCCAGGACGATGCGGCCGAGGACGAGCCTGCGTTTCGGGTCATCACGTCGAAGGGGGTGGACGGGGCCGACCTAGGCTCCGCCGTGCTGGGCAAGCTCTGCGGCCTGGCGTCGCTCGTGACGCTCAGCGAGGGCGAGGCCGCCGCCGACCCCGGCTGGGAGCCGCTGCGCGCCGCCGGCATCTGCGCGCTTTTGCCGCTCTACCAGAACGGGGCCGCCTGCGCCGTGCTGTGCGTGGGCGCGCGCCTGACCGGGCAGCCCTACCGGCAGGAGGACTACGAGTTCCTCTACGCGCTCGGCAACCTGGCCTTCGTCGCCATACAGAACTCGCTGCTGATCGAGGAGCAGATCGTCAAGGAGCGCCTGGAGGAGGAGATGCGGCTGGCGCGCCAGATCCAGTTGCGCCTGCTGCCCCAGGGCATCCCGGCGTTCCCCGGCCTCGACATTGCCACGCTGGCCCTGCCCTCGCGCGAGATCGGCGGCGACTACTTCGACGTGGTGCGCCTCGAC
>CBDTTW010000238.1:0-4098 GCA_965363675.1 uncultured Rhodothermaceae bacterium
GCCCGGCGCCGAGTCGGCTCCCGGCCTGCGCATCCGCCGCACCGACGCGCTCGCGCCGCAGGGCAGGGGAGAGGCCGCCGAGCGCGCCGTGCTCGCCTTCCTAAGCCGCCGCCCCGAGACCACTCTGCACGCCCTCCGCGCCCGCGTGCCCGCCGCGACGCGCGCCGTCCTGGAGCGCCTTGTCCAGGACGGGCTCATCGAAACCGAAGAGCAAACTCCCCGCCGCGCCGTCCGCCCCCGCCTCGAAAAGCGTCTGCGCCTCACCGAGGCCGGAGCCGCCGCCGACCCGGCCGGCATCCGGGGCGCGCGCCGCCAGGCGCTGCTCGCCGTGCTGCGCGAAGCGGCGGCGCGCGGCGGCGGCGGCGCCGTGCCCCTTGCCGAAGCGCTCGCCGCCGCCGGAGCCTCCCGCGACGCCGCCGCCGCGCTCGTGCGGCAGGGCCTTGCCGAAGTGGAAACGCGCGAGGTGCTGCGCCTACCCGACGGCATGAATCGCGCCCCCGCGCCCCCGGCCACGCATACGCTCCACGACGGGCAGCGCCGCGCCTTCAAGGCCATTGCCGCCGCCGTCGCCGCCGAGCGCTTCGAGGCGTTCCTGCTGCACGGCGTCACCGGCAGCGGCAAAACCGAAGTCTACATCGCGGCCCTCAAGGAGGTCCTTGCGCGAGGCAAGACGGGCATCATCCTCGTCCCCGAGATCGCCTTGACTCCCCAGACCGTCGCCCGCTTCCGGGCGCACCTCGGCGACCGGATCGCCGTCGTCCACTCGCGCATGAGCCCCGGCGAGCGCTACGATGCCTGGCGCGGCTTGCGCAGCGGCCGCTGCCAGGTCGTCATCGGGCCGCGCTCGGCCGTCCTCGCTCCCCTGGACCGCCTCGGCCTCATCGTCGTAGACGAGGAGCACGAAGCTTCCTACAAGCAGCACGACCCCGCCCCGCGCTACCACGCCCGCGACGTAGCCGTCATGCGCGCCCGCATGAACGGGGCCGTCTGCGTGCTCGGATCAGCCACCCCCACGCTCGAATCGTGGGCCAACGCCGCCTCGGGCAAGTTCACCCTGCTCTCGATGCCCGAGCGCGTGCCCGTGCGCGGCGCCGAGCCGGCGGGCCTGCCCGCCGTCGCACTCGTGGACCTGACGCTCGAACGCAAAAAGCACCGCCTGCACGGCGTGCTCTCCGACACGCTCCGCGAAGCCATCGGCGCGCGCCTGGAGCGCCGCGAGCAAGTCATCCTGCTGCAAAACCGCCGGGGCTACGCCCCCGTCGTCGAGTGCGAGGCGTGCGGGTGGGCCCCCGTCTGCCCCAACTGCTCCGTCGCCATGATCTACCACAAGCCCGCCCGCAGTCTGCGCTGCCACTACTGCGGACGCGCCTCCGCGCTGCCGCCGGCGTGCCCCCGCTGCGCCGCCGCCGACCTGCGCCTCAGCGGCGCCGGCACCCAGCGCGTCGAGGAGGAACTGGCGCAAGTCTTCCCCGAGGCCCGGTGCATCCGCATGGACCTCGACACGACCGGCGCACGAGGCGCGCATCACCGCCTCCTCGACCGCTTCGGCAAGCACGACGCCGACATCCTCATCGGCACCCAGATGGTCGCCAAGGGCCTCGACTTCGGCCGCGTCACGCTCGTCGGCGTCGTCAACGCCGACGCCGGCATGCTGCTGCCGGACTTCCGCGCCGAGGAACGCACCTTCCAGCTCCTGACGCAGGTGGCCGGCCGCGCCGGCCGCGCCGGGCTTTCCGGCGAGGTGCTCTTGCAAACGCGCGCCCCTCACCACCGTGTTTTCCGCCACACCGTCCGTCACGACTACGCGGGCTTCGTCGCCGCGCTCGCCCCCGAACGCGAAGCCTTCCAGTACCCGCCCTTCGGCTGCTTTGCCGGCGTCGTCTTCAAAGGCCCCGACGAGGAGCGCGCCCGGCGCATCGCCGAGGACTGGACGGCCCTGCTGCGGGCCCTAGACTCCGGCGCCCAGGTGCTCGGCCCCGAGCCGGCCTTCGTCGGCAAGGTCAAGCGCCAGCACCGCCTCCACACCATCGTCAAGGGCGGCCTCGGCCTGCGCCCCTCCGGCCTTCAGAGTCTCATCCGCTATGCCCTGGCCGAGTACGGCGCGCCCCCGGCCGGCTACCGCATCGCTGTGGATATCGACGCCGTAGGGCTTATCTAGCCCCCGCGCATGATTTCGCGCGTTCTGCACGGAACATGCCGCCCCGGAAGCCGTAGATTGCTGCCAGGGCAAGTCCCGTGCGGTCAGCTCCCTCTGAACTCCGCCAGGGCCGGAAGGCAGCAACGGTAGGAGGTCGAAGCGACGCGACACGGTCAGCTTGCCCTTTTTTGTTTTATCCGGGTCCATCGGCGGCCGGTCTGATCTCCGCGCAGGGTCGTATTTTCCCCTCGTTCCAGCCTCACCATCACCCCGCGTTTTTCATGGATGCCTCGCATTACCTCCTCATGGGGATGCCCGCCGGCCAGAGCAACCCGCTCCTGTCGTTTCTGCCGCTCGTCCTCATCTTTGTCGTCTTTTACTTTTTTCTGATCCGCCCCCAGAAGAAAAAAGAAGACCAGCGCAAAGCCGTCATCGAGTCCGTCAAGAAAGGCGACAAGGTCGTGACCATCGGCGGGCTGCATGGCACCGTGGCGCAGGTCGACGAGGCGACGCTCCTCATCCAGGTAGACACCAACACCAAGCTGCGCATCGACAAACAGGCCGTAGCGAACGTGGTCGGCAAGGACGCCGCCGCCTGAACCCGCCCCCGCCGCGAACCAGACGGCGCCCCGGAGGTTGAAGCAAAACGCCTACCTCCGGCGCCAGGCCCCGTGCAGCATGAGCATTTGCGAGACCCCTTCCTTCGACAGCGTCGCCTCGGCGATTGAAGACATCCGCCGGGGACGCCTCGTCATCGTCGTGGACGACGAGGACCGCGAGAACGAAGGCGACTTCGTCGGCGCCGCCGAGTGGGCCACCCCCGAACTCGTCAACTTCATGGCGACCCAGGGGCGCGGCCTCATCTGCGCCTCGCTCACTCCCGAGCGCAGCCTGGAACTCGAACTCGGCCTGATGGTCCACGACAACACGGCGCTCTATAACACGCCGTTCACCATCTCCGTCGATTATCGGCACGGCACTACCACGGGCATCTCCGTCGGCGACCGCGCCAAAACCATCCAGGCCCTCGCCGACCCCCTGGCGCGCGCCTCGGACTTCGCCCGACCCGGCCATGTCTTCCCCCTGCGCGCCCAGGCCGGCGGCGTGCTCCGCCGCGCCGGCCACACCGAGGCCGCCGTCGATCTGGCGCGCCTGGCCGGTCTCCGCCCGGTCGGCATGCTCGTCGAGATCATGTCCGCCGACGGCGAGATGGCCCGCGTCCCCGAACTGATGGAACTGGCGCGCCGCTTCGACATGCGCATCATCACCATCAAGGACCTCATCGCCTACCGGATGCGCCACGAGAACCTCGTGCAGCGCGCCGTCGAGGTGCAGATGCCCACGCTCTACGGCGATTTCCGGATGATAGCCTACGAGGAGCGCCTGACCGGAGACGTGCACCTCGCCATCGTCAAAGGCGAGTGGACCGAGGAAGACGCCGTCCTCGTGCGCGTGCATTCGCAATGCGTCACCGGCGACATCTTCGGCTCCCGGCGCTGCGACTGCGGCGAACAGCTTGGCGTGGCCCTCCGGCTCGTCGAGAAGGAAGGGCAGGGGGTGGTGCTCTACATGAAGCAGGAGGGGCGCGGCATCGGGCTGCTCAACAAGCTCAAGGCGTACAAGCTTCAGGAAGAAGGGCTCGACACCGTCGAGGCCAACGAGGCGCTCGGCTTCGGTATGGACCTCCGGGACTACGGCATCGGCTGCCAGATCCTGCGCGACCTTGGCATCCGCCGCCTGCGCCTGCTCACCAACAACCCCAGCAAGCGCATCGGCCTGGCCGGTTACGGCCTCGAAATCGTGGATCGCATCCCCATCGAGGTGCCCCCCAACGACGCCAACCGTCCCTACCTGCGCGCCAAGCGCGACCGCATGGGCCACCTGCTCCTCTCCGAGATGGACCCCCACGACCGCGAAGTGCTGCGCAAAGTCCTCTAGCCCCCTGCGCAACAAAGCCCCCG
>CBDTTW010000239.1:0-4087 GCA_965363675.1 uncultured Rhodothermaceae bacterium
GCGGCCCTTGCCGCCGCCCCCGGCGCCCTCCCGGCGCGGCGGCGGCCGTCGGCGGCCCGGCGCGCCCTGCCGCTCGTGGCCGCCTTTGCCGCGGGCGCGCTCTTCGGGCGGCGCAAAAGCTGAAGGGGTTCGGCCGCCCGTAAAGAAGCCGCAACCTGCGAAACGGGACGCCGCCCCGGCCATACAACCCCTTGCCGCGCGCGGCGGCGCTTCCCAATCACCCGCTAACGACCGTACGTATATGAGCACCGACAAACCCAAACACATTCCGCCCCAGGAGCAGGATCAGCAACCCGGCCTCGAATCGGAGATGACCCCCAAGCCGGAGTTCTACTTTCCCGAATACAAAGGCGCCGGCAAACTCGACGGCAAAGTCGCCCTCGTGACCGGCGGCGACAGCGGCATCGGGCGCTCCGTCTCGGTCCTGTTCGCCCGCGAGGGGGCCGACGTGGCGATCATCTACCTCAACGAGCACGACGACGCCCACCAGACCAAGGCCCTCGTCGAGGCCGAAGGCCGCCGCTGCCTGCTCGCGCCCGGCGACGTAGGCTCCAAGAGCTTCTGCACGTCGGCCGTCGATAAAACCGTCAGCACGTTCGGCAAGCTCGATATCCTGGTCAACAACGCCGCCGTCCAGTTCGTGCAGCAAGACGTGGAGGAGATCACCGAGGAGCAGTTGGAGAAGACGTTCCGCACGAACTTCTACGGCTATTTCTTCATGGCCCAAGCCGCCCTGAAGCATATGCAGAAGGGCGCCGCGATCATCAACACCACCTCGATCACCGCCTACGAGGGGCACCCGCTTCTGATCGACTACTCCTCGACGAAGGGAGCCATCCTCTCGTTCACGCGCGCGCTCTCGCAGAGCCTGGCCGAGAAAGGCATCCGCGTCAACGCCGTCGCCCCCGGACCGATCTGGACGCCGCTCATCCCGGCCACCTTCCCGGCCGACAAGGTGGCGAAGTTCGGCAAGGATACGCCCATGGGGCGCCCCGGCCAGCCCGAGGAGGTGGCCCCGAGCTACGTGTTCCTGGCCTCGCAGGACGCCTCGTACATCTCCGGGCAGACCATCCACCCGAACGGCGGCCAGGTCGTCAACGGCTAGCCGCTCCGAAACGCATGGCCGCCCGCCCCCATGAGCCGCCCGCCGCCGCCCCGGCAAGCGCCGCCGAGGCGGCGGGCTTGCAGTACGTCACGGACGCCGCGCCCGGCATCCAGCGGCGGCGTTGCGGCCGCGGCTTCCGTTACCTCGACGCCGCCGGCCGCCCCCTCGGCTGCGCCGAGACGCGCGCCCGCATCGACCGGCTCGGCATCCCGCCGGGTTGGCGCCACGTCTGGATCTGCGAGCGCCCCGACGGCCACATCCAGGCCACCGGCCGCGACGAGAAAGGCCGCAAGCAGTACGTCTACCACCCCGATTGGGAGCGCGTCCGCAACGAAAGCAAGTTCAGCCGCATGGGCGCCTTCGGGCGCGCGCTCCCGAAGATCCGCGCCCGCTGCGAGGACGATCTGGGCGCGCGCGGCCTCGTGCGCGACAAGGTCCTTGCTACGGTCGTCATGCTGCTCGACCGCACGCTCATCCGCGTCGGCAACGACGCCTACGCGCGCGAGAACGATTCGTACGGCCTTACGACGCTCCGCGACCAGCATGTGGCCGTGCGCGGGGCGCGCTGCACCTTTTGCTTCCGGGGTAAAAGCGGCAAGGAGCATTGCATCACGCTCGTGGATCGCCGCCTTGCGCGCCTCGTGCGCGCCTGCCAGGAGATCCCCGGACAGGAGCTTTTCCAGTACTACACCGACGACGAAAGCCGCTCGGCGGTCTGCTCGACCGATGTAAACGCCTACCTGAAAGAGGCCGCCGGCAGCGACTTCTCGGCCAAGGACTACCGCACCTGGGGCGGATCGGTCTACGCCGCCGAGCTGCTGGCCGAGACGCCCGTGCCCGAGTCCGAGCGCGGGCGCAAGCGCGAGATCACGCGCGTCATCAGCGCCGTCGCCAAGCGGCTCGGCAATACCCCGGCCGTGTGCCGGGCCTACTACGTGCATCCGGCGCTCGCCGAGGCGTGGGCCGCAGGGTCGCTCCGGGAGGTGTGGCGGCGCGGGCTGCGCCTGAAGCCGCGCCCGCACGTCGAGCCGCCCGAGCGCGCGTTGCTCTACTTTCTGGAACGCCTGCCCGCCTGAGCGGCGCCGGCGGCCGCAAAGGCTCCCACATCGGGCGCCTTTCTTGTTTTATAAAGATTTAGAAAACCAGCGCGCTGCGCGCGAGCAGCCTAACAGAAGCAGAGGCATCTGCTGAGGTGCGTTAAAAAATTAGGTGCAAGTAAGAATGATGGTTAAAAACTATTGACACCTTCACGCGAGTGTTCGTATATAGGGCGCGAGGAGGAGAGGGTCATAAAAAATTTAAGACAATCGCCTCTCAAACGTAAATAAGTAACAAGGCCAACGTACAAACTGAATGGCTCCCATGAAGAAAACGCTACTGACGTTCTGCACTGCGCTCCTGCTGGCTTCCTCGGCCTACGCGCAGGAAATCACCACGACGCTTTTTTACGGCAGCCCCTACGTCTGGCGCGGCCAGGTGCTTTCGAGCGGCTTCGTCTTTCAGCCCACCGTGACGGCCGCCTACCAGGGCTTTTCGCTCTCGTTCTTCGGCAACATCGACCCCAAGAGCAACTACGTGAGCGGCGGTCAGAAGGTGCACCTCCAGGAAGCCGACCTCACGGCCGCCTACGGCGCTACGGTAGGCAGCCTCGCGCTCAGCGCCGGCTACACGCTCTACACGTTCCCCCTGCCCGGCGACGGCGAGATCGACCTCCAGCCGACGCATGAGGGCTTCGCCTCGATCGGTGTAGCGGACGCGCCGCTCTCGCCCGGCCTGTTCGTCGCCTACGACTTCGACGCGTTCGACGGGCTTTACGCCGAGGCGCGCATCGGCCAGACCTTCAACGTGGCCGCGCATCCCTACACGCTCGGCGCGGCCCTCGGCTTCGACCGGGGCTTCATCCTCGAGGGCACGGACTCGGCCCTGAGCCACCTTGCGCTTACCGCCGGGACCACGTTCGCCGCCGGCTCGCTCTCGTTCACGCCGCTCATCGGCTTCCAGGTCGGCCTCGCCGACGAGTACAAGGGCATGTCCGGCGAGACGCTGTTCTACGGCGGCTTCGGCGTCACGTTCTAACCCTCAACCCTCCCGCCTTTTACTTTCTCACCCGTACATCGGCAAGAGCTATGAAACGCGTCGCACTTCTTCTACTGTTGGTTCTCAGCATGGCCGGCGCTTTGCCCGCCATGGCCCAGGAGGCCGCTGAGCCCGCCATCTCGGGCGCCGACACCTCGTGGATCCTGATTTCGACGGCCCTGGTGCTGCTCATGACGCCCGCCCTGGCGTTCTTCTACGGCGGCCTCGTCCGCTCGAAGAACGCGCTCAACACGATGATGATGAGCTTCGGCTCGCTCGGCGTGCTCGGCGTGCTGTGGGCGGTGGTCGGCTACTCCATCGCCTTCTCCGAAGGCTCCGCGCTTACGGGCGGGCTGAGCATGGCCTTCCTGAACGGCGTCGGGCTGGAGGCGAAGGGCACGATACCGCACATCCTGTTCATGGCGTTCCAGGGCACCTTTGCGATCATCACGGCGGCCCTCATCTCGGGCGCCATCGTCGAGCGCATGAAGTTCAGCGCCTACCTGATCTTTATCGCCCTCTGGGGCGTGCTGGTCTACTCGCCCGTAGCGCACTGGGTATGGGGCGGCGGCTGGCTCGGCTCGCTCGGCGCCCTCGACTTTGCCGGCGGCGCAGTCGTGCACGTCAACGCGGCGGCGGCGGCCGTCGTGGCGGCGCTCATGCTCAACACCCGCAAGGACTACGGCCGCGCGGCCATCCTGCCGCACCATGTGCCGTTCGTGCTGCTCGGCGCGGGCCTGCTGTGGTTCGGCTGGTTCGGCTTCAACGGCGGCAGCGCCCTGGCAAGCAACGGCATCGCCTCGCTGGCTTTCGTGAACACCATGCTCGCCCCGGCCGCCACGCTGACCGTGTGGATGCTGCTGGACTACATGCGCACCAAGCGCATCACGGCGGTGGGCGCGGCCA
>CBDTTW010000240.1:0-4087 GCA_965363675.1 uncultured Rhodothermaceae bacterium
CCCACGCCGCCGTACTGCTGCGCTGATGCCCGACGCCCTCGCTTTCCGCCGCGCGCTGCTGCGGCTGCTCGCCCTGCTGTGCGCGCTCGCGTGCGCGGCGGCGCCCGCCCGCGCGCAGTCCGGGCCGTACCGCTGGATGCAGGACAACCTGCCGAACCTTCAGGAGGGCGGCGCGGCGTGGGCCGACGTGGACGGCGACGGCGACCAGGATTTGCTGCTGACCGGCAACGCCGGGTCGCTCGGGTCTGCCCTTCCGAGGGCTAACCTGTACCTGAACGAGGGCGACCGCAGCTTCGCCGGGCCGCGCGGGCAGATCGTCCACCTGGCGGAGTACGCGCTTGCTCCCGTTGCGCTCTCGCCGCGCTACCGGGGCACGGCCCGCTTCGCCGACTACGACCTGGACGGCCGCCCCGATTTGTGCGTGATGGGCGGCCTCGACGGGCGCTCCAACACCGTCGAGATTTTCCGCAACCTCGGAGGGCGGTGGGAGGCGCGCCCGGCCTACAGCCTGCCGGGCCTTTCCTCCGGCGACGCCGCGTGGGGCGACTACGACAACGACGGCGATCCGGACCTGGCGATCATGGGGCGGGACGACGCGGGCGCCCACCGTACGATCCTCTACGAGAACCGCGCCCCTCAGGGCGGCGGCTTTGCGGCGGCGGCGGTCGGGCTGCCGGGCTTGGCCTACGGCAGCCTCGACTGGGGCGACTACGACAACGACGGCGACCTGGATTTGCTCGTCGCCGGGGTGACGGCTCCGCAGGCGTTCGTGGCGCGTATCTACCGCAACGACGGCGGCGTGTTCGCGCTCGTCGAGGGTCCCTTCGAAGGGCTGCTCTACGCCTCGGCGGTGTGGGGCGACTACGACGCCGACGGCGACCTCGACGTGCTGCTCACGGGCGCGCGCCTGGGGCCGTTTCTGGCGCGCCCCGTCGCGCGGGTCTACGAAAACGCGCCCGGCGGCTTCCGGGAGGGCTACGCGTTTCCCGAAGGCGTGTTCTACGGGGGGGCGGCCTGGGGCGACTACGACCACGACGGCCTGCTCGACGCGCTCCTGGTCGGCGGGCTGCGCCTCGGCGAGACGGGCGCCGGGCGTCTGCACCGCAACACGGGCGCCGGAGCCTTCGCCGAAGGCCCGGGGCTGCGCGGCGGCCTCTACGGGAGCGCCCTCATGGGCGACTACGACGGCGACCTTGACCTGGACCTCCTGACGACGGGCGAGTTCGTGCCGGACACCACGGGGACGTTCCTCTTCCGCAACGAGGCGGCGCGCCCCAACACGCGCCCGGCGCCGCCGGGGGGCCTTGCGGCGGCGGTCGCCGGGCGCGACGCGGCGCTGACGTGGGCCGCCGCCTCCGACGCCGAGACGCCGGCGGCCGGGCTCACCTACGACGTGCACGTGTACGACCGCGCAGGGCGCTACGTCGCGCGGGCGCCGGCCGCAGCCACGGGCGAGCGGTGGGAAAGCCGCCGGGGCCGCGTAGGCGGCGGGCGGCGGTTGGCGCTGCGGGGCCTGGCGCCGGGGCAGTACTTCTTCACGGTGCAGAGCGTCGATAACAGCTACGCCGGGTCGGCGTTTGCGCCGGCGGTCGGCTTCAGCGTCGAGTAGCGGCGACCGTGGCGGCGGCGCGCCGTCGGTAGGCGAGCTGCATCTGCGCCGCGTCGCTGAGCAGCCATTCGGCCGAGAAGCGCCCCACCGACCCGACGAAGCCGAAGCCGTTCTCGACGTTGTCCAGCACGCCCGGCTGCGCCAGAATCTCGCGGTCGAAGACGCCGCCGGGCGGCGCGAACGCCGCGTCGAGCAGCGTCAGGCGCAGGCCGAGGCCGCCGAGCGTCGTGTTGCGCACGTCGAGCAGCGTGTCGAGCGTGAGGCGGTCCTTGACCAGGTCGAGCGTCACCTCCCAGTCGCCGCCGCCGAGGGCGCTGTTGCGCGGTTCGTAGGGCAGGGCGATATCGAGGAAGGGCGCCCCCTCGGCAGGCATGAAGCGGTACCACAACTCGATGCGGAACGGCTGCCGGGGCGCCCCCCGGAACACGACGCGCTGCACGCCCTGCACCCCTCCCGAGCCCATGCTGCCGACGACCTTTTCGGGCTCGACCTCGGAGCGCACGAGCGGCGGGGCGGAGGTTTGGGCGGAGGTCACGATCTCCGAGTCGGCGGAGCGCACCTCCACCCGGTAGTCATGGCCCGCCTCGATGCGCAGCGGCCGGTAGAAGACGTGCCCGTACGAGCCGTCGGGGAAGGCCACGACCGAGTCGCGCCACGTCAGAGCAAGACCGGTCGTCAGGTCCGTCGAGACGAACGAGGCCCCGAGGGGCTGCGGGCCGGCGTCCTCCAGGCTTTTGCGGATCGGCACGACGCGCACGTACTGCGTGTCACGGTTCATGTCGAGCGTGCCGTAAAGCGAGTACCGCCGGTCGCTCTCGACGAACGGATCGACGGTGGTTTCGCCGCAGCCCGCCAGGCAGGCCCCGAGGGCGAGCAGCGCCGCGCCCAGCGGCCCGGCCGGCAGAAAGGAGATGCGCTTATTCGAAGGCAATTTTTAACCCCAGCGTTGGAATGAGCGGAAGCTGGTCCACACGCCGAAGCGTGTACAGGTCGAGGTAGAACAGATTGCTGCGGTCGTAGGCGTTGATGAGGCTGCCCTGGAGCGTGAGCCGGGTGTGCGGCGCGAGCGTGAAGGTGCGGTCGGCCGACACGTCCAGGCGGTGATAGGCCGGCAGGCGGCCCCCGTAAGGCTCGGTGTAGAGGATGCGCCGCGCGCCCGGCTCGGCCGTCACGTCGGTAGGGCCGGGCGTGAACACGAAGCGGTCGAAGCCGAGCGCCTCGGTGAAAGGCAGCCCCGAGCCGTACTGCCAGCGCACGTTCAGGTCGATGCCGGCCAGCGTGACGCCCCCCACGGCGTTGACCTGGTGGCGGCGGTCGTGCGGCGGGTGAAAGGCTTTGCTGGCCTCGCCGTACCAGTACTGGATGGCGCGCTGCCGGGCCTCGTAGCGGGCGACGGCAAAGCCGTAGCTGACGAAGCCGTAGAACGGCCGCGCCGTCAGCTCGGCGCGCGCGTCGAAGCCGCGCACCGAGCCGTCGGCCGGTTGCAGGCGCGTCGTGAAGCGGGGGTAGGGCGTCCACTCGGCGATGGCGAGGTTTTGCAGGCGCTTGTAGAAGCCTTCGAGCGAGAGGCTCAGGCGCTGGGTCGGGCGCGCCTGGTAGCCGGCGAGGAGGTGCATGGCGGCAGGCACCTTGACGAGCGGCGCGGCGGCCCACGCCGTGAACACGTCGCCGAGGTCGCGGCGGTCGGTGAGGCCGGTGATCTCCTGGTGGTAGAGGCCCCACGCGGCGCTGAGGCGGTGGATGCCGCCGTTCCAGACGGCGCGCACGCGCGGCTCGGCGAAGGTCTGGCCTTTGCTCGGGAAGGCGTGTAGGCGCAGCCCCGGCTGAAGGCGCAGCGCGCCGCCCAGCCGAAACTCCGGCATGAAGTAGGCCCCGGCCTCGGTCAGGTACTCCTGCTGGAGGTTGAGGTCCTGGAACTTGCCGCCGAGTTCGCTTTGCAGCTCGCTGGTGCCGACGAAGAAGCCCCACTCGACATCGGCGGCCCCGAGGTAGTACGTCAGGGAGAGGGCGGTGTTGAACTGGCGGGTCTCGGAGCTGCGGCTGGGCGCTTCGGGCGGCCCGAAGGTGTTGCGCGTACGCGCGTAGGAGAGCGTGATTTCGGCGCGCAGCGGGAGCGTAGTCGGCAGCAACAGGTAGCGCGCGCCTACGGCCTGGTTGAACCACGTCACCTCGTCGGCGGCCTCGGGGGCCTCGGGCAGGCCGATGCGCCCCCGGTCGTAGGTGCGGATGGCGCTTGCGGAAGCCTGGCTGTTGGCCGAAAGATCGGCGTGCAGCTTGGCGAAGCCGTCGTAGAAGTTGTACGGCAACGGCTCGTCGATGAGGCGGGCGGCGCCTTGCTCAATCACCGACTGCCGCCACGAAAGCAGCGTGCTGAGGCGGCCCTTCACGAGCGGTCCTTCGAGGATGGCGCTGCTCACGAAGGGGGCCGCCGCGAGCGAGCCGGCGAAGCGGCGTTTGTTGCCGGTGCGGCTCGTGATG
>CBDTTW010000241.1:0-4062 GCA_965363675.1 uncultured Rhodothermaceae bacterium
GGCGCGCACGGCCGCGTGCGCATCCGCTGGCGGCCGTGCGTACATTGAGCGTTTCCCTCCCTACCGCCGCCCTCTCTGCTCGCCATGCGGATCGTTTTCATGGGCACGCCCGAGTTCGCGGCGCCCTCGCTGGAGCGCCTCTGCGACCACGGGTACGCCCCGGCAGCCGTCGTCACGGGGGCCGACAAGCCCCAGGGGCGCGGCCGCCGCACCCTCCCGACGCCGGTCAAGGCGGCGGCCCTCGCGCGCGGCATCCCGGCGCTGCTCCAGCCCCTCTCGCTCCGCGACGAAGCGTTCGTCGGGGCGCTGAAGGCCCTGGAGCCGGATCTGTTCGTCGTAGTGGCCTTTCGCATTTTGCCGCCCGAGGTGTTCACGTTGCCGCGCCTGGGGGCCTTCAACCTGCACGGCTCGCTGCTGCCCCGCTACCGGGGCGCCGCCCCCATCCACCGGGCCGTCATGGCGGGCGAGACGGAAACCGGCGTGACCACGTTCTTCCTCCGGGAGCAGGTCGATACGGGCAACATGATCCTGCAAAAGCGCATGCCCATCGGCCCCGACGAGACGACCGGGGAGGTCCACGACCGCATGATGCAGCTCGGCGCCGACGCGGTGCTCGAAACGGTGCGCCTGATCGAGCGCGGCCAGGCCCACGCCGCCCCGCAGGACGACGCGCTCGCGACGCCCGCCCCGAAGCTGTTCAAGGAGGACGGGCGCATCCCGTGGGAGCAAAGCGCGGCCGCCGTGCACAACCACATCCGCGGCCTCTCGCCACACCCCGGAGCCTGGACGCTGCATGCCGGGGCGCCGCTCAAGGTTTTCCGCTCGGCGCGCGCCGAGGGGGCAGGCCGCCCGGGCGAAGTGCTCGCCGGGGGGCCGCGCCTCGTCGTGGCGTGCGGCGCCGGAGCCGTCGAGGCGCTGGAGGTGCAGCAGGAAGGGCGCCGCCGGCTGCCCGCCGAAGCGTTTCTGCGCGGCTATGCGCTTCCGCCGGGAACCCTGCTCGGCTCCTGACCCTCCGCCCGGCCAACCTATGCACCGCTTAATCCACCGCGCCAAAGGCGCCCCCCTGGCAAAGCCGTTCCTGCAAGCCCTCGACCGGCTGCCCGAGCGCGGCATCCCGCAGCCGGCCGAGGTGCTCGGCCGGGCCGCCGCGCTGTGGGCGCAGCACTTCGGCGAGGGCGCCCCCGAGACGGCCTTTGCCCAGGGGCACGCGGGCCTCATCAACGACCACACGCACTACTTCAACGGCTTCGGGCTGCTGGCTCCGCTCCCCTTCGGCGTAGCCGTAGCGCTGCGGCCCGGCGGCGCGCCTGCCTCGCGCCTGGCGACGGCCTTCGGCGCCGGGCCGCTCGGCGAGGAAGCCCCCGGCGCAGGCCGCCTGCACGCCCTCACGCACCGCGTGCTTCAGCAAGTCGTGCGGCGCTTCGCCCCCGACGGCAGCTTTGTCGATGCCGCCGTGGCGAGCACCCTGCCCCCGGCCTGCATCGAGCCGTACTGCGCCGCCCTGGCCGTGGCGGCGGCCCGCGCCGCCGACGCGCGCTTCCGGCTGCGCCACGAACGGCCCGTATTCCTGCGCGCCGTCCGCGACGCCCTCGCCGAAGCCCTCGGCGGCCCCTTCAGCATGACCTACGTGCTGGCCGCCTACCACGAGCCCGTCCGCGACTTCTGCCTTACCGACGCCGAGACGCTCGAACTGCTCACGCTCCCGTTCCCCGAGGCGACGCAGCTCGGGTGGGGCCTCGTCTGCCTCGACGAGCAGCCCGAGTCCGACCAGCGCTACTACACCGACCGCCTGGACCGCACGCTCGGCGTCGTCGCGGAGCTGAAGCAGAACGGCTTCGCCGCGCTCGAAAGCCTCCGCGACCTGGCCCACGCCGACTACGAGCGCGCCCTGGGGACGCTGCGCCCCGGCAGCCGGGGCACGCTCCGCTACCTCGTCGCCGAGAACCGCCGCGTGCAGAAAGTCGTCGCGGCGATCCGCAAGGCCGACTGGCAGATGCTCGGGGCGCTCCTGCTGATGTCTCATGCCTCGAAGGCCGCCGACTGGCAGGGCACGAGCGCGCACGAGGATTTCCTGGCGGCCTACGCCGAGTCGCACAGCATCGACGGCATCTACGGGGCCGCCCAGACCGGGCGCGGCGGCTGCGTGCTCTCGGCGGGGCAGCCCTACACCATGCCCGGCTTCCTCGACGGGGCCGCCGCCGCCTTTACCGAGCGCTTCGGGCTGCCGGCGCACAGCTACCTGCTATAGCGGCGGCGCGCCCTATATTGACCGCATCCCCCGGCCCTCCCCAACGCCCCCTATGCCCGCCGCCTTCGACCTGGCCCAGATGAACGAGCGCATCCGCGCCGAGAGCGCTTTCGTGGGCGGACTGCTGCGCGAGATCGGGCGCGTCGTCGTCGGGCAGCCGTACATGATCGAGCGGCTGCTCGTCGGGCTGTTCACGGGCGGGCATGTGCTGCTCGAAGGCATGCCCGGCCTTGCCAAAACGCTCGCCGTCCGGACGCTCGCCGAGGCCGTCGGCGTGCGCTTCCAGCGCATCCAGTTTACGCCCGACTTGCTGCCGGCCGATTTGCTCGGCACGCTCGTGTTCAACCAGAAGGACGGCCAGTTCTTCATCAAGAAGGGGCCGGTCTTCGCCAACATCGTTCTTGCCGACGAGATCAACCGCGCCCCGGCCAAGGTGCAGAGCGCGTTGCTCGAAAGCATGCAGGAGCGCCAGGTGACCATCGGCGAGACGACGTTCCCGCTGCCGGAGCCGTTCCTGGTGCTCGCCACGCAGAACCCCATCGAGCACGAAGGCGCCTATCCGCTGCCCGAGGCCCAGGTGGACCGCTTCATGCTCAAGCTGCGCGTCGGCTACCCCACGCGCGAGGAGGAGCTGGAGATCATGCGCCGCATGGCCCGCACCGACGAGCGCGCCCGCGTGCAGCCCGTGCTCCAGGGCGCCGACATCCTGCGCGTGCGCCGCGTCATCAACGAGCTGTTCATCGACGAGCGCGTCGAGCAGTACATCGTCGATCTGGTGGTGGCCTCGCGCGCGCCCGCCGCGTACCGCCTGGAGACCCTGGCGCCGCTCATCGAGTACGGCGCCTCGCCCCGGGCCAGCATCAACCTGAACCTTGCCGCGCGCGCCCACGCCTTTTTGCAGCAGCGCGCCTACGTAACCCCCGACGACGTGCGCTCGGTGGCCCCGGACGTGCTGCGCCACCGCATCACGGTCAGCTACGAAGCCGAGGCCGAGGAGGTCACGAGCGAACACGTCGTGCAACGCCTGCTCGAAACCATCGAGGTGCCCTGAGGCCCTCCGGAGCCTGTGACGACTTATGCCGCACCAACCGAAACCCTTCAAGAAAGAGTCGATCACCGTCCAGTTCATGGTCGAGCAGCTTCGGACGGCCGTGGGCCTGGCCGTCGAGACGGTCTTCGAGGCCGAGGCCGGCGCGCGCCTCGTCACCGAAAGCAGCCTGCACCGCCCCGGCCTGGCGCTGGCCGGCTACGTGGACCTGTTTACCTACCAGCGGGTGCAGGTGCTCGGCAACACCGAAAACCAGTACCTCGACCACCTCGACGCGCTCGCGCGGCGCGCCGCCTTCAAAAACCTCATCCAGTTTCCCATCCCCTGCCTTTTCCTGACCGAGGGCAACTCGCTCGACCCCTCGCTCACCGAGCTGGCCGAGGCCTCCGGCGTGCCCGTCTACCGCACGCCCATTCCCTCGACCGAGTTCATGGCGCTCCTGCGCGACTTCCTGCACGACCAGTTCGCCCTCCAGCAAACCGTGCACGGCTCGCTTGTGGACGTGTACGGCACCGGGCTGCTGCTGATCGGCAAGGCCGGCATCGGCAAAAGCGAAGTCTCGCTCGACCTGGTCGAGCGCGGCCACCGCCTCGTCGCCGACGACGTGGTGATCGTCACGAAGAAAGAGGAAAAGCTGCTCATCGGCTCCGGCACCGATCTGGTGCAGCACTTCATGGAAATACGCGGCCTCGGGCTCGTGGACGTGCGCGCCATGTTCGGCATCCGCGCCATCCGCTTCCAGAAGCGCGTCGAGGTGGTCGTCAAC
>CBDTTW010000242.1:0-4041 GCA_965363675.1 uncultured Rhodothermaceae bacterium
GGGGCCCCCGCCGGCGTCAAGACGGGAGAGTCTTCCATCCTGACCCTCCAACTCGCCTATATCCTGAACGACTCCGCCGATATGTTCGCCGCTCTCGGACGCCTCGCCGAAGCTCGGCGCTACCGCAAGGCTGCGGCAGGGCTGGCAGAGGCTGCCCGCCGGCTTTGCTGGGATCCGCAGCGAAAGCTGATGGCCGATACCCCGGACCGTAAGTCGTACAGCCAGCACGCGAACATCATGGCCGTGCTTTCCGGCGCTGTTTCGGGCGAGGAGGCGCGCGCGCTTGTAAATCGTATTCAAAAAGAACAGGATCTGATCCAGGCGACCTACTACTACCGCTTCTATCTGAACCGCGCCCTGAGAAAGGTGGGGCTGGCCGACACGTACGTGGCTTCGCTCAACCCATGGAGGCAAATGCTTGCCTTGAACCTGACCACCTTCGCCGAGCGGCCTGAACCTACGCGATCGGACTGTCACGCATGGAGCGCAAGCCCCAACTACGAGTTCCTCGCCACCGTCTGTGGCATCGAGCCTGCCGAGGCGGGTTTCGGGCGCATTGCCCTACGCCCCGCACTCGGCAACCTCAAGAGCATCGAGTGCAAAATGCCGCATCCCAGGGGCTTGGTGGCGCTGGACATCAAAGCAGTGAGCAGCGCAACCTATGAGGTGAAAGTCAGCATACCGGAAGGCGTACCCTACGACTTCTACTGGGGCGGTAAGACGTATGCGCTGAAAAACAATGGCGCGACTACTATCCCGGCGCGCTGAGCCTAGGCCGGTGGTTTTACCCGGGCCCCGCCCCGAAGGGCAAGTCCCCGCCGGCCTCTGTAACAATGCCGCCCGCTGCAACCCGCATTACAAGCTGGGAGGCACGAAGAGCGCGTGGACCACCGGTGCGGCCTCGACGCGGAGCATCTGCGCCGTAGGTTGAGCGTCCGAAAACCCCCCGACGGGGGCAGCCAGGCCGCCTGTGCTATCGCATTGCTATCGAAGTGTGTGAGAAGCTCGCGAAGCGGTTGCCGACCGGATACAAAACTCGTACTTTAGGCCCTCTACTGCGTTCAGTCGCGCCCCGGAGAGGTGGGTGAGTGGCTGAAACCAACGGTTTGCTAAACCGTCGTACGCAGCAATGCGTACCGAGGGTTCGAATCCCTCCCTCTCCGCCCCGACAGGCGCTTACGCGAAGGCGTGGGCGCCTGTTTTGCGCTCGGGACGCTTCTTCTTGAGCGGCGCCGTACCTTTCCCTCACCTTGCCCTTCCCTGCGAAGCCCACCTATGGAATACGCCGCCCCCGATACCGACAAAGCCTTTGCGGGCTTCCTGAAGCAGTTCTACGCGCCCAAGCACGGGGCCGTCGAGCGCGTCGTGCTGCCGCGCATGCGCTTCCTCAGCTTCCGGGGCAGCGGCCGCCCGGACGACGACCCGTTCCACGAAGCTTTGCAGAGCCTCTACGCCGTCGCGTACACGCTGAAGATGGGCCTCAAGCATGGCAAGCTTTACCGGCCCCCCGGCGGCTTCGACTTCAAGATGCCGCCGCTCGAAGCGCTCTGGCAAATGGACGGCCCCTACTCCGATGCCGCCCTGGACCGCGCCCGCTGGCGGCAGCTCATCCTGATGCCCGCCTTCGTCTCCGAACCTCTCGTCGAGGAGGCGCGGCATCAGGCCGGCAAGAAAAAAAGCGGCCTGCCCATCGCCGGCGTCACCTTCGAGGCGCTGGAGGAGGGCCCCGCCGTCCAGACGCTCCACATGGGCCCCTACGCCGAGGAAACGCCCACCGTCGCGCTCCTGGAGCGCTACGCCGCCCAGAACGGCCTCGCCTTCAGCGGCCCGCACCACGAAATCTACCTCTCCGACCCCGATAAGACGGCCCCGGCCAAACTCAAAACCATCCTGCGTTACCCGGTGGCCGCCCTATAACCCGGCGCAGCCGAGGGCGCGTTCATAGACTTCGCGGAACCAGTACGTGTACGCCTCCGGGCGCGCCGCCACGTCCCGGCGCAGGGCCTCGGCGCCGGCCCACCGCCACGCCATCACCTCGTCGGGGTTGGGCGCGGGCGCGCCTTCGTAGCGCCCGAGCAGCACATGGTCGTACTCGTGCTCCGCGAGCGCCTCGGTGAGCTGCACCCGGTACACGAAGCTGAAGGCCGGTTCGAGCGGACAGCCGAAGCCCATTTCCTCGGCGAGGCGCCGGGCGGCGGCCTCGGCCGTGCTCTCGCCGGGGCGCGGGTGCGTGCAGCACGCGTTGGACCACAACCCCGCCGAGTGGTATTTGCCTTCGGCGCGCCGTTGCAGCAGCATCTCGCCCTGCCCGTTGAACACGAACACCGAAATCGCGCGGTGCAGCAGCCCCCGGCGGTGCGCCTCCAGCTTCTCGGCCGCGCCGATCTCGCGGTCGTCGGCGTCTACGAGGATCACCTGCTCGGGGGGTGTGGCGTCAGGGAGGAGGCTCATGGGGCGCTCAGGGCAGGGTGGGGGCGGGGCGTCTCGGGCAGCCCGAGGTCGCGGCGGATGCTGAAGGCCGTCGCCTCGGCCGAGAGCATCACCCCCGGCACGCCGGCGCCCGGGTGCGTGCCCGCCCCGACCAGGTACAGCCCCTTCACATCCTCGCTGGCGTTGTGCGGGCGCAGGTAGGCCGTCTGGAGCAGGTGCGGCTCGATGCCGAAGGCGTTGCCGTGGAACGCGTTCAGCTCGCGCGCGAAGTCGTCCGGCGTGAAGGTGCGCATCACCTCGGTGTGGGCGCGCAGCCCCTCCAGGCCCCATGCCTCCAGGAAGTCCAGCACGCGCTCGGTCAGGCGCGGCCCGGCCTCCTTCCAGTCGATGCCGGAGGTCTGGTTCGCCACGGGGATGAGCACGTAGAGGCTTTCGCAGCCCTCGGGGGCCATGCCGGGGTCGGTTTTGGTCGGCGCGTGCAGGTACATGCTGAAGTCGTCCGGGAGCACCTTGCGCTCGAAGATGTCGCGCACCAGCTCGCGGTAGCGCTCCGAGAGGATGAGCGTGTGATGTTCGAGCTGCGGGTACGTGCGGCGCACGCCCAGGTAGAGCAGGTAGCAGCTCATCGTGTAATCCATGCCGTCGAGCTTGCGGTCGGTGTACTTGCGCCGCGCCTCGGGGGCCACCAGATGCTTGTAGGTGTGCGCCACGTCCGCGTTGCTCACCACCAGGTCGGCCGCGAACGTCTCGCCGCCGATGCGCACGCCCACGGCGCGCCCGTCCTCGACGAGGATCTCCTGCGCCTCGGCGTTCGTGCGGATCTGCCCGCCCTGCTCCTCGAAGAGCCGCGCAAGGGCCTCGACGAGGCTGTACATGCCCCCGCGCGTGAACCAGACGCCCTGCTCGCGTTCGAGGTACGGGATCATGATGTACACCGCCGGCGCCCGGAACGGGTCGCCGCCGATGAACAGCGGGTGGAAGCTGAACAGGAACTGGTGGCGGAAGTCCTTGAAGAACCGCCCGGCGAAGCCCGCCACGGTGCGCCAGGCCCCCAGCCGGAGCGCGCGCGGGGCGAAGTCCAGCATCGAGCGCACCGTATCGAACGGGCGCGCGCCCAGCCCTTCGGTGATGACGGCCTCGTAGACCGGCCGGGCGGCCTCCATGAACGCGTCGAAGCGGTCGGCGTCGCCCGCGTTGAAGCGCCGCATCTGCGCCTTCATGGCCTCGGCGTCGCCCGAATAGTCGAGCGTCGTGCCGTCGTGGAAGAAGATGCGGTAGTACGGGTCGAGCGGCAGAAATTCGATGTAGTCCTCGCGCCGCGCTCCGGCGGCGGCGAAGATGCTGTCGATGATGCTCGGAGCCGTGATGATGCTCGGCCCCATGTCGAAGGTGTAGCCGGCCTCGGTGAACTGGTAGGCCCGCCCGCCGATGCGCGGGCGCTTCTCGAAGATGGTCACCTCCATGCCCATCGCCTGAAGGCGGTTGGCGACGGCGAGGCCGCCGAATCCGCTGCCGATGACGGCGACTCGCTGACTCATAGGGTTCCTGCAAAGGGTAGGGTGGCGGCGGAGCGCTCCCACGGCCAATGCGCCGGGGCCGCCTCGCCGTAGC
>CBDTTW010000243.1:0-4026 GCA_965363675.1 uncultured Rhodothermaceae bacterium
CGCGGCGCGGCGACGTTTCGGCGGAGGTTTCCGCAGCGCCGGCCGGCGACCCCTGGGGCGCAGCGGTCGGCGCGGCCTCGGGCGCCGTTCCGGAAGACGAAAGCGCATAACCGGCGGAAGGCGCGGCCTGCGCGGCGGCCGGGGCGTCAGGGCGGGGCGCTGCGGTCGGCGCTTCGGCAAGCGAGGCGTGGGCAAGCGAGGGGGCGGCAAGCGAGGGGGCGGCGGTCGGCGCGGCGCCCTGCGGATCGGCGGCGGGAAGCGCGCGCTGCGCCTCTGGGGCGCGTCCGGGCGAGGCCGCGCGCAAAACCGAAGCCTCCGGCAAGACCGGGGCCTGCTGCCACGCCGGAGGGTTCGGCAGGGCAGGGGCGTTCGGCAACGTCGGAGCCTGCTGCAAGGCAGGGGCCTGCTGCAACGTTGCAGCCTGTGGCAAGGCGGGGGCGTTCGGCGCAGCGGCGGCGTGGAACGCGGCAGGCGCTTCGGAGGGCGGCGCGGCAGGCTTGGACGCCGGGGGCGCTTGCGAGGCCGACAGCGGAAGCGCAGGCGGGGGGGCGGCCTGCGTAGGCAGGGCGGCTTGCGCAGACGCAGCGTGCAACGCGGCGACCCCAGGCGCATCCTCGTCGGCGGGCGCGTCGGCGGGCGCCTCGTCGGCGGGGGCGGGCCGGCCTGCGAGGGCGGGGGGCTCCGGCGGGGCCTCCGCGGCAGGCGGGGCGGCGGGCGCCCCGTCGGGGGCGGGCGCGTTTGCCGGGGCCGGCGCGCCCGGCGCGCCCGGCGCGGTGGAGCGGATGCCGGCGTTGCGCCCGAGGCGGCCGGGGTTCGGCGCGGCGGCGCCCTGCGGCCGGAGGGCGGCCTCCGGTTCGGCGCCGTTCGGAGGGGCGCTCGCGGCGGGCGCTTCCTCTCCGGTCGCGGCCGGTTGCGGCGCCGCGGCCGCGTGCGCGGCGGCCTCGGCCGAGAGCACGTCGGCGAAGAGCGGTCCGTCCGCCGGGCGTTCGTCGGCAGGCCCTGCCGGTGCAAACGCGGCGGCCGGGAGCGCCGGAGCGCTCGAAGAACTTATGGTTGCAGCCATAGGGGAAACTCTAATGGGCGTTTTCCGCCGAAGAAAGCCGGACGGGCGTTTTGTCCGCCGGAGCAGGCGCGGCCGGGGCCGTCGTCGCCATACGGCTCACGAAAGCGGCGGCGCGCTCCGGCGGCAGCGACTGAAGCAGCCGCGCCCGGTTCTTGCCCGACGACTTCTCGTAGAGCCGCTCGAAGGCGTCCATGTCGAGCGACGAGAGAATGCCTTTGAGCTCGCGGTCGCCGACTTTCGAGAGCGCCGCGCCGAGTTCGGTGGTGCGCTCGGCGGCCTGCGCGGCGGCCTGCGCCCGGGCTTGCTGCTGCTCTTTCTGCGTCGCCGTCGGCGCAGGGGCCTGCGCGGCGGTCGGCGCGCGCCGCTGCTGCTGGGCGGCCGCGCGCGCCTTGTACACGGCCAGCTCGGCCCGCAGCAGCGAGAGCGAGTCCAGCAAAACCGCCTTTTCGCCGGGCGTCGCGCGGCCGCCGGAGGCCGGGGTTTTGCCGTGCGCAGCAGCCGGGGCGCCGTGGGCGGCGGCCGCCGCGCCGTGGGCGGCCGGGGCGCCGTGGGCGTCGGCCTGGACGAGAGCGACGGCCGGGGCGTGCGCGGCGGCGCTGTCGGCCGGGGCGCCGTGCGGGTCCGCGCCGTGCGCCTCCGCGCTTTCGGCGGCGTGGGCCTCCGGCAGCGCGGCGGCTTCGAGTTCAGGGAAAAGCAGCGGCGCCACCTGGTACACCCCCAGCAGCCCGATGCCGAAGGATACGATGCACGCTGCGACTGCGATGAGCGCCTTGATCATGCCTGCGAAGAAGATTTGCTCCGGTTGAACCGGACGACTGCGAGTTCATCGAGAAAGGCCATTTCGGCGGCCTGAAGTTCTTTTCGGTGCGCGCGCTCGCCCTGCTCATACAGCGAGCGGAGGGCTTCTTCGTCGCGCTTGCGCCCGAGGAGGTGTTCGCGGGCGGTTTGCTCGTCGCACTCGGCCTGCCGCAGGCGTTGCTGCGCCTCGGCGTGCCGGGCGTGCGCCTGCTGCCGCTGCCCCTCGAACCGCCGGAACGCGTGCGGCGAGGCGACCCCGTGCGTGTGGGCGCGCGCGTGCAGCGAGGCGATGGCCTCGGCCGACTGCGCAACCAATACTTCATGTTCGCGGCGCGTATCCGCCGCCGCCGCCAGCGACCGTTGGGCCGCTTCGGTGGCGCGTTCCCGCACCTTCATTACGTTTCCGAGCGGAAACTGGAACTTTTTTCCCGCCATACCTCCTCCAGAGCCGTTTCCCGGGGCCGAGGCCCATGTTCGGGGTTACGGCTTGCCACGGTGCAAACAGCCGGCCAGATTCAGCGGAGGGATTGCAGAAGATGCGCCAGCCGGGCCGAGGCCCCTTCGGCGTCGGGGGCGCCGTGGGCGTCCTGCTGGAGGAACGCCTTGAGCGGCTCGTGCGCCGCAATGGCGCGGTCGGCGCGCGCGTCGGCGCCGGGCTTGTAGGCGCCCACACGGATCAGGTCCTCGACCTCGCGGTAGGCGGCCAGGAGCTGCCGCGCCTCGAAGGCCGCCGCCAGCTCCTCGCGCGCGCACACGCGCGGCATGACGCGGCTGACCGATTGCAGCACGTCGATGGCGGGGAAGTGGTTGGCATGGGCCAGCTTGCGCGAGAGCACCACGTGGCCGTCGAGGATGCCGCGCGCCGCATCGGCAATAGGCTCGTCCATGTCGTCGCCGTCCACGAGGATCGTGAAGATGCCCGTGATCGAGCCCGTGCGGGCCGGACCCGCGCGTTCGAGCAGGCGCGGCAAGAGGGCGAACACGCTCGGGGTGTAGCCGCGCGTGGTGGGCGGCTCGCCGATGGCCAGGCCGATCTCGCGCTGCGCCATCGCAACGCGCGTCACCGAGTCCATCATGAGCAGCACCTCCTTGCCTTGGTCGCGGAAGTGCTCGGCAATCGCCATGGCGACGCTGGCCCCCTTGACGCGGCTCATGGCGGCGCGGTCGCCGGTGACGGCCACGACTACGGAGCGCTGCAAGCCTTCCTCGCCCAGACTGTCCACGATGAACTCGCGGACTTCGCGGCCGCGCTCGCCGATGAGCGCGATCACGTTCACGTCGGCGCGGGCCTGCCGGGCGATCATGCCGAGCAGGGTGCTTTTGCCCACGCCCGAGCCGGCGAAGATGCCGATGCGCTGCCCGCGCCCGAGCTTCAGGAAGCCGTCGAGGGCGCGCACGCCCGTCGGCATCGGCGCGCTGATGAGCTGCCGTTCCAGCGGCGAGGGCGGGTCGCGGTGGACGGCCTGCTGCTCGGCGGCCGTCACGGGGCCTTTGCCGTCGAGCGGGCGGCAGTTGGCGTCGATGACGCGCCCGAGCAAGGCTTCCCCGACGCTGATCGTGAGCGGCAGGCTGGCCCGCTCCACGAGGCAGCCCGCGCGCAGCCCCACCGTTTCTTCGAGCGGCATCAGGATCACCGAGCGCTCGCGCACGCCCACCACCTCGGCCTTGATGCGCCGCCCCTGCGGGCCCTCGTGCTCGCGGATGTAGCACAGCTCGCCCACGGCGGCCTCCAGGCTGCTCACCTCGACGAGCAGCCCCACCACCGAGCGCACCTTGCCGAAGTGCAGCGGCCCGGCCGGCGACCGGCGGGCCTCGCGCAGGCTGTGTTCGATGAAGTTCATAGCCGCTCCGGGGCCGCCGGCGCCGCGCCGCCCAGCCCGAGCTGGTCCAGGAACGTCCCGATGAGTTCGGCGCGGCGGCGGCGCACCACGGCCAGGGAGCTTTCCACGACCCAGTCGCCGGAGGATAAATCGGCCTCGGGGTTCCAGCGCAGGCTCGGGTGCGATTGCATGAGCAGTTCGGCCAGCCCCGACTCTTGCAGGCGCAGGTAGTCGTCCGGGGGCAGCGTGATCGTCAGGCCGCCGTCGCCGGCCAGGCGCTCGACGGCGCGGGCGACGGCGCGGGCCGTGGCCTCGTGGGCCGTCTGGCCGAGCGGCGAGTCCAGC
>CBDTTW010000244.1:0-4006 GCA_965363675.1 uncultured Rhodothermaceae bacterium
CCATGCCGCCGCTCGCGCGGGTCGAGGATGCGCTTCAAGCGGCCAACATGCCGCCCGAAGCCGAGGAGCCCGCCTCCGAGCCGGCGAGCAAAAGCCTCTGGACCCCCCTCGGGCCGCCCCGTACGGCGCCGGGCTCGGCGGCGGGGGCCTCGGGCGCCGACAGCCGCGCCGCCGAACCCGGCGCGGCCCAGGGGGCCTTCCAGCCGTCGCTGCGCAACATCGTCGTGCGCCGCCGCACCGGCGAGACGCTCACGGCCGACCTGGCCCGCTACCGCCGCACGGGCGACCTGGCCGCCAACCCCTACCTTCAGGACGGCGACCTGGTGCAGACCCCGCACTACAACACGCTCCGCGACGTGGTGCGCGTCGCCGGGGACGCGCCGCAGCCGGGCGACTACGAGCACCGCGCCGGCGACACCGTCCGGGACGTGCTGCTGCTGGCGGGCCTGCCGGAGGCCGAGGCGGCGGGGCTGGAGATCACGTTGCAGCGCGCCGGCGGCCCGGCGGCTCCCGCCGCCCTCGACGCCGCCGTAGGGCCGCGCGACCAGATCCACGTCCGCCAGTCGGCGCCGGAGCTGGAGACGGCCTCCATCTACGGGCGCGTGCAGCGGCCGGGGGCGTACTTCATCACGCCCGGCCGGACCACCCTGACGCAGCTCGTCGCCCTGGCGGGCGGCCTGCGCGAGGGCGCCCTGACGCGCCTGGCCTACATCCTCCGCGCGGCGCCCCAGGGCGACCCCGCCGACGCCCGCGTGCGCCTGGCCGCCGATCTGCGCCAGCTCCGCGACTACGACCTCGCTACGCGCACGTTCTTCTACAGCCAGGTGGCCGGCGGCCTCCGCGTGAGCGTGGACGTGGCGGGCGCGCTCTCCGGCGCGGCTCCGGACGTGGCGCTGCGCGACGGCGACCAGGTGGTGATCCCCGAGGATGACCAGGCGGTGCTCGTGCTGGGCAACGTCAGCCGCCCCGGCTACGTGCCCTACAAGCCGCAGGAGACGGCGGCGTACTACCTGGCGGCGGCCGGCGGCGCGCTCGGCTCGGCCAGCGCCGTCGTGGTCTTCGACGCCCAGGCGAAGCAGCTCTCCGGCGAGAAAGCGCGGACGGTCATTGCCCCCGGCGACCTCATCCTTGCCCCCGGCCGCAACCAGGCCGACAGCCTCGACGTGTACGAAGCCTCCCTGAGCGAGCAGCGCTACCAGCTCGAACTGCGCAACGCGCGCTCCGAGGCCCGCAGCCGCCGCTTCCAGACGGCGGCCTCGCTCGGCAGCGTCACAATCAGCATCCTCACGACGTACCTGCTTATCGCGGATCGCCTGAAGTAAGTAGACGGGTTAGGATCAATGGAAATGATGGTAGAAAGCAGACCCGGCGCGGGGCCGGCCGGCGGCCCGGAGGCGATGCCTTCCTTCGACGCGTGGCAACTGGCGGCGACACTTTTGCAGCGGCGACGCTTCATCCTCGGCGCTACGCTCCTCGGCGCGGCGGCGGCCGTAGCGATCAGCCTGCTGCTGCCGAACTGGTACACCGCCTCGGCGCGCGTGCTGCCGCCCGAGCAGGGCTCGATCAACCCGCTCAGCGCCGCCTTGGCCCGCGGGCTGCCCTCGGCGGCCTCGTCGCTGCTCGGCGGCACGAGCGGCGAATACGCGCGCTACCTGACGATCCTGAGCAGCCGCCGCATGTACGAGGGCGTCGTGGACCGCTTCAAGCTCGTCGAGGTGTACGACATCGACGAAGGCCCCACCGCCCGCGAGGAAGCTTTGCGGCTGCTCATGGAACGCGCCGAGTTTCCGGTGGATGAGGAGATGGAGTTTCTGGCCGTCGCGGTCACCGACCGCGACCCGCAGCGCGCCGCCGACATGGCGAACTTCTTCGTCTCGGAGCTGAACCGCATCAACGCCGAGCTGAGCACGCAAAGCGCCGGCAGCTACCGCCGCTTCGTCCAGGGGCGCTACGAGGAAGCGCAGGGCGCCCTCGACTCGGTGCTGACGCAGACGCAGGAGTTCCAGCGCCGGTACGGCTTGTTCGACGTGCCCTCGCAGGTGGAAGCCTTCTACACGAGCCTGGCCGAGATGCGTTCGAAGGCCGTCGAGAGCGAGATCCAGTACGAGGCGCTCAAGGCGCAGCTCGGCCCGGACAACGCCCAGGTGCGCGCCCTGGCCGACGTGGTGCGCGCCTCGAAGGAGAAGGTGGCCGCGGCCATGGCCGGGCAGGAGCAGTTGCTGCCGGTGGCGCGGGAGAACATGCCCGTCGTGATGCGCCGCTACCTCGATCTTCAGCGGGAGGGCGTCGTACAGGGGCGCATCCTGGAGGTGGTCGGGCCGCTGCTCGAACAGGCGCGTTTCGACGAGGAGCACCAGGCCGAGGCGGTGCAGGTGGTGGACCAGGCCGTGCCGCCGGTGAAGAAAGCCTCGCCCAAGCGCTCGATCATCGTCATCGTGGCGACGCTTTCAGTGCTGGTGCTGGCCGTCGTGCTGACGCTTGCGCTGGAGTGGTGGCGGCGCTCGCATGCCTACGTGGCGCACCGCCTGCGCCTGGCCGCGCGGGCCGCCGAGCAGGCCCCCGCCGCGCGCCCATGAGCGCCGCGCTGCCGGCCTTTTTGGCCGAGGCGCACCGCCTGGAGCGCTTCGGGCGGGGCGTGCTCTACGGCTTTTTCGGCCTGGGCGTGCTGATGGTGCTCGCCATGCCCCTGCTGGGCCTGGAGGCCCCGCTGTACATCGCCCTCGCGCCGGCGGCGGCCGTAGCCGTAGCGGCGGCGGCCCTGCTGTTCCGGCGGCCGCTGCTGCATCTGTGCGTGGTGCTGCTCGGCATGGCCGTCGTGATGGACCATAAGGAGGGGCTGCAACTCCAGGAGGTGCTCTACGGGCTTTACCAGGCGGTATACCTGCTGCACTGGTTCTACGTCCATCTGAGCCGCCGCCGGGCGCTGCTCGAAGCGCCCGAGGACAAGGCGCTTCTGTTCTTCCTGGTAGGCGTCGTGGCGATCATCCCGCTCACGTTCGTGCTCGGCGGTTCGTTCAAGGAGCTGGTCAGCGAGCTTTCGGCCCTTATCGTGCTGGCGTTCTACTTTCCCGTCAAGGACGCGTGCGCGCGCCGCCCCGAGGGCGTGCGCGCAGTGCTGCTCACGCTGGGGGGGCTGGCGCTCTTCGTGGCCCTGCGCAACTTCCTCGACTACCGCTCGGGCATTGCGGCGGCCAAATACGTCTTTCAGGTCGCGCGCGGCCGCGTCATCACGAACGACCACATCGCCATGGCCTCTTCGCTCATGACGCTCGTGTTTCTGGTGTTCGCCGAGCGCTGGAAGGAGCGGCTGGCGCTGCTGGGGGCGTTCCTGGTGTTCTTCGCGGGCCTCATCCTGACGCTGAGCCGGGGCTACTGGCTGGCCTTTGCCTTCGGCGCCTTCGTGGCGTTCCTGCTGGTCTCGCGGCGGCATCAGGGGCGGTTTCTGCTGCTCGGCGTGCTGGGCGTGGCGGGCTTCGTCGGGCTCGGGCTGCTGTTCTTCGGCGACGTGATCAGCCTGATCTTCGGCGGGTTGGTGCAGCGTCTCGTCTCGATCAAAAGCGCCGGCTCGTCCGACCTCTCGCTCATGAGCCGGTTTTTCGAGTCGCGCGGAGTGTGGGCCAAGGTCGTCCAGAACCCGGTGCTCGGGCACGGCATGGCCGTTTCCTACCGCTTCTTCGACATCATCACGCATACCACCGTGACGCGGTACTTCATGCACAACGGCTACCTGTCGCTGTGGTACCGGTTCGGGCTGTGGGGACTGGGGCTGGTCGTGTTTTTCTGGGGCGCGGCCATCGTGCGCGGCATCCGGCTGTTCCGGATCGGGGGCGCGCGCCCGGCGCTGCGCCTGGCGGGGCTTTCGTCGGCGGCGGTGCTCTCGGCGTTCATCCTTTCGGCCATCACGTCGAATCCGTTTTTTCTCAGCGACTCGCTGTTCGTGTTTGCCGTGCTGCCGGGGCTGGCGGTGGGCGGCTTCCTGCGCGCCCGCGCGGAGCAGGCCGCCGGG
>CBDTTW010000245.1:0-3966 GCA_965363675.1 uncultured Rhodothermaceae bacterium
GGCGCCTACGGCCAGGTCCGGCGGCGGCTCGATGAGGCCGTCGTCCACGCGGATCACCTCACGGACGGCATCGACCATGAAGCCGACGACTTTGTCCTGAAGCTCCACGACGATGATGCGCGTGTTGGCGTCGCGCTCGCGCTTGTCCATGCCGAAGCGCTGGCGCAAGTCCACGACCGGCACGATGCGGCCGCGCAGGTTGATGACGCCCTCGACGAAGACGGGCGCGTTGGGCACGCGGGTGATTTCGAGCGGGCGGATGATCTCCTGTACGCGCAGAATCTCTACGCCGAACTCTTCCTGCTCGATGACGAAGCTGACCAGTTGCAGCAGGTTGCCGGTCTGGACGAGTTGCTTGTTCATGGGGGTAGCCCAAAAAGATAAAAAGCGGTGGAAAGCGGCCTCGGGCCTTTCGGCGCGCGGGCTTGGCCTGTATTGAAAAAGGTATCGGCCGCCGGAGCCGCCGGCTTAAGCCGGCCGACGTTCAATAATTTTAGCCGATTGCCCGGCCAGAGCCCTAAAACAAAGCCTCCCCCGGCGGCGGAGGAGGCTTTGCGGCTACAGGAGCGCGCGGGGTTAGCGCTTGAGCTGCATCGTTTCCTGGAGCATCTCGTCCGAGGTCGTGATGATGCGGGCGGCGGCCTGGTAGCCGCGCTGCGAGACGATCATCTCGGTGAACTCGGTCGCCAGGTCCACGTTGCTCATTTCGAGCGAGCCCGAGACGACCGACGTGCGCACGTCGCGGCCGGCGCGGCCGAGCTGCATGTCGCCCGAGGCGCTCGTCGTCTGGTAGTAGTTTTCGCCCTGCTGGTCGAGGCCGTTGGGGTTGTTGACGTTGGCGACGGCAAGCTGGAAAACCTTGAGCTGCTCGCCGTTGGTGAAGTTAAGCTCGACGATGCCGTCCGGGTTGATGCTGTAGCCGGTCAGGGCGCCGGCGGCGTAGCCGTTCTGGTCGCGGAAGGTGACCGTCGAGGAGCCGGCGTGCTGCGTCAGCCCGTCGAAGCCGACGGCCAGCGTCGGGGGGGGCGTGCCGCCGACGTAGGCGGCGTCCCACGTGAGGTCGAAGCTGGTGGCGCCGCCCGGAGTCACCGGCAGCGTCGGGGCGCCGGGGCCCGAGGTGATCGTGTCGATGGAGCCGTTGACCTTGAAGAGCACGGCGCCCTGCACCGGCAGGTTGTTCGCCACGCCGTCGCCGTCGAGGTCGGCCGCGTCGAGGCCGAAGGCGGCCCGCGCCGGGTCGCTGTAGCGCATCGTGTAGGTCCAGGTGTCCGGCGTCGCAGACTTGGTAAAGTCGATGATGACGCTGTGGGACTTGCCCTGCTCGTCGTAGAGCACCGTCGAGATGGATTGCTTGCTGCCGGTGGGCAGCTCGGCCGAGAGGTTGCCGCCGACGGAAGCCGCGTCGGTAAACTTGGCCGGCGTCTGCATGTTCAGGTCGATCTTGATGTCGATGGGCGTGCCCGAGGTCGGGTTGCCGTTGGTGTCCACGCTCCAGCCCTGCACGTTGAGGCCGCTGTTCGTGACCAGCTCGCCGTCGCGGTTGAGCGTAAAGTTGCCGGCGCGCGTGAGCAGCTTGCGGTCCTTGGCGCGGGCGATGAAAAAGCCGTCGCCGGAGAGCGCCAGGTCCGTCCCGACGCCGGTGTGCTCGATGGCGCCCTGCGACCAGTTCTTGTCGATGGAGCCCACGCTGACGCCGAGCCCGACGTACGACGGGTTGATGCCGGTGCCGCCGGCGGTGCGGCCCACGCCGAGCTGCTCCTGCCCGAGCACTTCGGTGAAGGCGGTGCGGCTGCGCTTGTACGCGACCGTGTTGACGTTGGAGATGTTGTTGCCCACGACGTCCATTTTGGTCTGGTTCGACTTCAGACCGGAGACGGCGGTGCGGAGGGAGCGGATCATGGTGGTTTCTCTCTGTTGGTAGAGGGCCTACAGCGTCGGTCGGTCGGCTGTAGTCCGGCTTCCCGTATCCTTGCGCAAGGGGGTGGGTCCGGCCGGGGGGGTGGTTAAATGAGCATGGCGCTGTCGATCTGCGTAAACACGCGGTCCACGAGTTCGTCCTGCGCCACGGCCGTCACGACGGTGCGGCTGGGGATGTTGACGACGAAGGCGGCGTCGCTGCGGACGACGAGGGCATCCTTGGAGCCGCGGCCGTCCAGGAAACGCACGGCCTGCGCCAGGGCCTCCTGCTGTTCGGGGTCGAGCGAGATGCCGCGCTGTTCGAGCCGGGCGCGCGCGTGCGCCGAGACGGTCAGCGGCGGCGCCCCGGCTTCGGCCAGGCGGTCGGCGAAGCTGGGGCCGCCCGGCGTGGGGCCGCCCGGCGTGGGGCCGGGGCGGGCGGCGGTCGCCGGCGGCCCGGCGCGGTGGGCGATCTGGCGTACGTTCATCACGGCGGCAAAAGGTTAAAATGCGGCCCCCTGGCCGAGCACGCTGCGCACGGCCGCCATCGGGGCCGAGGTATTGCCCATCCAGAGCAGCGCGCCCTCGGGGCCGAACGTGACGCGGTCCACGACGCCGCGCGAGAAGCTGCGCGACTCGATGGCCGCGCCCGAGGCGTCGGCGGCCTTGATCTGGTAGGTGTAGCGGCCCGGAGGCAGCCCGAGCCCGGCGTGGTCCTTGCCGTCCCAGCGGAGTTCCTGCACGCCGCCGGGAAGGTTGGCGCGCCGGATCTCGCGCACGGGCACGCCCTGGGCGTTGCGTATCGTCACGGCGACCTCGGCGGCGTCCGTCTTGAGGTCGATCTTGATGTTGGCGCCGTCGGAGCCGCTGAGGTGTACGGTGTTGCCCTCCACCTCGACGGTTTTGCCGATCATGCTCGTTGCGACGCTGTTGCTGTACCCGGAGGCCAGCATCCCCACGGCTTCGCTGTTGGTTTCGAGCGACTTCTGGATGTTCATGAGCTGCTCGACGGAGCTGAACTGCGCAAGCTGCGCGGCGAACTCGTGCCCGTCCAGGGGGTTCATGGGGTCCTGGTTGCGAAGCTGCGTCACGAGCAGCCGCAGAAACTCCTCTTTGCCCATGTTCTGGCTGCCCGTGAGCGCGCCTTTGGCGCCGGGGGCTTCCGCCTCGAAGTTGGGCAGGGGATTCGCGCTGATGCTGCCGATGTTGGCCATAGACGGGAGAGACGCGCTATAGGGTTCGTCAGCCGATCCACTCGCGGGCGCCGCCGCGCGCCGGGGTGCGGCGGGGGCTGCGGGTCGGCGCGGCGCCGGAGGCGTTTCCGTCGGCGCGGCGGGCGGCCTGGCCCGGCTCCGGCGGGGCATGGTTTTCCTGCCGCTGCCCGGATCGGCCGCTGTCGAGGGATAATTCAACTTTCGCGCCATATTGCGTCTGCAGCGCCTCGCGCAGGCGGTCCAGGTGCGTCGCGGCGATTTGTTGCAGCGCCGGATCGCTGAAATCGACGTTTACGCGCACGCGGTCGTCCTCGCGGCGGGCGCTCACGCGCACGCTGCCGTTGCGGTCGGCCAGGTTCATCTCCAGGGTTTTCCAGCCGTCGCCGAGGTCGTGCAGCTTGAGCGGGCCTCGGGCCAGGGCGCGCAGCCAGGCCGGGTGCAAAACTTGCCGCATCCGGGAAACCTGTTCTGGCGCAGCGGCGCCTTCGCGCAGCAGCGTTTCCCCGGCGGCCTGCCACGCCCCGAACTCGGCCTCGGGGGCCTCGGCGTCCTCGTCGTCCAGAAGCGCCGCCGCCTGCGCGGCGATCTGCGCGAAGGCGTCCTCGGAAGCCCCGGCGGCCGGCGGCGCGACGGTTGCGGGCGTTGCGGGCGGCGCAAGCGGCCCGGTTCCGGCAAGCGGCCCGGCTTCGGGGCGGACGGCGTCGGCGCGCCCGTGCATCGGCAGGGCAGCGGCGCGCAGGCCCGAAGGGGGCGCGCCGACGCCGCCCTGCCGCGCCGCCGGCGGGGCGACCGGCGTAGTCTTCGCATCCGGCGCAGTCTTCGCGTCCGGCGCGGCGGTTTGCCCCTGCGTGGAGGC
>CBDTTW010000246.1:0-3956 GCA_965363675.1 uncultured Rhodothermaceae bacterium
CCCTGCCACTCGAAGCGGTGCGGCCCGGCGGGCAAATCAGCCTCCAGCAGCCGCCCGACCTCCGCCCCGGTGAGCGTGTAGACGCGCAGCCGCACGCGCCCCGGCTGCGCCAGGGCAAACCGAATGGTCGTGGCGCCGCCGAACGGGTTGGGAACGTTGTCGAGCGCCGCCGCCGCGCGAACCTCCGGCGTCTCGGAGGCCGTGAGGGCGCCGCTGCCGGCGCGGGCCGCCACGGTCAGGGTTTGCTCGGGGGCCCACGCCGAGCCTGCAAAGGCGGCATCGACGGACTGGACGCTCCAGTAGTACACCCCCGGCTTGAGGCCCGCCAGGGTGCGGCGCCGACCGGCCTCGCCCCGCACCAGCGCCCGGCGGCGGCCCGTGGCCGGGTCCGAGGGCGGCGCGGCGATGTCGGCGCCGCCCGGCCGCGAGCCGATGCGTACGTCGTACGTCAGCGCGGCGGCGGGGGTCAGTTCGTCGGCCCCGGCCGCCCACGAAAGCGTCACGCCCTCGGCCGTCTGCGCGGCGGCAAGCCCCGAGGGCGGCTGCGGCGCGGCGTTGAACGTGCGCTGGTCGTTGCGGAAGAATTGCAGGTAAGCGCCGCTGAGCCGGGTGCGCCCCCCTACGAGCACGTCGAGGTCGCCGTCGGCGTCGGGGTCCACGAACGTCAGGTTGGCCGCGAGCGCTCCGGGCAAGGCCGCCGCCGCGAAGAAGCGCCCCCCGGCCCAGCGGTAAACCGTCGTCGTGCGCGGGCCCGTGGCGTGGGCGGCGCCCGTCGCCATCAGGTCGGGCAGGCCGTCGTGGTCGTAGTCGGCCCAGCGTACGGCGCCGTAAAGCACGCCATCCAGGCGCGCCGCCTCGACGAGGGCGCCGCCGTCGTTGCGGTAGACGCGCAGCGCCCCTTCGAAGATGCGCGCGCCGAGCGCCCCGCCGGCAATCGCCAGGTCGAGGTCGCCGTCGCCGTCGTAGTCGCCCCAGTCGGCGCGGCTGAAGGCCAGCCCTTCGAGCGCCTGCGCCGGAGCGAAGCCGCCCCGCCCGTCGTTGCGGAAAAGCTGCGCCACGAAGGCGCCGTTGGCCGTCGCCCCGGTCACGAGCAAATCCGGGTCGCCGTCGTTGTCGTAGTCGGCCGCCGCGAGCGCGCCGTAGGCCACGTCCGGAAGCGCCGTTTCCACGCGCGCGAGCCGTCCGTCGTCGTTGCGGTAGCTGCGCGTGCGGTAGGTCTCGTCGGCCTGCACCCCTGCGATGACGGCGTCCGCGTCGCCGTCGCCGTCGAAGTCGGCCCACGCCATCGCCGCGCCGTACACGCCCTCGATGCCGGGCGCCGCGCCGGTCGAGGCCGCGCCGCCGTCGTTGCGCAGCAAGAGCGCCGCCGGCGCGTAGGGCGGCTCGGCGCGCGCAGCCCCCACGGCCACGAGGTCCAGGTCGGCGTCGCGGTCCAGGTCCACCCACGCGGCGGCCCCGTGCCACAGCGCCGGCAGCGGGTTTTGCCCGTAGGCGAGGCGCGCGCCCGTGAAGCGCTCCGGCTCGGGGCGCGCCAGATACGCCGCGGGCTCGTAGGGCAGGTAGTCGTTGCGGTTGCCCGCCGCGAACAGCTCCAGCCTGCCGTCGCCGTCCATATCGGCGGCGGCGGCCATGCCGTAGTCGAGCGGCAAGAGCGTGTGCGGCGCCGCATAGAAAGTGAACGGCTGCGCCTGCGCCTGCCCGAGGGCAAGCAAACCCGCCAGAGCGGCCGGCAGCAGGCAAACACGGATGCGCATGGGGCCTCGGCGGCGCAAGATGAAAACAGGACGCGCGCTCCGGAGCGCCCGGCAAAGAGAATACGACTTTTGCAGCCCCGGCGAAATGCCCTCCCGCCGCCGCCTGCGCGCGCCCTGCCGCCGAAGCGCCCCCCGAAAAAGCAGCGCGAAGCAGGTTTCAGCAAAAAAAGCTGCAACAATTCCCCCAGGGATTGTCGTAGAAGGAAAGACTACCATGAAGGGGAGTAACGCCTGCCGCACGCGCGGCAGGGGCCGCATCGTCAGTACGCTTCCGCCTTTCGGAAGCCGGTGCGGCCTGAAACGTGAGACCTTCGCCCTGCACGCGGCGGAGGCTTACGGAACACCCTCTCGGGGCCTCCGCCGGAACCACCGGACCTAATCCTGGAGACCCTATGACGCCAAGCCTCTACCCCTTCGACCGGCGCGCCGCCCGGCCGCCGCGCTCTTCCCCTGGCCGCCGTCCCGGCGCTTTCGTGCGCGCCGCTGCGCCCGTGCGCGCGGCCTCCTCCGCCGCCCTTTAGCCCCCGCCTGCCATGATGGATGAAACGATTATCTGGGCGGCGTTCTTCGGCATTGTGCTGGCGCTGCTCGCCCTCGACCTCGGCGTGTTCCACCGCCACGCCCACGAAGTCAAGTTCAAGGAAGCCCTCGTCTGGACCGGCATCTGGATCGGCGTAGCGCTCCTGTTCAACCTCTGGGTGCTGTTCTACTTCGGCCGGGAGCCCGCCGTGCAGTTCCTGACGGGCTACCTCATCGAGAAATCGCTCTCGGTGGACAATATCTTCGTCTTCGCCCTCATCTTCGCCTACTTCAACGTGCCGGCGAAGTACCAGCACCGCGTGCTGTTCTGGGGCATCATCGGGGCGCTCGTCTTTCGCGCCGTCTTCATCGCCGGCGGCATCGCGCTCATCGAGAAGTTCCACTGGATGATCTACGTCTTCGGCGTGTTCCTGATCATCACGGGCATCAAGATGGCGCTGCAAAAGGACAAGAAGATCGAGCCGGACCGCAACCCGGTTATCCGCCTGTTCAAGCGCTTCGTGCCCGTCACGGATCAGTACGTCGAGGACAAGTTCTTCCTGCGCCGCGCCGGCAGGCTCGTCGCCACGCCGCTGTTCGTGGCTTTGCTGTTCGTCGAGATCACCGACGTGATCTTCGCCGTGGACTCGATACCGGCCATCCTGGCGATCACCCGCGACCCGTTCATCGTCTACACGTCGAACGTGTTCGCCATTCTCGGCCTCCGGGCGCTGTACTTTGCCCTGGCGGGCATCCTAGCGCTGTTCCACCACCTGCACTACGGGCTGGCGACGATTCTGGGCTTCGTGGGCGTCAAGCTGCTCCTCGCCGACGTGTACAAAGTGCCCACGGGCGTGTCGCTGGGCTTCATCGCCGCCGTCGTCGTGCTCTCGGTCATCGCCTCGCTGGTCTGGCCCCGCCCCGACCCTGCCGTGGCGGAGATCGTAGCGTCGTCGGAGACGCAGGCATAACCCTTCCGGCCAAACGCCCACGGGGTGGGCGCACGCCGCGTCCACCCCGTTTGGCAGGCCGCCGAAGGCTTCAGACTTCGTAGTCCACCACGGCGCGCTCGCTGCGGATCTTCCCGAGAAACTCGGCCACCCGCACGTGCTCGGGGTGGTCGAGGTAGGCTTGCAGCCCGTCGCGGTCCTCGAACTCGGTGTAGAGCGCCACGTCAAAGGCTTGCGGCCCGTCGATGACGTTCAGGCCGACTTCCAGCCGCTTGATGGCGGGGATGGCCGCAGGGAGCGCCTCTATCTCCGCCTTGAGCTTCTCGGCGTTGGCGGCCCGGTCGGCGCCCTCGGCGTACTCCTTGAGTTTCCATAGGACGATGTGCTTCAGCATAACGAACCCCGGAGGTTGTGAAAGCAGAAAAGGCAGGTCGCCAAACTACACTTCCGCCGGGGCGAACGCGCCGTAGGCGAACGGCAAAAAATGCACCCGGAGCGTCGCCACGACGGGCAGGTGGTCCGAGGCGAGGCGCGCCGCGGGCGTATCGACGGCCTGGATCTGGTGCAGGCGGGCGCCGCGCGCGTAGATCCGGTCGAGCGGCAGCACGGGGCGTATAGCCGGGAAGCTGGCGGGCCAGGCGTGGTGCGTGGGCGCCGAGGCCAGCTCGGCGTCGAGGCGGCGCGTGGCGTAGCAGCGGCGCCAGGCGTTCATGTCGCCGAGCAGCACCGTCGG
>CBDTTW010000247.1:0-3860 GCA_965363675.1 uncultured Rhodothermaceae bacterium
TACATCACCGGCGTCGTGAAGCTCGACGACCGCCTGCTCATTCTGCTCGACCTGGAGGAAGTCCTTTCTGCCGAGGAGCGCGCCGCGCTCCAGCAGTCGAGCCATGCCGCCGCCGCCTGAAGGCCCGCGTCCACCTTTTCCACCGAGTCCCGCCGTGTACGAGAACCCGTTTGACGACGACTGGGGCGACCCCGCCCCCGACGCCGGGCGCCGGCAGGCGCCCTCCGCCGAGGAGGCGCGCCTGCTCGTCGCGCAGCTTTCCGACCCCGACGTAGGCATCCGCGAGCAAGCGGCCTACGCCCTGGCGGCCGCCGCCGACCCCGACGTGGCCGCCGCCGTGGCGCGCCACTTCGCCTCGGACGATTTGGCCGTGCGCGTCATCGCCGGCGAGGTGCTCGTCGAGATGGGCGCGCCCGCCGTGGACGCCGTGGGCGCCTTGCTGGGCGCCGACGACGTGGACCAGCTCAAGTTCGCCATCGATTTGCTGGCGCGGATGCCGGCGGCGCCCCTGGCCCCCCGCCTCGCCGCGTTGCTGGCCCACCCCGACGGCAACATCCGTCTGGCCGCCGTGGACGCCCTCGGCGACCTCGGGCAAACCGCCTACGCCCCCCGGCTGCGCGCGCTCTACGCCGCCGACGCCGAGGCGCGCCCGCACATCATCGAAGTCATCGGCAAGCTCGGCCGCCCCGAGGATGCCGACCTGCTGGAAGAAGCGCTCGTGGACGAGGATCCCGTCGTGCAGCTCTGCGCCTCGGAAGCGCTCGCCGCCTACGGAGGCCCTGGGGTGCTCCAGGCGCTCGTCGGGCGGCTCGAACGGCTTCCGGCGGCGGCCCGTTCCGTCGTGCTGAGCGCCATCGTGACCTGCTGCGAAGCGCGCCCCGAGCAGGCGGCCGCCTTGCCCGGCGCCTTGGCCGAGAGCTTCGTCGGCATGCTCGCCGACCCCGACCCCGAATACCGCCGCACAGCCATGCGCGGGCTGCGGCGCTTCCCCGGAGCAGCCGCCGTGCGCGCCCTGCTTCCGTATGCCGGCGCCGACGACACCGCCGACGAGGTGGCCTACGAACTGCTTTGCGACCTGCCCGACCCCCTGGCCCTGCTCGAAACGGGCGTCGCCGCCGCCGAGCTGACCCCTGGAGCCGCCGGGGCCTTCGCCCTGGCGCTGCTGGCGCGCGAGCAGATCGCCCCGGAGGCGTATGCCCGCGCCGCCGCCCTGCTGGGCGCCGTGTTCCCTGAACTCGACGCCGACGCCAAGATGATGACCCTCGACGTGTGCAGCCGCCTCGGCCTGCCCGAGCTTGAAGCCGTCGCCGCCGCCGGGCAGGACGACCCCGACCCCACCGTGCGCCAGTTTGCGGCCGACCTGGCCGCGCTCATCGCCTGATCGCCCACCGACAGCCGACCCCCAGGTTTCCGCACAATGCCCAGCGCCTTACTCGAACGCCTAGACCTCGGCGCCCGCAAACGCTCAGAACTGTCCGAAGCGACGTTCGAGGCCCTGCGCACGCTCATCTACGACAAGACCGGCATCCACTTTCCGGACAACAAGCGCTATTTGCTGGAGAGCCGGGTGGGGCGCCGCCTGAGCGCGCTCCAGATGCACACCTACGAGGATTACTACCGCTTCCTCCAGAACGGCGGCTTCCGGCAGGAGATGCCCGAGTTCATCAACAGCATCACCATCAACGAAACGTTCTTCTTCCGGCAGCCGGAGCAGATGGAGATGCTCAAGAACGACCTCGTGCCGGCGGCCGTGGCGCGCGGCGCCTCGCGCGTGCGCATCTGGAGCGCCGCCTGCTCGACCGGCGACGAGCCCTACACCATCGCGCTCGTCATCAAGGAGCAGCTTCAGCCCAAGTACCCCAACGTGCGCTTCGAGGTGGTCGGCACGGACATCAACAGCGAAGTGCTCAATACGGCGCGCAGCGGCCTCTACTCGCGCTACGCCGTCCGGAACATCCCCGAGCCGATCTTCAAGCGGTATTTCAAGGAAGCCGGCGACCAGTTCCAGCTTTCCGAAGACGTGCGCCGCATGGTCGCCTACAAACAGGTCAACCTGATGGACCGCGCGGCCATGGCCGGGCTGTTCCAGTTCGACATCGTCTTCTGCGCCAACGTGCTCATCTACTTCGACGGGCGCGCCAAGCAGCAAGTCGTGCAGGCGCTTTACAACAGCCTCAACCAGGGCGGTTTCTTGCTTCTCAGTTTTTCCGAGACCCTTTACGGAGTGTCCCAGTCGTTCCGGCCGGTGCGCTTCGGCAAGAATATCGCATATCAAAAAGGCAACTGATATGCCCCGCAAAGTAATGATCGTGGACGACTCCGGCCCGATCCGCAAGTTCGTCATGTTCGCCTTGCGCGCGCAGGGCTACACCGTCCTGACGGCCCTCGACGGCCTGGACGCGCTCGAACAGCTCACCCGCGAGCCGGTCGATCTGATCATCACCGATCTGACGATGCCCAAGCTCGACGGCCTCGGGCTGATCCGCGCGCTCCGCGAAGACCGCGAGTACGCCGAGGTCCCCATCATCATCCTCAGCTCGCTCGGCGGCGAGGAGTATGTGGCCGAAGGAAAAAAACTGGGGGTCGCTTCATATCTGGTAAAACCGTTCGATTCTAAACGCATACAGTACGAGGTTTCCAAGTATCTCGCCTGAGCACGCGCGGCGGGCGCATGGGGCCCAGGGTTGCAACCATAATCCGGATGTACACACCATGAAGTTTCTCGTTGTAGACGACTCCCCCACGATGCGCCGCATCGTTTGCAATGCGCTCCGCGAAATCGGCTTCGACAACTACATCGAAGCCGAAGACGGCGCGGACGCCGCCAAGAAGCTGGGGGACAACGGCGTTGACTTCGTCATCACCGACTGGAACATGCCCAACATGAACGGGCTCGACCTGACCAAGACGATCCGCAGCCATCCGGACTGGGGCGCGCTGCCCATCCTGATGATCACCACGCGCGGCATGAAGGAAGACGTGCTCGACGCGATGCAGGCCAAGGTCAACAACTATATCGTAAAGCCGTTCACGCCGGAAGTGCTGCGCGAGAAGATCGGCCTCATCCTCAAAACTACGTAACCGAGGATATTTCCATGGCCAACGACAACATCAGCGGCATCCTGGGCAAGCTCGACGAGCTGCGGGCGGTGTTCATCATCGGGCAGCGCGCCGTGCCGTTCATCGAGGAGATCCTTCAGTTCTTCAAGGAGATGTCGCCGCTCCTGGACGAGATCAACTTGTCGATCCGCGACAGCACCAAGCAGATTCCGCGCGCCACCTCGCAGATCCAGAGCGTCTCGCAGGCCACCGAAATGGCGACCACCGAGATCCTCGACCTCATCGACTCGGTGCTGCTCCAGGTCTCGCGCGTCAAGAGCGGCCGCGAGCAGGTCTTTGCCAACCTGGACATGATGGCCCAGACGGACGCCCGCCTGACGCGCCTGCTCCAGGCCGAGCTGGGCGGCGCCCACGCGGCGCTGCTGGCGAAGGTCGAGGTGCTCCAGGAGGAGAAGCAGGCCATGCGCGAGAACGTCGTCGTCAAGCTTCAGGGCGAGCAGGCCAGCCTCGACGCCATCCGCGACGGCGTCAACCGGATCATGATGGCCTTGCAGGTGCAGGACATCACGACGCAGCAGCTCGCCGCCGTCAAGCACCTGTTCGAGAACATCCGCGACCGCCTGACGAAGCTCGTGCGCCGCCTGAGCACCGTCGATATCGACGAAGCCGTGGAGGACATGCTGCACGCCCCGGCCGGGCGCGTCGTCGCCTTTGACCCGAACGCGCGCTACGACCGCTCCGAGAGCCGCCAGAAAGAAGCCGACGCCGTCGTGGCGGGCTTCGCCGGCGGCGCGGCCCCC
>CBDTTW010000248.1:0-3848 GCA_965363675.1 uncultured Rhodothermaceae bacterium
GGCGCGCGCCCTCTCAGCAGGGCGCCGCGAAGGCAGCAATGCTGCGAAGGCAGCAGTACGCTGCAGTGTTCTGTAGGCGACGGTGTGTTCTATAGCAAGGCGTGCGCGCCTCGCACGCGGTTTCTCTTTGCGAAAGCAGGTCAGCTTGTTGCGACAGCAGGTCAGCTTGCGAAAGCAGGTCAGCCTGCGACAGCAGGTGAGCGCGCACGCCCCTCGGCGGCCCCATGGCGGCCCGGGGCGGGCTCCGGATCCATCGCCGGCGGCCCCCGTGGGGGCCGCCCTTCGAGCGTTCCTGGTGAGGATAGCGCGGAAGTCACACCTCTTCCCATTCCGAACAGAGCCGTTAAGCTCCGCCGCGCCGATGGTACTGCCCCCTGGGGGGTGGAAGAGTAGGTCGTCGCCAGGACGAACTTTGCCCGAGGGCTCCCTCGGCGCACGCGCGCCGGGGGAGCCCTCGTTCGTTTGAGACCACCCCGCCCAAAGTTGCCGGGTCGTCATTCCCTGCGCTTGTCCTTTTCTGCGTATGCGCCCCGCTGGTTTGTTTTTCCTATGGCGGCGTAATTGCACTAACTTCCCGGCTGTTGGCCGGCGTTTCCATGCCGGCCCTAAAGTTTGTCTGGCGCGCTGAGCACCTATGATAAAGCTTGAAGCCTTGCGAGAAATAACGTCGCGGTATGCCGCCTTGCAGGAGGAGATGGCCCGCCCCGAGATTGCCACCGACCCGGAGCGCATGGCAGGGCTCGGGCGCGAGCATGTCAGCCTGGGGCCGGTAATTGCTGCGATTGCTCGCTATGAGGCTCTTCTTAAAGAGCGCGACGATCTGCGCGAGATGGCTCATGCCGAAACCGATGCGGAGCTTCTCAAGATGGCGCGCGCGGAGCTGGAAGCCGTAGAGGAGCAGTTGCCCCAGATGGAAGAGGCGCTCCAACTCGAACTCATCCCCAAAGACCCGGAGGATGCCCGAAACGCCATCGTCGAGATCCGCGCAGGCACGGGCGGCGACGAGGCGAGCCTGTTCGCCGGCGACCTCTACCGGCTCTACGGCTACTTCTGCGACCGCCGAGGCTGGCGCATCGAGGAGATGGACGTTTCGCCCGGCGGGCAGGGGGGCTTCAAGGAAATCATCTTCGCCGTTCGGGGCGCCGACGCCTACGGCACGCTCAAGTACGAGAGCGGCGTGCACCGGGTGCAGCGCGTGCCGGCCACCGAAAGCAGCGGCCGCATCCATACGTCGGCGGCGACCGTGGCGGTGCTGCCCGAGGCTGAGGAGGTGGACGTGCAGATCAACGCCAACGATCTGCGCATCGACGTATACCGTTCGAGCGGGCCGGGCGGGCAGTCCGTCAACACGACTGATTCGGCGGTGCGCATCACGCACATCCCGACCGGCCTCGTCGTGACGTGCCAGGACGAGAAGAGCCAGCACAAGAACAAGGACAAGGCGCTGCGGGTGCTGCGCTCGCGGCTGTACGAAGCCGAGCTGGAAAAGCGCCACTCCGAGCGCGACGAGGCGCGGCGCCTCATGGTGGGCAGCGGCGACCGCTCCGCCAAGATCCGCACCTACAACTTTCCGCAGGATCGCCTCACGGATCACCGGCTGGAGGGCGACGCCAAGAACTACGCTTTGCATCAGGTGATGGAGGGCGACCTGGAGCCGGTGCTGCGCGCGCTCCGAACGATGGACAACGCCGACCGCCTCGCGCGTCTGGCTTCGTAGCGCCCCCGGCGGCTGTCAAGCGGCGGTGAATACGCCCTCCGGCGCGGCGGCGCGTGGGCGGCAAAGGGTTGTTTCGGGCCCGAAAAGGCCGTATTATTTAAAGCTGTAGTTTTACCCTGCTCCCGCGCCCAATCTGGGATTGCGGGGGCGTACCCTCATCATATTCCACAGGGTGTAGATGGCGACCAAGCCCAATACGTACGAGCTTACGTACATCGTGAACGCCGTCTTGAGCGAAGAACAGCTCAAGGAGGTTGTGGGCCGCGTGCAGCGGCACATCGAGTCGCTGGGCGGCGAGACGCTCTCCACGAACGAGTGGGGAACGCGCCGGCTGGCCTATCCTATCCGTAAGAAGCGCAACGGCTATTACGTGAACCTCTATTTCCGCGCCGGCGGCGAGATCATCGCGCGCCTGGAACGGCTCCTGGAGATCGACGACGACATTCTGCGCTACTTGACGCTGAAGTACGACGCCAAGATGCTGCGGCATTTCGAGAAGTACAAAGGCGAGATCCCGCGGACCCGCGCCGCCGAGGCTCAGGCCGCTGCGCCGGCCCCGGCGAAAGAGGAAGACGAGGAAGAATAGGCTACCCCACCGCTCATTACCGATTGCTCAGATTCATCATGGCAGACTTCAATAACTCGCAGAACCGCGACGCCCGCCCCAACCGGGACTCGCGCGGCGGCGGCGACAACGATCAGCAGACCAACCGCGCCGACCTGATGACGGTCGAGTACCTGGACTACAAGGACGTTGAGACGCTCAAGCGCTTCATCAACGAGCAGGGCAAGATCCTGCCGCGCCGCATTACGGGCGCTCCCGCCAAGTTCCAGCGGCAGCTCACGCGCGCCGTCAAGCGCGCCCGCCTGCTGGCGATGCTGCCGTTCGTGGCGGACAACGTTCGCTGATCCTACCGCATATCCGGAACGGACGCGGCGCCGGCCCGTCCGCCAACAGAGATAAACCATGAAAGTATTACTGCTCAAAGACGTCGAGAAGCTGGGGGCGCAGGGCGAGGTTGTTGTCGTCAAAAGCGGGTACGGCCGCAACTTCCTGCTGCCGCAGGGCCTCGCCGTCCAGGCGACGCCCGGCCGCATCAAGGCGCGCGAGGAAGAGCTGCGCCAGCAGTCGCGCAAGCTGACGGCGCAGAAGGACCGGGCGCAGTCGGTGGCGCGGCAGCTCGAAACCGTCGAGGTCGTCGTGCAGGCCCGCGCCGGCTCCGAGAACCGCATCTTCGGCAGCATCACGGCGCAGCAGGTGGCCGATGCCCTCGCGAAGAAAGGCTTCGACATCGAACGCCGCCGCATCGAGCTCTCCGAGGAGATCCGTATGCTCGGCGTCTACAACGCTACGGCGAAGCTGCACCCGGAGGTCGCTGCGCCGTTCAAGGTGCGCGTCGAGGCTGAGGGCGTGCAGGCTCCGGCCGACGCCGCGCCCGTCGAGGACGACTCGGACGACGAGGAGTAAGCGCCCTAGGGGCCTTGGCAGCAACATCACGGCGGGATGTTCGTTCTTCTGACAACGAACATCCCGCCTTTGTTTTTACGCTCATGGAACGCTCTCGCGCCCTTCGGATAGCCTGCCTGGGCGCTTTTCTTCTTTTTTGCGCCGCGCCGGGGGGCCGCGCGCGTGCGCAGACGCCGATCGGAGCCAACGAGCATGTCCGCTGGTCGGCCGAGCCCTCCGGCCCGGCGGCGCCGGGAGAGACCGCGCAGCTACGGATCACGGCCGAGATCGGCCCCGGTTGGAAGATGTACGCCATGGACTCGCCGCCGCCGAGCCGGGGCGTGCGGTTCGACTGGAGCGGCTTGCCCGAGGGCGTCGCGGCGGCCGGGGACGTAGGCCAGAGCGCTCCCCGGCGGGGCTACGACCCCAACTTCGACATGGAGGTGAGCTACTTCCAGGAGCGGGCGACGTTTACGGCGCCGCTGCGCCTGGCGCCGGACGTAAAGCCGGGGACGATCCCGATTGCGGGGTCGGTCTCGTTCATGGTGTGCAACGACCGGCTGTGCCTGCCCCCGACGAAGGCGCCGCTGGCCGCCGCGCTCGTGGCGACCGCCCGGCCGGTCGCGGTAGGCGCCGCGCCGCCGGAACGCGCCGCGCCTGAGACGCCGGCGGCGGAGCCGCCCG
>CBDTTW010000249.1:0-3829 GCA_965363675.1 uncultured Rhodothermaceae bacterium
CTGGGCCGCAGCGGCTACCGCGGCGACGCGCGCCTCGACGTGCGCACCTACTACCGCGAGCGCGTGCGCCGCGCCGACCGCCGCCGCGCCGAGGTCGATATCGAGATCGACCGCATCGAGATCTATGACCGCGGCCGCTTCGTCGGAGCGGTAGAGCACATCCCCGGCCACCTTGCGGACATCCGCGCCCGCGTCGGACGCGGCGGCGACGTGGACTTCGACCGCAGCGTGTTCCTCATCGGCAGCCCGCGCGAGGGCTTCGAGATGATCGTCACGCGCTACGGCGGGCGCTCCATCCTCGACGCGTTCCTCAACCGCTCGGATGTGCGCGTGGGGCGGCTCAACCTGCGCCGGGAGCGCGTCGAGCCGGTTTCGCACAGCCGCCTCTTCGACCCCTACGACTACGGCCGCTATGCCCCGGTGTCGCTGCTGCCCGAGGACGTGCAAAGCCTGCTCGACTACGGCCACGACTCGCTCTACGGCCGCGACTACCGTTACTACAACGACGGCTACTACGACTTCAGCGACCGCTATTACGACGACTACGGCGCCTACGGCGGCGCCGTCGAGCGGGACTACGACGCCGACGAGCGCCCCGCTTCCGACCCCTACGCCCGCCCGCTCTACGGCGTCGATGCGCGCGACTACCCGATGGAGGACGGCGGCGCCATCCGGATGCAGCGCGAAATGCAGATCGAGCGCCTGGAGTAGCGCGCGCCCGAGGGCAGCGCGAACGGCCACACCAAGGCGCCGGCCCCCCGGCGCCTTTTGCCGTGCGCTTCGGTCGCGTGAAAAGGCGGCCGATTCGGAACGGTCGTTGCAGCAAAACGCCCGGCGGCCCCGGCGACGCATTCCGGCAGAGAGAACTGTCCCACCGGGGCTTTTAGTGGCGCCATCGTGGCATATGCGGATAAAACGTCCTATTTTTTCAGGCTACGTTCAAGCGGTGCGATATGCCGGCCAGTAAACACCATACCAGCGGAGGCGAGTCCGAGTTCGAGCTTTCCCGGCGCGAGCAGGAAGTGCTGCGGCTCGTGGTGCGCAGCTTCGTGGCGACGGCAGGGCCGGTAGGCTCGCGCTACCTGGCGCGGCACTACCCGCTCAAGCTCAGCCCCGCCTCTATCCGCAACACCATGAGCGACCTGGAGGAGTACGGGTACCTCAACCACCCGCACACCTCCGCCGGGCGCATCCCGACCGAGCTGGGCTACCGCAAGTTCGTCGATGAGCTGATGGAAGCCTCCAACCTCTCGGCGCAGGAAAAGCTGCTGATCCGCGCCGAACTCGACCGGCTGATGGCCGACACCGACGACCTGTTCCGCGAAGGTTCGCGGCTGCTCGGGCGGCTCTCGGATCTGCTCGGGTTCGTCCTGACGCCCAAGCTCACCACCGGCGTTCTGGAGCGCCTGGAACTGGTGCCTCTTTCGGGCGCGCGCGCCTTGTTCGTCGTGAGCGTGCGCGGGGGCATGGTGCGCACCATCATCGTCGAGATCGAGGCGGCCCCGGGCCGCGACGTGCTCGACCGCGTGATCGGCATGCTCAACGAGCGCCTCGTGGGGCTGACGCTCCAGGAGATCCGCAACTCGTACGAGCCGCGCCTGCGCGACATCGACGACGACGGCGCGGGCGTCATCCGGCTGATCCTCTCGGAAGCCTCCAACCTGTTTCAGGAAGTGGCCGAGGGGCGGCAGCTTCGCCTCGGGGGGGCCAAGAACATCTTCCGGCAGCCGGAATTTCAGGACCCGGAGGATCTGCGCCGCATCATCGAACTGATCGACGACGAGAACGACATCATCCAACTGCTCGAAGACCGCGAGCTGGGCAACGAGCCCGAGTTGGCCCGCGCCGTCATCACCATCGGCTCGGAGCACGGCGCCGAGAAGGTCGGCAAGTTCTCCGTCGTGACGGCGCGCTACCAGCTCGGCGGCGCCATCGGCACGGTGGGCGTCATGGGGCCGACGCGCATGGACTACAGCCGCATCGTGGGCCTGGTGGAAAGCGTCGCCTCGATCCTCAGTGGAGCATTCACGGACAACAACCTTTGATTATGAGCGCAGAGTATAAACCGATAGAAGACGTTTTCGAGCGCCAATCGCCGGTGGAAGACCCGGCGCCCGCCGAAGCCGCTCCGGCCGCCGAGGAGACGACCCCGCAGGATGCGGCGACGCTCGCGGCCGAGTTGGAAGCCGTCAGGGCCGAGCTGGCGCGCGCGCAGGACAACTTCCTGCGCAAGGCCGCCGAGCACCAGAACTACCGGCGCCGCACCGAGGCCGAGCGGCAAACGCTCGTCGAGGACGGCAAGGCCGTCGTGCTCGGGCCGATGCTCGACCTGTTCGACGACTTCGAGCGCAGCCTGCAAGCCTCCGAGCGCCTGGCCGCCGAAGGCGAAGCGTTCGGGCAGCTCCGGGCCGGGCTGGAGCTGATGCACCAGAAGTTCCAGGACGCCCTCGCCCGCGTCGGCGTCGCGCCTATCGAAGCGCTGGGCAAGCCGTTCCACGAAAGCGAGCATGAGGCGGTGATGCAGCAGGAGGCCCCCGAGGGCGTCGCGCCCGGCACGGTTGTGGCCGAGCTTCAGCGCGGCTACCGACTCGGCGGACGCGTGCTGCGCTACAGCAAAGTCGCCGTAGCCGCGTAGGCTCCTCCCCTTTTCGTCTGACACAGCTTTTCCATGCGCGATTACTACGAGATCCTGGGGGTGGAACGCACCGCCGACACGGCCGCCATCAAAAGCGCCTACCGCAAGCTGGCGATGAAGCACCACCCGGACCGCAACCCGGGCGACGCCGAGGCCGAGGCGCGCTTCAAGGAGGCCGCCGAAGCCTACGAGGTGCTCTCCCACGCCGAGAAGCGCCAGCGCTACGACCGCTTCGGGCATTCCGGCGTGCGCGGCCAGGCCGGACCCGGCAATACGCCCGGCTTCGACAACATCAACGACGTGTTCTCGGCCTTCTCCGACATCTTCGGCGGCGGCGCCATCTTCGACGAGATGTTCGCCGGCGGCGGGCGCAGCCGGGGCGGCCGGCCGGGCGCGCGCACCGGAGGCGACTTGCGGGTCAAGCTGGCGCTGACGCTGGAGGAAATCGCCGAGGGCGTCGAGAAGCGCATCAAGGTGCGCAAGCTCATCGGGTGCGAGGCGTGCCACAGCACCGGCGCCGAGGGCGGCGTCGAGGGCTACGAGACCTGCCAGACGTGCAACGGCTTGGGCGAGATCCGGCAGGTGACGCGCTCGGTGTTCGGGCAGTTCATCAACGTGCAGGCGTGCCCCACCTGCCAGGGCGAAGGCAAAACCATCACCAACCGCTGCAAGGCGTGCAACGGCGAGGGGCGCATCCGGGGCGAGGAGACCATCACGATCCCCGTGCCCGCCGGCGTCATGGAGGGCAACTACATCGCCATACGCGGCCAAGGCAACGCGGGCGTGCGGGGGGGCGGCGCCGGCGATCTGCGCGTCGAGATCGAGGAAACGCCGCACAAGGACTTCACACGGGAGGGGCTGCACATCTTCCACGACATCTACATCTCGTTTCCCGACGCCGCGCTCGGCACGGAGGTAGAGGTGCCCACGCTCAAGGGGCGCGCCCGCCTTCAGGTGGACCCGGGCGTGCAAACCGGCAAGATCCTGCGCATGCGCGAGCGCGGCATCCCCGAGGTCAACGGGCGCGGACGCGGCGACCAGCTCGTGCGCGTCAACGTCTGGACGCCGCGCACGCTCACGCCCGAGGAGCGCGCCGCGCTCGAACGCATGCGCGCCTCGCCTTCGTTCACGCCGCAGCCCGACGCCGAGCCGGACCGCAAGTCGTTCTTCAGCAAAGTGAAGGATTTGTTCTAG
>CBDTTW010000250.1:0-3768 GCA_965363675.1 uncultured Rhodothermaceae bacterium
GGCAGGCGGCCCGCCAGATCGAGGGTGTCGCGGCGCGCCCACTCGGTGTAGATCGAGGCCGCAGCCAGCAGCGCGCGCGGGGCGGCCGCCGACCGGGGGAAGTCCAGGGCAAGCGCCACCATGTCGTCGAGGGCCTGCGCGTAGCCGCCTTGCCGCCACACCTGGTACGCCTTTTCGTACGCCGCCTCGGTCAGGGCCGTCGTGTCGGCGTGCTCGCTGCTCTGCGCCTCCAGCCCGAGACGCTCGCGGACGCGGTTGGCGAAGTCGGTGTTGGGGTAGGATTCCAGGGTTTGCTCGTAAAGGCGGCGGGCGGCGGCGCTGTCGGCCATCGAGCGGTGCACCTCGGCCAGGGCGTAGTAGGCGCGCTGGGCCACGGCCTCGTCGGCCCCGTCCTCGATGACCATGCGGTACCAGACGGCGGCCGAGTCCGGGCGGTTCATCGCTAGGAACAGCACGTTGGCCAGCTCGTAGCGGGCCTGCGCCCGGAGCGCGCGCATTTGCGCCTGCGCAAGCGAGTCGCGCGGCACGCCCGACACGTCGAGCGGCGGCAAAAAGTCGTCTACGATGCGGTCGCCGGTGACCGGGCCGAGGCCGTCGTTCTTGCTGGTGCCGCGCTCGGGGCCGCGCTCGGTAAGGGCATTGAGCGCTTCCTGGCGCCGCCAGTCCGGCACGAGCGGGCGCTCGCCCCACTTGTCGATGAAGTTGAGCCAGTTTTCCTGGATTTGCGACTGGTTGCGGTGGTACAGAAAGCCGGAGCTGGCGTCGCCCTGCGGCCCGGCGAACTGCTGCTGCCCGCGCGTGTTGGGGTCGCCCGAGGACAGGCCGGCCTCGCGGAAACGCATCTCCATCTGGCGGCGCTCCATCTGGCGGCGCGCCTCGGCCAGCTCGCGCGCCTTCCGGCGGCGGATGTCCAGCACGACCGCGTCGAACTCGTCTTTCGGCAGCGCGCCCAGTTCGAGCAGCGAATCCATGCGCCCGACTTCGGTGCGGATGGCCGCGAAGCTTTTGAACATCTCGGCCGTCTCGTCGCTGTTGCGGATGGCCGTGCGCGTAAAGACGACCTCCTCGGGCAGCCCGCCGAGCGGGTCGGCGGCGCCGGCCATGGCTATCGCGGGCGAGGCGACGCTTTGGCGAAGGGCCGTCGAGGCGGTGTCGAAGTGGGCGGCGGCGCGGATGTAATCCCGGTAGTGGTCGCGCAGCACCTCGGCGACGGCGTAGTGGAGCTGCCCGCGAATGCGCGACACGTCGTCGTCGGTGTCGTAGAGGAGGCCGCGGTAGATGACGTAGGCATCCTCGGCGTGGCCCATACTCTGGTAGATGCGGCCGCGCAGATACGCCAGGTCGGTGCGGTAGGCGAAGTACTTGTCGTCGCGTTCGAGCTTGCGCAGCCGGCGCAGCGCATCCTCGGCCCGGTCCGTGCCGCCCTGCACGCGGATGGCGCCGTAGCGGCCCGCATAGCTCAGCTCGAACTCGGGGTTGAACCGCTCGACGCGCTTGTAGGCCGCCACGGCCTTCTCGGGCTGCTCCAGGCGTTCGTAGACCTGCCCGAGGAGAAACTGCGCGCGGGCGCCGATCTGCTTGTCGCGCACGTGCGCCAGTCCTTCTTCCAGATCCTCGGCGGCGGCCTCCCACTCGCCCTGCTTCACGTGCAACTCGCCCTGGGCCAGCACCATCAGCGAGCGCCAGCGCCGGGAGGCGCCCTCCCGGTTCAGGCTCTCGGTCAGGTGGTCGCGCGCCGCGTCGAAGGAGGAGGCGGCGATGAGCGACTGCGCCAGCCAGAAGCGCGCCTCATCGGCCATGCGGCTCTCGATGCCGATGACCTCTCTGAACTTCTGCTCGGCCCCGACATAGTTGCGCTGGTAATAGTACGCCTTGCCGATGAGCATGAGCGCATCGTCCACCCACTTCGAGTTGGGGTGCGCGCGCAGCACGTCGGCGCTTTTCTTGACGGCGTTCTCCAGCTCTTGCTGCGTCGCCGGGGCGGCCGTCGGAAAGAGCGTGATGTACACGTCCCGGTTGACGACCTGGTTGGCCCCCGTAAAGGCTTTCAGACCCTTGTCGTAGTTCCGGTTGGCGTTGTAGAACTTGTTGTAGTACGCCGTAAAGTTGTCCAGGCGGCGGCCGACGAACGAACCCGTGCTGCACCCGCCCAGCGCCAGAAGGACGCACAGGGCCAGACCTGCCGTAAAAATACCCGCACCGCGCATGAGGCGACTCCGTGTAACTCTGTGCTCAGGCGGCCCGCCCGAACCCCTCGGGCAAGGCGGCCCCGCGTCGTAGCGATTGCGTCATTGGGCGCCGGGTTGGTTCGAGAAACGCCTACATGCGGCTCACGTGGACCATGTTGGTCCGGCCGCGCATCGGCAGGGGCATCCCCGCCGTAATAACGATCAAATCGCCGGGGTTCACAAGCCCACGCTCCATGAGCATGGTGTGGATAATCTGAACCCCGTTGTCCGTATCGTTCTGGAATGGAATGGTATACGCCTTCGTTCCCCACAGGATTCCGAGTTGCCCGACCACGCGCTCCTCGTCGGTGAAGGCGTAGACCGGCATCGACGGGCGGTGCCGGGCGATGGTGCGGGCGGTGGCCCCCGAGGAGGTCAGGCAGGCGATGCCCGCCGCGCCGATTTGCTCGGCCATGCGGACGGCGGTGTAGCTGATCGAGTCGATCACGTCGTCCTCGCGGATGCGGCGCGCCGGGGTCACTTCAAATTTGTGCAAATACTGCTGCTGGTACTGCTCGGCCTCCTTGATGATCTGCGCCATCATCTCGACCGTGCGGACGGGGTACTTGCCCGAGGCCGTCTCGCCCGAGAGCATCACGGCGTCGCTGCCGTCGAGAACGGCGTTGGCTACGTCGCTGGCTTCGGCGCGCGTCGGGCGGGGGTTCTCGATCATGCTTTCGAGCATCTGCGTAGCCGTGATGACCGGCTTGGCCGCGACGAGGCACTTCTGGATGATCTGCTTCTGCGCCGCCGGCACCTGCTGCATCGGCATCTCGATGCCGAGGTCGCCGCGCGCCACCATGATGGCGTCGGAGTGGGCCAGGATGTCGTCGATGTCCTCGACGGCTTCGGGCTTCTCGATCTTGGCGACGAGGGTGATGCGTTTGCCCGTGGCCCGCAGGCGCCGCGAGAGGTTGATTACGTCGGTCTCGTTGCGCACGAACGAGAGCGCCACGATGTCCACCTCCATCGAAAGGCCGAACTCCAGGTCCTCCAGGTCCTTCTCGGTCAGCGAGGGCGTCGAGGTGCGGATGTGCGGCAGGTTGACGCCTTTGCGCGAGCGCAGGATGCCTCCGACGACCACTTCGGTCACGATTTCGCGGTCGTGCACCTCGGTGATGACTAGCTCCAGGTTGCCGTCGTCGATGAGGATGCTGCGCCCGACCTCCACGTCCTCGGCGAGCGTCGGGTAGTCGATATGCACGCGCTCGGCGTCGCCGAAGGGGATGGCGTCGGCGCAGAGCACGAGGCGCTGCCCTTTGTGGATAGGCACGCCCCCTTTGAGCACGTTGCCGATGCGGATCTTGGGGCCTTGCAGATCCTGAAGGATCGAGACCGGCTTGCCGACCTCGGCGGAGGCTTCGCGCACGTACTCGATGGCCTGCCGGTGGGTGGCATGGTCGCCGTGGGAGAAGTTGAGGCGGGCCACGTCCATACCGGCGCGGATGAGGCTCCGGATGGTATCCCGGTCGGCCGATGCCGGTCCGAGGGTGCAGACGATCTTGGTGCGACGGTTCATGAAGGGTGGTTGGCATGAAGA
>CBDTTW010000251.1:0-3702 GCA_965363675.1 uncultured Rhodothermaceae bacterium
GGCTGGGCGTGACGTCCACCTGCAGCTGGCGCAGGATGCGGCGGTCGGTTTCGTAGCGGATGCGCCGGGCGACGAGCGGATGCACCCGGTCGAGTTCCGGCCCGAGCAGGTAATGCACCCACGCGAGGGTCGCGCCGGTCTCGGCGGCGAACAGGTCTACGATGGGCTCCTCGACATCGGCCAGGCCCTCAGGGGCGCGCTGCGCGCCGAGGTGCGCCGAGGCGCCCCAGAAGCTTTCCTCGCAGATGGCCCAGATGCTGTTGACGATGGCGTCCATGAAGCGCCCCCGGCGCTCGAACAGCTCGGCCATGACGAGCGTTTCGAGGCGGCGGCGCCGCGCGAACGAGCGGTCCGTGAACTCGTTGCGCTCGCCCGAGCGGACGTACTCCAGCGAGAGCGTCGCCGGCAGCTCCTCGATGGGCTCGTGCAGGGCCGCCTCGGCCCGGCGGACGTACGCCTCGCGGAGCGCGGCCGGGATCGCCTCCAGACCCTCGGGGCGGCGGTAGGTGGGGTACGGCTGAAACCGTTCGAGCGGGATCAGGGCGTGCTCCAGCACGGGCAGCGGGTAGGCCCGGGCGAGCAGCTTGCGGTCGGCGGGCTGGGCGGCGGCTCCGGCCACGGACAGCGCGACGAGGGCGAGGCAGAAAAGGCGGCGCATGAGCGGCGGGCGGCAGGTGGGGGGAGCCGACAAGTTGCGCCGCCGCTTCCACCGGCGCAACGGGCGCCGAAAAAATGGCGGCGCCGCCCCCGCGCGAATGCTACGATCATGATCGCCCGGCCCGCCCGGCGGAACCGCCCCCGGCGCGGCGCTATAAGCGGGAGGTACACCCGAGCATACCCTTTCAAAATAGCGGAGGCGCCGACTATGCGCTGGCAAGGAGGACGCAGAAGCACCAACGTAGAGGACCGCCGCGGCATGGGCGGCAAGGCGGTCGTAGGCGGCGGCATCGGCACGGTGCTGCTGGTGGTCGTGGCGATGCTGCTGGGCGTGGACCCGCGCGAGATCGACCCGGGAGCCCTCTCGGGCGGACCGGCGGCCGGCGCGACCGAAGAGCGCGCGCTGACGGCCGAGGAGCAGGAGCAGGGCGCCTTCGTCGAGACGGTGCTGGGCTACACCGAGGACTCGTGGGCGGACATCTTCACGTCGCAGATCGGGCGCGCCTACCAAGCCCCGACGCTCGTCATGTTCACGCAGGCCGTCCAGTCGGCGTGCGGCTCGGCCAGCGCGGCCATGGGGCCGTTCTACTGCCCCGGCGACCAAAAGGTGTACATCGACCTGAGCTTCTACGACGAGATGCAGCGCCGCTTCAAGGCCCCCGGCGACTTTGCCCAAGCCTACGTGATCGCGCACGAAGTGGGGCACCACGTGCAAAACCTGCTGGGCATCTCCGACGAGGTGCACGCGGCCCGGGGCCGGGTCAGCCAGGCCGAGTACAACGCGCTCTCGGTGCGCCTGGAGCTTCAGGCCGACTGCTTCGCCGGCGTCTGGGCCAACCACACCGACGAGGCGAAGAACATCCTGGAGCGCGGCGACATCGAGGAGGCGCTCAACGCCGCCGCCGCCATCGGCGACGACCGCTTGCAGAAGCAGTCGCAGGGGTACGTCGTGCCGGAGTCGTTCACGCACGGCACCTCCGAGCAGCGGGCGCGCTGGTTCCGCAAGGGCATCGAGTCCGGGCAGGTCGAAAGCTGCGACACGTTCAACGCGGCGCGCCTCTGAGGCGGGCGCGCCTTGCCTGAACACAAAAAGGGCGCCCGGGCAAGCGCCCTTTTTGCGTTTGCCGCCCCGAGCAGGCGGGCGCGACTTTTCGTAAATTGAAGCAGGCGTCGCCCTTCCCTTCCCGGGCGGCGCGCCCCGTATGAAAGCGCTTCGTTTCGTGATGCCGGCGCTGCTGCTGGTCTGCGGCTTTGCCGCCCCGGCGGCGGCGGCCCCGCCCGACTCCCTCGTGACCCTGCGGGGGCGCGTCGTGGAGGCGCGCACCGGCGAGCCGTTGCCGGGGGCCAGCGTGTTCCTGGCCGGGGCCATGCGCGGCGCCGCCGCCGACCGCGACGGGCGCTGGGTCATCGCGGACGCTCCCGTAGCCTACTACGAAGTCGTCGCCTCGGTGGTGGGCTTCCGAAGCCAGGCGCGGGAGTACACGCCCTCCGAGCACGCCGGGCAGCGCGAGGTGACGCTGGACTTCTTCCTGGAGGAGCAGACCATTGCGCTCGACTCGGTGCTCGTCGAGGCCGAGGGCGCGAGCCTGTGGCGCCGCCAGCTCGAACGCTTCGAGACGCACTTCCTCGGCGCGGGGCCGGGCGGGCAGGTGCGCATCCTGAACCCCTACGTGCTCAGCTTCTACACCCCCAACCCGGCCGCGCCGTGGGAAGGGCAGCCCATGACGGCCGAGGCCGCCGCGCCGCTCGAAATCGAAAGCCGCCTGCTCGGCTACCGGCTCACGTTCGTGCTGCGGGCCTTCCTGTTCGACCCCGACCAGGGCCGCGTGCAGTTCGTCGGGTGGCCCTTTTTCCGCGAGATGGAACCCTCCTCGCCCGAGGAGGCCGCCCGCCGGCGCGAGGCCCGCGAAGCCGCGTACGCCGGCTCGACGATGCACCTGTTCCGCGCCCTGTTCTACGACCGCACCGAGGCCGAGGGCTTCACGCTCGAACTGCCGCTCGAAAACGGCCGCTTCGTACGCGTCGAGGACCGGCGCGCCGGGCCCGCGCCCGAGGCGACGCAAAAAACCCTCCGGGCGCGCGGCCGTCTGCGCGTAGTCTACCGCCGCGCCGAGCCGAGCCGCGCGCGCCGCCTGCTCTTCGGCGCATGGGCCGACGAGGAGTCGTTCCTGCGCTTCGAGACCGGCAGCATCACGATTTACCCCGACGGCTCCTACAGCCCGAGCTACTCCGTCGTGCGCTACGGCGCCATGGGCGAGCGGCGGATCGCGCACCTGCTGCCGCGCGAGTACGGCGCGCCCCGCATCCTGAAGCTGCGCGGCGCCGAGGCCGCGCCGCCGGACGCTTCGGCATTCTAAAAGACCGAGGGCGCCGCCGGCGCAGCGGCGCAATATTTACCCCACCCCACGGACTGCAAATCTTTGTGTTCGTGCGTATTCTTGAGGGCGATTCCTCCTTCTGAGGCGTAAAACCCGCCCCTCCCCCCGACGGCGCTCGCATGGTTCGCACGTTCCCGAAGCCGAATACGCCGAAGCCCCCCGGGCGGGCGGCGCCGTGGCTGGGCCTGCTGTGGGCGCTCGCCCTGGCGGCGGCTCCGGCGGCCCGGGCGCAACAGGCTACCCTCGACGGCTTCGTCTCCGACTCGACGGACGGGGCCCCGCTGGCGCAGGCCACCATCGCCCTGCGCCAGGGCGACGCGCTGGCGCGCGGCGCGGCCACCAACCCCGACGGGCTCTACCTCATCTCCCGCATCGAGCCGGGCCGCTACGTCGTCACGATCAGCTTTCTGGGCTACCGCGACTATACCGACACGCTCGACCTGGCCGCCGGGCAGCGGCGCACGCTCAACGTGGCGCTCCGGCCCGCCAGCGAGCAAATGGGCGAGGTCGTCGTGCAGTCCGAGCGCACCACGGGCGCCGCGAACGTCACCGCCGGGCAGCAGACCATCCGCCCCGCCGACATCGAGCTGGTGCCGTCGCCGGACGTGTCGGGCGACCTGGCGAGCTACCTGACCACCATCCCCGGCATCGTCTCCTCGGGCGACCG
>CBDTTW010000252.1:0-3698 GCA_965363675.1 uncultured Rhodothermaceae bacterium
CCTCCGAGATCATCCGCCGCTACGGCGCGCTCGACGTGCTCATCAACAATGCGGGCATCATACAGGTAGGGCCGCTTGAAAACCTTGACCTGAACGACTTCACCGACGCGATGGACGTGCACTTCTGGGGGCCGGTGCATCTGGCGCACGCGCTGCTGCCGTACATGATCCACCGCCGCTTCGGGCGCATCGTCAACATCACCTCGGTAGGCGGCCTGGTGGCCGTGCCGCATCTGCTCCCCTACGTCGCCTCCAAGCACGCCCTGGTCGGCCTCTCGGACGGCCTGCGCGCCGAGCTGGCGCCCTACAACATCCGTGTCACGACGGTATGCCCCGGCCTGATGCGCACCGGCTCGCACGTCAACGCCTTGTTCAAGGGCAAGCACGAAGCCGAGTACGCCTGGTTCGCCGCCTCCGACGCCAGCCCGCTGCTCTCGACGAGCGTCCACGCCGCCGCCGAACAAATCGTGGACGCCTGCCGCCACGGCGACCCGCGCCTCATCATCACCCCGCAGGCGAAGCTGGCCTATGCCATGAACAGCCTGTTCCCGGGGCTGACCTCGGCGGTACAGAAAACCGCCTCCCGCGCGCTCCCCGATCCCAATTACCACGACGGCGACGTGACCAAGTCCGGCTGGGAAAGCCGCTCCTCCGGCCTCGCCACCGTCCTCGCGGCTCCCGCCGACAACATGATCGAGCCGCAGAACCAGCGCCCGGCCTGAGCCCTGGGCCGGCGTCGCAAAGCGGCGCGCCGGTTACACGCCCCGCATCAAGCGCCGGTATTCCATCTGGTCTTCGTACAGGCGCAGGTAGACCGCGTACTTCGCGTCGTGGTAAGCGCGCACACGGCCGTCGGCGGGCGCGAGGGCTTCGCCGGGGCTGCTCATCCGAGCCATCGCTTCGAGCACGTCGGCATAGCGCCCGCCCGCTACGGCCCCCAGCATCGCGCTCCCGAGCAGCACCGATTCGCGCTCCTCGGGAAGGATCAGCGTGCAGCCGGTGATATCGGCGTGCTCGCGCAGGAAAACGGGATTCTTGACGCCGCCGCCCGCCGCGATGATCGTGTCGATATGGTACCCGGCGCGGTTCATCTCCTCGATGATGTGCCGCGTGCCATAGGCGACGGCTTGCACCGTCGCCAGGTACAGCCGGGCCAGTTCGGCCCGCGAGGCGTCGAGGCGCAGCCCCGTCGCCATGCCCGTCAGCGTGGCATCGGCGCGCGGCGAGCGGTTGCCGTGGAAATAGTCCAGCACATGCAGATCGCGCGTGAGCAGCGCCGGGAACGGCAGGTCCTTTGCCGGCTCCTCCAGCGTTTCGTTCAGCAGGGCGTACACGCTCGCGCCGCGCGCCTCGGCCTCGGCCTGGAGCGCCGGCGCCTGCGCGTGCGAGAAGATGACGTGGTCGATGAGCGCGCCCGTGGCCGACTGCCCGCCCTCGGTCAGCCAGAAGCCCGGGATCATGGCGGAGAAATACGGCCCCCAGATGCCGCCGATGAATCGCGGCGCCGCCGAGACCGCCATGTGGCACGACGACGTGCCCCCGATGAGCGCCAGGCGGGCGTCGAGGCCGTCGGGGTTTAGGGCCGCGCCCGCGCCGAGGGCTCCCAGCCCGCCCGCGTGCGCGTCGATGATGCCGACGCCTACCGGCGTTCCGGGGCGAAGCCCGAAGTCGCGGGCCGCCGCCGCCGTAAGCCCGCCGCCCAACGCCTCGCCCATCGGCCGCACGCGCTGCCCGATGCGCGCAAAGCGCTCGGCGGCCAGATCGCCCAGCCCGATCTGCTCGAAAAAGCCGGCGTCCCAGCCCTCGCCGCCCTCGGCGGCCTCATGCCCCCGGTACGTCCACTTGCATACCGTCGTGCAGAGCGAGCGCGTATGCTCGCCCGTAGCCCGAAACGTCAGGTAGTCCGGCAAGTCGAAGAAATGCGCCGCGCGCGCCCAGGCCTCCGGATGATGCCGCTTGAGCCAGAGCAGCTTCGGCGTCTGCATCTCGGGCGAGACGCGCCCGCCCACGTATTGGAGCACCTCGTGCCCCGTCTCGTTGATCTCCAGCGCCTCGGCCGTGGCGCGGTGGTCCATCCACACGATGACGTTGCGCGCGTCTTCCACGCCCGGCGAGACGCCCACGGCCTCGCCTTCCGCGCCCACAGCCACGAGCGAGCACGTCGCGTCGAAGCCGATGCCCGCCACGGCCTCCGGCGGCGCCCCCGACGCTTCCATCACCTCCCGCACGCACGCCGCGCAGGCCTGCCAGATGTCCTCCGACGACTGCTCCGCCCACTCGGCGTGCGGCTTCCACATGCGAATCGGCCGCACGGCCATCGCGAGGCGACGGCCCTCCAGGTCGAAAAGCGCCGCGCGGGCGCTCCCCGTACCCACGTCTATGCCGATGCTGTAGCCGCTCTTCGTCATGAGGATGCACAATAATCGAATGGAGCGCTGCCCCGGAGCGTTGGGCCTGCGCTCTAACCTACGATCATTGAAGCAAAATGCCGCATGGTCGCCATACTTTCTTCACACACTTGCAACGGAACGCTGCATCATTCCATGGTAGCTTACCGGCGTACCCCGGCTGCTCACGATCCCGCCGTATGCCATGAAAAAGGTTCAGATCAACTTTGTCATAGATGCCGTTTCCTTCGTTCTTTTCACGTTGCTGCTTTCCACCGGCATCCTGATGTTCTACGTGCTGCCGCCCGGCCGCGGCGGACATGGCGCGAGCATCCTGGGGCTGGGCCGGCACGGGTGGGGCGAGCTCCACTTCTGGATCTCGATGGCCTTCCTGGCCGCCATGACGCTGCACCTCTTCATGCACTGGCGGTGGGTCGTCGCCGTGGCGCGGGGGCGGACGACGGCCCAGGGCGCCGCGCGCGTGCGGGTGCTCGTCGGCGGCGCGGCGCTCATGGCGCTGGCGGCGCTGGCGGCGGCCCCCCTTCTGGCCCCCATCGACCGGGCGGGGCCGCAGCAGGGCGAGATGCTCCGGCTGGAGGCTCCCGCGACCCCCGACGCGCAGCCGGCGCTGCACGGCGGCATGACCCTGCGCGAGGTCGCAGCGGCCGCCGGCGTCGCCCCCGAGTCCCTCGCGCAGCGCCTCGACTCCGCGCATCCGTATCCGCTCGACACGCCCTTGCGGACGCTCCACGAACGACACGGCCTGACCATGAACGCCGTCCGGCAGGCCCTCGCGGCCCCGCCCGAGCAGCGCCCCTAGCCCGCCTGCCACGCGGCTTCGACGACGCGGCGCACGTGTTCTAGCTGGTCGAGCCCGGGGCGGCGGCGCAGCAAAACGCCGGGGGCCCGCCGCGCCATCCGGCCGCAGAGGCGCAAATTGGCCGCTTGTGAAGCCGGGTGGGCGAAAACGTTGTTCATCCGCGAGTGGTGGTGCAGCAGCGCCGCCACCGCCACCGGCTCCAGCGGCTCCGCCGCGTTGGCGTCGCCGCGCGGCGGATTCAGAAAAAACAAGCCCGTCAGCGGCAGCGGCCCTTCCGGCGTCTGCTCCCGCGCGACGAGCGTTTTCTCCGGCCCCGGCTCCATCGCGGCCGCCTCGCCGCCGGGCAGCGCGCCCAGCCAGCGGCCCGCGTCGGCGCGCAGCCGGATCACCGGCGGCCCCGGCAGCACGAACGCCCCCCCGGCCTCCAGCGCCACCGCCATCACGTCGTCGTTGACGAGGCGGTAGCCGTGGCGGCAGAAGTACTCGGCCGT
>CBDTTW010000253.1:0-3682 GCA_965363675.1 uncultured Rhodothermaceae bacterium
CACGAAGTGCTCGGCCGAGAACGGCCGGTAGAGCCGCACCTTGAGCAGGCCGACGGCCTCGCCGCGCCCGACGAGCATGTTCACCAGCTCCTCGGTGGCCTCGCAGCCTGAGCCCATCTGCACGATGACGCGCGTAGCGTCTGGGGCGCCGACGTACTCGAAGAGGCGGTACGAACGCCCCGTCATGCCGGCCATGCGGTCCATGGCGTCCTGCACGATCTCCGGCACGGCGGCGTAGTACGGGTTGACCGTCTCGCGCGCCTGGAAGTACACGTCCGGGTTCTGCGCGGTGCCCCGGATGAACGGCGCGTCCGGCGTCATGCGGCGCTCGCGGTGGGCGCGCACCAGGTCCTCGTCGATCATCGCGCGGATGTCGTCGTCGGAGAGCATCTCGATTTTCTGGATCTCGTGCGAGGTCCGGAAGCCGTCGAAGATGTGCAGGAACGGAATGCGCGAGCGCATGGCGGCGGCCTGCGAGACGAGCGCAAAGTCCATGACCTCCTGCACCGAGTTGCCGAAGAGCATGGCCCAGCCGGTCGAGCGGGCGGCCATTACGTCGGAGTGGTCGCCGAAGATTGAGAGGCCCTGCGCCGCGAGCGAGCGGGCGGCGATGTGGAAGACCGTGCCGGTCAGCTCGCCGGCGATCTTGAACATGTTCGGGATCATCAGCAGCAGGCCCTGGCTCGCCGTAAAGGTCGTCGTGAGCGAACCCGCTTGCAGCGCGCCGTGCACGGCCCCGGCCGCGCCGCCCTCGGCCTGCATCTCGATGACGCGCGGCACGGTGCCCCAGATGTTCTCCTCGGCCTGCGCGCTCCACTGGTCGGCCCACTCGCCCATCGGCGAGGCGGGCGTGATGGGGTATATGGCGATGACTTCGTTTGTCTTGAACGCTACATGGGCAGCGGCCTCGTTGCCGTCGATGGTGACGGTTCGGCGCGCTGCCTGCTTTCCATTCGCATCCATGTGCTATGACCCGAGTATGTCTGAGATGTCTGCGGTGCCGCAAGCCTGCATGTTACAATCTGGTTTGCGTAATGTCACTAGGTAGCCCCCTGGGGCGGCGGCGGCGGACGGGACGAGCGCACAACCGCTGCGGGCAAGCCCCGCGTGGGGCTGTGGGGGAAGAGCTTACAAACCGCCTTCGGCGGCGCGGCGCCCGGAGCGCCGAAGAGGCAAAGGCGCCGGGCCGCAGGGCGCAATTTGGGCCGTATGCTCCACTTGCCGCCTGCGCCTAAGCCGAAGGCGCATGCTTGCCCCACGCTTCGGCTGCACGACGGCTCGGCCGGGGCGCCTACTTTGATGCCGGGGCAGTGATTATCTTAGTGCTGCAAATTCATAGGATCATCTCAAAAAAATCAAGCTGAAATGAAAGTCACCATCATCGGAACCGGCTATGTGGGTCTGGTATCAGGCACTTGCTTTGCCGAAATGGGCAATGAGGTCGTGTGCGTCGATATCGACAAGGCCAAGGTGGACAGCCTCTCCTCGGGCAAGCTGACCATCTTCGAGCCGGGTCTGGAGGTGTTCTTCGACCGCAACCTGCGCGAGCGCCGCCTTTCCTTCACGACGGACCTGGCCGCCGGCGTGCGCCACGGCGAGGTGCTGTTCCTGGCGCTCCCGACGCCTCCGGCCGAGGACGGCTCGGCGGATTTGCGCTATGTGCTCGGCGTGGCCCGCGACGTGGCGGCCCTCATGGCGGCCAACCCGGAGATCGGCTACCGCATCGTCGTCAACAAGAGCACCGTGCCGGTGGGCACCGCCGACCGGGTGCGCGCGGCGATGGAGGAGTCGGGGCTTGCAGCGGGCCGCCGCTTCGACGTGGTCTCGAACCCCGAGTTTCTGCGCGAGGGCGTGGCCGTCGATGACTTCATGAAGCCCGAGCGCGTCGTGATCGGCGCCTCCAGCAAGCGCGCCGAGGCCGCCATGGTCTCGCTCTACGAGCCGTTCGTGCGCCAGGGCAACCCTATCGTCGTCATGGATGAGTACTCGGCCGAGATGACCAAGTATGCCGCCAACGCGTTCCTGGCCACCAAGATCACGTTCATGAACGAGATCGCCAACCTGTGCGAGCGCGTAGGGGCCAACGTGGACCGCATCCGCGCCGGCATCGGCCTCGACAGCCGCATCGGCAAGCAGTTCCTCTACGCCGGCATCGGCTTCGGCGGCAGTTGCTTCCCGAAGGACGTGCATGCGCTGTTGCGCACCGCCAACGAGAACGACTACGACTTCGAGATCCTGCGCGCCGTGCTCGACGTGAACGACCGGCAGCGCGAGCTGCTTGCGCAGCGGGTGGCCGACTACTTCGGCGCGCTCGACGGCGTCCGGATCGCCGTGTGGGGCCTGGCCTTCAAGTCCAACACGGACGACGTGCGCGAGTCGCCGGCGCACGTGGTCATCCGCGGCCTGCTCGCGCGCGGCGCCGAAGTCGTCGCCTTCGACCCGGAGGCGGCGCACACCACGCAGCAGGTGCTCGGCCAGAGCATCACCTACGCGCCGGACCTGTACGCGGCCCTCGACGGCGCCTCGGCGCTGGTCATCTGCACCGACTGGAACGAGTTCCGCCGCCCGGACTTCCAGCGTGTGGCCGGGGCGCTCAAGCAGCCGGTCATCTTCGACGGGCGCAACCTCTACGACCCGAAGCGCATGGCGGAGATGGGCATCGACTACCACTCCATCGGCCGGCCGCACTACGCGCCCAGCCCCGCCCCGAGCCGCAACGGTTCGCTCGTGGCCGGCTGAGCCTGCCGCTTCTCTCGCCAAGCTTCCCTGACGCGATTATGCCAACCCCTACCCCCGGCGCGCGGCCCTACCGCACGCTCATCACCGGAGGCGCCGGCTTTATCGGCTCGCACCTCTGCGAACGCTTCCTTGCCGAAGGCCACGACGTGGTCTGCATGGATAACTTCATCACCGGCCACCCGGACAACATTGCGCATCTGATCGGCAACCCGCATTTCCGCTTCGTCGAGCACGACGTGACGGATTATATCTACGTGGACGGGCCGGTCGATTTCGTGATGCACTTTGCCAGCCCGGCCTCGCCGGTCGATTACCTGAAGTTTCCCATCCAGACGCTCAAGGTGGGCGCGCTCGGCACGCACAAGGCGCTCGGGCTGGCCAAGGCCAAGCGGGCGCGCCTGCTGCTGGCCTCGACCAGCGAGGTCTACGGCGACCCGATGGTGCATCCCCAGGAGGAGTCGTACTGGGGCAACGTCAACCCGGTGGGGTTGCGCGGCGTCTACGACGAGGCCAAGCGCTTCGCCGAAGCCATCACGATGGCCTACCACCGCTACCACGGCGTCGAGACGCGCATCGTGCGCATCTTCAACACCTACGGCCCGCGCATGCGCCCCGACGACGGGCGCGTGGTGAGCAACTTCTGCGTCCAGGCGCTCCGGGGCGCCCCGCTCACACTCTACGGCGCCGGTCGGCAGACGCGCTCATTCACCTACGTCGACGACCTGGTGGACGGCATCGTGCGGCTACTCTACCGAGCGCCGGCCGGCGCCCCGGGCGCCCCCGGCGGCGACGAGGGACGACCCACGAACATCGGGAGCGACGTCGAGTTCACGGTGGCCGAGCTGGCCGCGCTGGTGCGGGAGCTGGCCGGCGCCGCGTCGGCGGTCGAGCACCGGCCCATGCCGGCCGACGACCCGCGGCAGCGCAAGCCCGACCTGGCGCG
>CBDTTW010000254.1:0-3647 GCA_965363675.1 uncultured Rhodothermaceae bacterium
CGGCGGCCCTCTTGAATTAGGCGTGCGTTCCGGGGGCGACGTTTGCACGCGGCGACGGCGGCGGATACTTTGTCGGGGCCTGTTTCCCTGCCACCCGACGACCCTGCACGATGAGGCTTTTCCGACTTTTGCTGCTGCTGCTGTGGGCGGCGCCCGCCCTGGGGCAGCCCACGGCCCCCGTGAACCGCAACGCCTCGCCCGAGGCGCGCGCGCTCCTGGCGTACCTGCACCAGATCGACGAGCAGTACACCCTGAGCGGCCAGCACAACTACGGCGGCGAGCCCACGCGCTACACCGACACGGCGCGCGAGATCACGGGGAAGGAGCCGGCCATCTGGGGCTCGGATTTTCTATGGGCCGGCCCTGAGGATCCCGGCCCACAGGTCGTGGCGGAGGCGCTGCGCCAGCACCGGGCCGGCAGCATCATCACGCTCATGTGGCACGTCGGGCGGCCGATGGACGCGCCGCCGTACCGCTGGCGCGAGAGCGTCCAGGCCGAGCTGACGGCGGCCGAATGGAAGGAGCTGACCACGCCCGGCACGCCGCTGCACGCCCGCTGGCTGGCGCAGGTGGACGGCGTCGCGGAGCACCTGAAGCAGCTCCGCGATGCCCATGTGCCGGTGCTCTGGCGGCCCTACCACGAGATGAACGGCGTCTGGTTCTGGTGGGGCGACAAGAAGGGCGCCGCCGGCTACCAGAAGCTCTGGCGGATGCTCTTCGACCGGATGACGCGCCGCCACGGCCTGAACAACCTCCTCTGGGTGTGGAACGCCAACGGCCCGCGCGACTTGCCGCAGGACGAGGCGTTCGCATATCGCCACTACTATCCCGGCCATGCCTACGTGGACGTGCTGGCGACGGACGTGTACAACATGGACTACGAGCAGAAGGACTACCACGAGCTGCTGAAGCTGGCCGGGCCGAAGCTCATGGCGCTGGGCGAGGTGGGGCAGCTTCCGCGCCCGGCGTTCCTGGAGGCGCAGCCGCGCTGGGCGTGGTTCATGGTGTGGGCCAACTGGCTCACGACGCACAACCGCCCGGAGGACGTACGGACGATCTACGAGCACCCCACGGTGCTCACGCGCGACGAGCTGAAGCTGCCCCGGTAGCGCTGCAACAAAGCGTTCGGCGGCGGCGTTCACGCGGGAAATGCCCGGCCCCCCGCCTGCGCGCATTGGGTACGTTCCTTCTCCCCGCCCTGCGGCGGCGCAAGGGCCCACCCGGAGCAGGCGAGGAAACGATCTTCCGGAAGAGGGGGCGCGTGCGCGAGGCCGCGCCCGACCCGGCGGCGCCCTCCTGCGGCAGGCTTTCCGACAACCTAACCCTCTCCCCTGCCCTATGCCCGACTTCAACGTGCAGATCGACGGCGCCGACCTCAGGATCGAGCTGAGCGCCCTCACCGGGATGGAGCGCGTTTTTTTCGACGGCGCGCTCGTCTCGGAGAAGCGCAGCTTCCTTTACCTAACGGTGCACGCCTTCAACGTGCAGACGGGCGGGCGCACCGACGTGTACGAGGTGAACGTGATTACGGGGATGGCGCAGTACGGCTACGTGGTGCGGCGCAACGGCATCGTCATAGCGCACGAGCCGTAGGCCCCGGTTCAGCCGTAGGCCCCGGTTCAGCCGTAGGCCCCGGTTCAGCCGGCGGCGCTGCGGTCCGGGAGCGCCGCCGGAGCCTCGGCCAGGGCGTCGATCTCGCCGGCGGGCGCGCCGCGCCACTCGGCCAGTTGCGCCACGATGCGCTCGCGGACGAGGTCGCGGAGGCGGCCGGCGTCGTCGGGCTTCATACCGGCCGTTTCGATGGGCGGCAGCACCTTGAGCAGGATGGGACTGCCGGCCTGGAAGCGCCAGCTATTCTTGGGGAGCGCGTCGAGCGTGCCGTCGAGGGCCAGGGGCAGCACGGGGACCTGGGCTTTGATGGCCAGCCGGAAGGCGCCGTCGGCGAAGGCGTGTACGCGGCCGTCGGGCGAGCGGGTGCCCTCGGGGAAGAACATGACCGAGCAGCGCTTGTTGAGGTAGTCGCGGGCCGTGACGAGCACGCGGGCGCGGCTCATCTTGTCGCCTCGGTTGACCTGGATATCGCCGGCCATGCGCATGAGCCAGCCGACGACGGGCGTCTGGAACAGCTCGGCCTTGCCGACCCACTTCATTTCCCACGGCAGGCGCGAGATGATCGGGATGTCGGCCTGCGACTGGTGGTTGCTCACGACGACGTAGGGGCGGCGGGGGTCCTCGACGCGCTCGCCGCTGATGTGCACGTCCCAGAACGGGTTGACGCGCGTCATGGCGACGCCGACGCGGCGGAACCAGCGCCCGGTGGCGTAGCGCGCCGGGTCGTCGTCGAAGAGGCGCACGACGGCGAGCAGCGGCAGCCAGAGCACGAGCAGCGTGGCGATGGCGATCCACGTCCAGAGCGAGCGAAGCGTCGAGATCATAAGCCTGGCTGATCCTGGGGTTCACGGGGGGCCGGGGGCGGCCGCAGGGGCAATATGATACGGTTATACGTACCTTGCGGCAAATCCCTTCGTCCGCGCCGGGCGCCTCCGAACGCCCCGACCCATGAGCGAGCGTTTACCTCCCGAGCTTTTCATGCAGCGTTGCCTCGCCCTGGCGGCCCGGGGCGCGGGGCAGGTCAGCCCGAACCCGCTCGTAGGGGCGGTGCTCGCCTCGGAAACGGGCGAGGTGCTCGGCGAGGGTTTCCACGCGCGCTACGGCGGGCCGCACGCCGAGCCGGAGGCCCTGGCGGACGCGCTCGGGCGGGGCTGCACGCCCGAGGCGATGGCGCGGGCCTGCCTGTACGTGAACCTGGAGCCGTGCAGCCACTGGGGCAAGACGCCGCCCTGCGCCGACCTGATTCTGAAGCATGGCATCGGGCGCATAGTGGTGGGCATGGTCGATCCGTTTCCGCAGGTGGCCGGCGGCGGCATCGCGCGGCTGCGCGCGGCGGGGGCCGAGGTGCAGGTGGGCGTGCTGGAGGGCGCCTGCCGGCGGCTGAACGAGGCGTTCGTGCGGCATGTGCAGCACGGCCGCCCGCTCGTGACGGTGAAGGTGGCGCAGACGCTCGACGGGCGCATTGCGACGGAGACGGGCGAGTCGCAGTGGATCAGCGGCCCGGAGGCGCGGGCGCAGGTGCATGCCTGGCGGGCGACCTCGGATGCGGTGCTGGTGGGGGCGGGCACAGCGCGCGCCGACAACCCGGCCCTGACGGGGCGTCTGGCCCAAGGCCCGCAGCCGCTGCGCGTCGTGCTGGACCGCGCGGGCGCTTTGGCGCCGGGGCTGGCGCTCTTCACGGACGCTCACGCCGCCCACACGCTCGCCGTCGTGGCGGAGGGCGCGCGCCCGGCCTACGAGGCGACGCTCCGGGCGGCGGGGGGCCGCGTCTGGCGGCTGCCCACCCGAGGGGGACGGCTGGACCTGGGCGCCCTGCTCGATGCGCTCGGACGGTCCGGCGCGCGCCCGGATGGGCGCCCGGTGCAGTCGGTGCTGGTCGAGGCCGGCCCCGGCCTGGCGACGGCCTTCGTGCAGCAGGACCTGGCAGACCGCTTTTTTCTGTTTGTCGCGCCGCGCCTGCTGGGCTCGGGAGCGCCCTCGCTCGCGGGGCTGGGGGTGCAGCGCCTCGGCGATGCGGTGGGTTTTGCCGAGCACGC
>CBDTTW010000255.1:0-3644 GCA_965363675.1 uncultured Rhodothermaceae bacterium
AGTCAAGGGGCGGCGGGGGGACCTTCGAGGGCGGTCGTGGCGCGCTCGTTGGCCTGCCGGGCGGCGTCGGCGAAGGCCGGGGCGAGGTTGGGGGTTCGTGGGGGCGGCGGAGCAGCGTTCGGGGCCGTGATAGAAGATATAGCGACAACGTTCCGCGCCGAGGCCCCGGAGGGGGCGTTTGCGGAAAAGGTTTATGCCCAGCAGTATGCGTAGGCGGGGTTGCGGCGCCGGGAGGCGGAGCGGCCTTCGGGGAGGGGGTGAGGCCGAGGCTGAGCGCTTCTTGGCTTGGGGGACGGAGGTCACGCCGGGGCGAGCGCGGCCCTCGAACGCTTGGAGGCGCCCGAGGTCGTAGTCGGTGCGCGAATGGAGCGGCGGCGCGGCCTGCGCGGGGAGGGCTCTTTTTTGGGTGGACGTTTAAAGATTCGCGTATTGCGCCGATGCCTATCTGTGGCGTCCGGCGCAGGAGGCTCATGGGGCGGCAAGGCAGAAAGTGGAGAGGATACCCAGGAGCGCGCCGGCTTCTCGACGGACGACCCGCAACACCGGCCATTTTTTAGGAACCGTGCAATTCCTCCTTAGCCCTGCATCCTCATGAAAGTTTTCTTCTCGCTTCTGGCGCTCGCGCTGCTGCTTCCGTGCGGCGACGCGGCGGCGCAGGAGAGCCTGAACATTTTCGGCTACTTCCAGACCACTTACGCCACGGAGAACGGCCGTGTGCACCTGCCGCTGCCGCCGAACCCGATGAACCCCGGAGCGCCGCCGGCGGCGGTGGAGCGCAAGGGCGACGCCGCCTCTTTCTTCCTGCAACAGGCCAACGTGTTCTTTAACAAGCCGTTCAACGACCGGGCCAACGCGTTTCTCAACCTCGAAGTGACGAACAACTTCTCCTCCGAGGACAACTGGGGTTCGTTCAGCCTGGAAGAGGCATGGGTGAAGTATCAGTTCAGCGACGCCCTGCGCGTTCGGGGAGGGCTGCTGATCCCGACGTTCAACAACTTCAACACCATCAAGAACCGCACGCCGCTGCTGCCCTACCTTTTCCGGCCGGTGGTTTATGAAACGCTCATGTCGGCTTTTGTCGATACCGGCGACTACGTACCGGAGCGCGCGTTCGTGCAGGTGGACGGCAGCGCGCCGGTCGGGCCGGCGCTCGTCGAATACGCGGCGTACCTGGGCAACAGCGACCGTTCCTTCACGGCGACGAACACGGATCTCGGCGTGAGCGGGCTGGACAGCACCGGCTACCTGATGGTAGGCGGCCGCATCGGGTTTGCGCATCCGCGCCTGCGGGCCGGCGTCTCGGCGACGCACGACCACGAAAACCTGACGCTCGCGCAGGGGCCGCGCACCGTGTCGCTGGGCGCTGCGCCGCGCGTTCGCCTGGGCGCTGATGTAGCCGTCATGATGGCCGGTTTCACGCTGAGCGGCGAGTACATTCGGGTCACGCACGACGAAGATTTGCCGCAGATCAACGCCGACAAACGCTTCTACTACGGGTCGCTGCTCTACGACGCCACCGAGCGCCTTTTCGGCTACGTAACGTACTCGTTCATGGGGGACGAACTGACGCCGCAGGCAAGCGAGGGCCTCGATCTCTACGGCGTAGGGGCCGGGTTCCGCCCGTTTGCGGGGGTGGTCCTGAAGGCGCAGTACCAGACCGCCCGAGAAAAGGAGAACCCGTTCGGGTTCGAGATGAGCGACAGCCGGTTCCTGCTGGGCGCCAGCGTGCTCTTTTAGCAGGCGGCCCGCCGCCGACTTTCCTGTGGCCTACCCTCCTCTTCTCAGAGAAAAACAATGTCTATGTCTCGGATTTTATTCATTCTCGCGCTGGCCCTGGCGGCCTTAGCTCCGGCGGCTCCGGCGCGCGCGCAGGTGGCCGTAATTGCGCACAAACGCGTGGCGGCGGCGGCCATCGACGCCGCCACGGCGCGCAACTTCTTCACGCTCGGCAAGACGCAGTGGTCCGACGGGGCCAAAGTGGTGGTGGTCGAACTGAAGCCCGACCAGGCCTCCAAGGAAGCCTTTTACAAGTTCATCGGGATGCGCCCCGCCGACGTGCGCAAGCAGTGGATGCGCGTGCAGCTCAGCGGCGACGGGCAGCCGCCCGAAGCGCTTGCCTCCGACGAGGCCGTCGTGAAGAAAGTGGCCGCCACGCCCGGCGCCCTGGGCTACGTATCTGCCGCCGCCGTCACGGCGGATGTCAAGGTGCTTGCCACGCTGCCGTAGCGGCGAAACGACCTCGCAAGCGCCCTATCCTTTCGCCCTAAGCCTTCGATGAAAACCCTTACGAATTTCTTCCTCCGATCCGTGCGCAACAAGCTGGTGGCTATCGTTGCGGCGCCCGTGCTGGGGGTGGTGCTCTTCAGCGCGGTGTACTTTCCGGTGCGGCAGCGAGCGGAAGCGCTCGGCCGCATCGAAGACCAGGCGGTCGCCCTCGGGGAAATGCTGGCGGTCTCGGCCGGCATCGGCATCGGCGAGGGCAACCTGACGCTCGTCAAACACACTTTCGACTGGGCCAAGTCCGACCCGGACGTGGCCTATGCCGCCATCCTCGACACGGACGGCACGGCGCTGGCCGAGCACGATCCGCAGGCGCTTGCGCTGGCCGGGGAAACTGCGCTCGTGGAGGGAGCGGTGGTGGAGCGGAGTGGGCTGCTTGTGACAAAGGCGCCTGTTTCGTACGACGGCGAGCGCTACGGCTCGGTCGTGGTGGGGTACTCGCTGGCTTCCGCCAACGCGGCCGTCCGCAAGGGTGTGCTGGTCTCGCTGCTCATCAACGCGCTGCTGCTTTTGCTCGGCGTCGCGCTGGCGCTCGTGGCGGCCGGGCGGCTCTCGCGCGAGATCATTGCGCTGCGGGACGCGGCGCGGGCCATCGGGGAAGGCCGGCTCGACGCGGCGGCGGCGGTGCGTAGCCGGGACGAGATCGGCGAGCTGGGGGCCGCCTTTGCCCAAATGGCGGCGCGCATCAGAGAGGGCAGCGAGGCCCTGCAAGCCGAGAAGGCCGCCGTCGAGCACAAAGTAGAAGAAGCCGTACAAGCCTCCGGGGAGCGCGAGGCGTATCTGCTGCGCACCGTGCAAACGATGCTGGAAGGCATCCGGCGGTTCGAGCAGGGCGACTTGACGGTTCAGTTCCGGGCTGAGCGCAGCGACGTGATGGGGGATCTGTTTTCCGGGTTCAACAAGGCCGCCGAGAACCTTTGCCTGATGCTGCGCCGGTTGCGCGGCGCCGTGGAGGAGACCGTTCGCGCGACGGCAGAGATCGGCCTTTCTACGGACCAACTGGCCGCCTCGTCGCAGGAGCAAAGCGCACAGGCCGCCGAGGTGGCGGCGGCCGTTGAAGAGATGGTGCGTTCGATTGCGGGCAACGCGCAGAGCGCGGGCGCCGCCGCCGAAGCGGCCGAGGCCGACGGCGAGGCCGCGCGCGCGGGCGAGCGCGTCGTCCGGATGACCGTGGAGAAAATGCGTCGGATCGCCGGCGTGGTGTCCGACTCGGCCTCCACCGTGGAACGGCTGGGCGCCTCCAGCCGCCAGATCGGCGAGATCGTGCAGGTCATCAACGAGATCGCCGACCAGACCAACCTGCTGGCGCTCAACGCGGCCATCGAGGCCGCCCGCGCCGGCGAACAGGGGCGCGGCTTTGCCGT
>CBDTTW010000256.1:0-3638 GCA_965363675.1 uncultured Rhodothermaceae bacterium
AGGGGCTAAAGCGAGGCTAAGCGCGGCCTAAAAAGGCTTTTAGCCTCCCCCCGCCGCCTCAGGGGGCGCAGGCCGCGACCCGCCGGAGGGCCGTTTGCAGCACCGGCGCCTGGGCTGCGCGCGCGGCCAGGAGGGCATGCCCGGCGTCGTTCAGATGGATGCCGTCGCCGGAGTCGTAGCGCGGATCGAGCGCGCCGTCGGGAAGCGCCAGGCCCGTCCAGAAGTCGAGCACGCGGCCGGGGTAAGCCGCCCGGAGCGTGTCGCGGAGCGTCTGGAGCGCCCGGCGGCCCTCGGCGTCGAGGTTGCGCGGCTGCGTCGTCGTGAACCAGAGCGGCGCGCCGGCCTGCGCCGCCGCCGCCGCGATGGCGCGGTAGTTGGCGAGCGTCTCGGCCGGAGGCTGCCGGCTTGCCGTGTCGTTCGAGGGCAGGTTCACCACGACCGCCGACGGCCGCAGGGCCAGGGCGCGGGTGATGTTGCGCGCCGTATCCGGGGGCGTGCGCCCGGCCGGGGGGCGCGCCGCCGTCGGGGCCAGGTGGAACGTAGTGTAGCCGCCCTTGGCCAGGTTGACCACCTCCATGCCCGGCGCCGACGCGGCGACGGCCCGGCGGTAGCGGCTCACCCACGCGTATTGCGCCTCGGAGGCCCCCGCGCCCTCCGCCGTCGAGGAGCCGAGCACGACGATCCGCGCCGCCGGGCAAGGGGCCGCCTCGGGGGCCGCCGTGCGGCAGGCCCCCGCGCCCAGCGCCGACAGGCACAGCGCCCCCAGAGCAGCCGCCCGCAGGGTACGCCCTACCATGCCGCCAGCACCTCGGCGGCGTGCTCGGCCGTGTTCGGCTTGTCGATCACCTTGCGGATCATGCCCTCCTCGTCGATGAGGAACGTCGTGCGGCGGATGCCCATGAACGTTTTGCCGTACATGCTGCGCTCGCCCCACACGCCGTAGGCTTCCACGATCCGGTGGTCCTCGTCGGCCACGAGCGGAAAGCCGAGGGCGTACTTGTCCGCAAACTTCGCATGGCTGGCCGCCGAGTCCACCGAGACGCCGACGACGGCGATGCCGGCCTGCTGCAACTCGGCCATATGGTCGCGGAGGCTGCACGCCTGGGCGGTGCAGCCGGGCGTGTCGTCCTTCGGGTAAAAGTACAGGGCGACCTTGCGGCCCTTGTAATCGCTCAGGCGGAGCGTCGAGCCGTCCTGCGTAGGAGCGGCGAAGTCGGGGGCAGGCGCGCCGGCGGCGGGCATCGTCTCAGGCATGGAGCATACGGGGTTTGAGGAAGAGGGGGAACCGCTCAGGCAAACGGCGCCGCCGGGCGCGGGGTTTCCGCAGGCCGATTTGCCCCGGCGTTTGCAGCGCGGCGGCGGCGGCGGTTACCTTGCCTGTCTCCGCTGCTTTTCCGCCGCCGATGCCGCTTCGCCCGTTCCAGCGTCTGATTCCCAGCAAAGCCGTCCGCCGCAACGCGGTCGAGCTGGCGCGGTTTTTCCTGGTCCTCGGCGGCGTCGTGCTGCTCTACGCGTGGCTGTTCCAGGTCGTGATGCGCCTGGCCGAGGGGCAGCGCGGCTACACCTGGATCGACGGACTGTACTGGACGCTCACGACGATGAGCACGGTCGGCTTCGGCGATATCGTCTTTACGACCGCCCCCGGCCGCCTGTTCAGCATCCTGGTGCTGCTGACGGGCCTCGTGACGCTTTTCGTGGTGCTGCCGTTCGTATTTCTGCGCTACTTCTACACCCCGCTCATCGAGGCCCAGATGCGCCGCCGGGCGCCGCGCGTGCTGCCGGAGACTACGCGCGGCCACGTCATCATCTGCGCCTACGACAAGCTGGCCGAGGGCTTCATCGGGCTGCTCGAACAGGAGCGCATTCCCTACTACGTCATCGAGCCCTCGCCGGAGGCCGCCGCCAACCTTTACTACGCCGGCGTCTCGGTCGTCTCGGGCGAGGTCGATAGCGCGGCCACCTACGAGGGCCTGCGCGTCTCGGCGGCCCGCATGGTGCTGGCGAACCTCCGCGACGCCCAGAACGCCAACATCACGCTCACGGTGCGCGAGCAGTGCCCCCATGTCCCCATCGTGGCGATTGCGCACCTGGAGAGCGGCGTAGACGTGCTCGCCGCCTGCGGGGCCACGCACGTCGTGCCGGTCTACCAGTGGCTCGGCGAGCAGCTCGCCAACCGCATCAACACGTCGCGGGCGCAGGCGCACGTCGTCGGGAAATACCACGATCTGCTGGTGGCCGAGCTGCCCGTCCACCAGACGCCCCTGGTCGGCAAGACGATCCGCGACACCCAACTGCGCGAGCACACCGGCCTGAGCATCATCGGCGTGTGGGAGCGCGGCAGCCTGCACCCGCCGCACCCCGACAGGGCGCTCACGTCGTCGAGCGTGCCGGTGTTGGTGGGCGCCCAGGAGCAGTTCGAGGAGCTGGACTATCTGCTGGCCATCTACGACTACAACCCCCACCCGGTCGTCGTAGTGGGCGGCGGGCCGGTGGGGCTGGCGGCGGCGCGCGCCCTCGAACGCAAGGAAGCGTCCGTGTGCATCGTCGAGCGCGACGAAAGCGTTTATGCGGCGTTGCGCAACGTGCGCGCCCGGGTGATCCACGGCGACGCCATGGACGCCGCCACGCTCGAACAGGCGGGCGTGCGCCAGGCCCCCTCGGTGCTCCTCACCGGCGCCGACGACGCCACGAACGTGTTCCTGGCCGCGCTGTGCCGCCGCCTCAACCCGGAGCTGCGCATCGTGAGCCGCATCAGCCACGAGCGCAACATCGAGACGATCCACCGCGCCGGGGCCGACCTTGTGCTCGGCTCGGCCTCGCTCGGCGTGCAGGCCACGTTCTCGCTGCTGCGCGGCAGCGAAATCGTCGTGCTCGGCGAGGGCGTCGATCTGTTCGCGGCGGCGCTGCCGCCGGCGCTCTCCGGCCTGACGCTCGAAGCCAGCCGCATCCGGGCCCGCACCTCGCTCACGGTCGTAGCCGTCGAAAAGGCGGGGGGCGCCGTCGTGACGAACCCTCCGTCGGACTACGTATTTGCGCCCGGCGACGAGCTGCTCATGTTCGGCACCGCCGAGCACCGGCGGCGCTTCGACCAGTGCTTCAACCAGCCCGGCCGCTCGGCGGCCACGCCCTTGCACAAGCTCTTTGCGCGCCGGGGCGGCCCTCCCGGCCGGGGCGCCCATGCGTAACCGCCGCCTGTGGCTGCTCGCCCTCGCCTACGTCGGCTTCGTCAGCCTCGGCCTGCCGGACGCCGTGCTGGGGGTGGCCTGGCCGTCCATCCGCGCGGCCTTCGGGGCGCCGCAGTCGGCCTTCGGAGGCATTTTGCTGGCGATGGGCGCGGGGTACTTCGCCTCGGGGTTGCAGGCGGGGCGCCTCATCCACCGCGTGGGCGTCGGCGCGCTCCTGGCCGGCAGCACGGCGCTCGTGGCGGCCAGCCTCGCAGGCTACGCCCTGGCCGGCGGCTACGGCGCGTTTCTGGCGTGCGCGGTCTGCGCCGGGCTCGGCTCGGGCGCCATCGACGCGGGCATCAACACCTACGCCGCCGAGCGCTACACCGCCCGGCAGATGAACTGGCTGCCCGCCTCCTACAGCGTCGGCGCCATGGCCGGGCCGGCGGCCGTAGCCCAGGTGCTCGCGGCGGG
>CBDTTW010000257.1:0-3613 GCA_965363675.1 uncultured Rhodothermaceae bacterium
CCGCGCGGGCGCGCGCCTGCTCCTGGCCGGCCGCCGCCGCGACCGCCTGCACGCCGTCGCCGGGGCGCTGGAGACCGCCTACGACGCGCCCGTGCACGCCCTCGTGCTGGACGTGCGCCGCCAGACGCAGGTCGAGCTGGCCGTGGCGAGCCTGCCCGAGGCATGGCAGCGCATCGACATCCTCGTCAACAACGCCGGCCTCTCGCGCGGGATGGACCCGCTGCACCGCCAGCCCGTCGAGGACATCGACCAGATGATCGACACCAACCTTAAGGGGCTGCTCTACGTCACGCGCGCCGTCGTGGCCGGCATGGCCCGGCGCGACCACGGGCACGTCGTCAACATCGGCTCGACGGCCGGGCACGGCGTTTACCCCGGCGGGGTCGTGTATTGCGCCGCCAAGCACGCCGTAGACGCCGTCACGCGCGGGCTGAAGATGGATTTGCACGGCACGCGCGTCCGCGTGACCTCCGTCGATCCCGGCCTGACCGAGACCGAGTTCAGCCTGGTGCGCTTCTCCGGCGACCGGGCGCGCGCCGACGCCGTGTACCAGGGCATGCAGCCGCTCTCGGCCGATGACGTGGCCGACGCCGTGCTTTACTGCGTCACACGCCCGGCCCATGTCAACGTGGCCGACCTCATCCTGATGCCCGTGGACCAGTCCGGCACGATGATGGTCCACCGCCGCACGGGCCCCGCCTCCTGAAGCCCCGGCATTTTCCCGGCCCCGCCTTAAGAGCTTCCCCGCGCCGCCGATCCTATAAGCCACTATAGGTTTCACGAGAAGGCTAAAGGGATCATAATGCTGGACTTCTTTATCGCTCGGCTGGCGCACGCAGACGAGGCGACGCGCGCGCAGGGCCGCATGGTTGCGGCCAGCAACCTGCTGTTTTTGTGCTGCGTCGCCGTATACACCCCGTTTTTCTATTTCATCGACTTCGTCGCCGGCGCGCGGGCGGTGCTCGTCGTAGGGCTGGGCTTTGCGGCGGCGCTGGCGCTGCTGCGGGCGACCGGGCGGCCGCTTTGGTCCGGCATGACGGGCGCGCTCTCGATGTGGGCCATCATCACGTACCTGTCGTGGGTTTCGGGCAGCGCGGCCTCTCCGGTCAACCTGTGGCACGTCGTGGCCCCGCTCGTGGTGCTGCTCACGTGCGGGCGCCGCCCGGCGTATTTCGTGGCGGCGCTCGTCTCGGCCACGTTCCTGGCGGTGTGCGCCTCCGACGCCGTAAACGGCCCGCCGGCGCTGCTCTACGACCGGGCGCGGTGGGGCCTGCTGCTCGACGGGGCGTGCCACCTCGGCGGCATCGGGGTCGTCATCAGCATCGCGCTCGTCTTTGACGGCAACCGGCGGAAGGCCGAAGACCGGATGAAGCAGGCCGGGGCGGAAGCCCGGGCGCACGCCGACCAGGCTCAGGAAGCCGCCGCCGCCCTCGAAGCCGAGAAAGCGGCCGTCGAAGCGCGCATCGCCGAGGCCGTGGCAGGCTCCGAGGCCGAGCGCGCCTACCTCGGGGAGCGCGTCGATGCCATGCTCTCGGTGATGCAGGGCTTCGCCGAGGGCGACCTGACGGTGCATCTGCCCGCCGACGAGCGCGACGATGCCATCCGGCGGCTCTACGGCGGCTTCAACGACGCCGTAGCCCACGTGCGCCGCACGCTGGAGGAAGTCGTCGGGGCGGCCGCGCGCGTGGCCGTCGCCACGGCCGACATTTCGGCCTCGTCGGGAGCGCTGGCCGGCGGCGGCGCCCGGCAGTCGGCGCAAACGCAGGAAGTCGCCGCGGCCGTCGAACAGATGAGCCGCAGCATCGTGGACAACGCCGCCTCGGCGGCCGACGTGGCGCGCTGCGCCGAGGACAGCGGCCGCGTGGCCGCCGAGGGCGGGCGCGTCGTCGAGCAGACCGTGGGCAAGATCGAGGACATCGCGCGCATCGTGCGCGACGCCGCCGGCACCGTCGAGCGGCTCGGCGCGGCCAGCCGCCAGATCGGCGAGATCACCGACGTGATCCAGAGCATCGCCGACCAGACGAACCTGCTGGCGCTCAACGCGGCCATCGAGGCCGCCCGCGCCGGCGAGCAGGGGCGCGGCTTTGCCGTCGTCGCCGACGAGGTGCGCAAGCTCGCCGAACGTTCGGGCGAGGCCACGAAACAGATCGCCGGGATGGTCGGCGGGATTCAGCGCGAGTCCGAGGCCGCCGTCGGCGCGATTCGCCACGGCAGCGGCGAGGTCGAGGCGGGCATCGCCTTGGCCGAGCAGGCCCGCGAAGCCCTCGCGCGCGTGGTCCGCGAGGCGGCCGAAGTCGTCGGGCGGGTCATGCAGATTGCGGCGGCCACCGAAGAGCAGTCGGCCACCGGCGAGCAGATTTCGCGCAGCGTCGAGGCCATCTCGGCCGTGTCGCAGCAGTCGGCCGAGGGCGTGCAGCAGATCGCCCGGTCGGCGGCGGATCTCGAAGCCCTGGCGGCGGCGCTGGGGGCGCGCATCTCGACGTTCCGGCTGGAGGAAGCTGCGCCGGCGGCGGCCCCGGCGCGGCGCGCCCGGCGGAATGCGGCGGCCTACGCCTGATCCGCACGACGGACACAGGCCGGAGCGGCCCCCGGAAGAAGCGGCGCCTTGCCGGAAACAAGGCGCCGCGCCGCCCGTTGTTGCTGCACGCACCACCCCACGAACGCTCAACGGTGACTTTGTGCACGCGCCTATTCCCTCCGCGCCCTTCCCGAAAGGGCTTCTGCTTCCGGCGGCCCTGCTCCTGAGCCTGGCCGCCTGCGCCGCCCCCGCCGAACTGACCTACCACCGCGACCTCGTCACGCGGCAAGCCCAGGAGCTCGACTCGCTGCGCGCCGCCCACCGCAACCTGTGGCAGCAGTACGGCGTCATCCAGGACTCGCTCGCGTTCTACGACGACATCGACTCGGGGCAGTACTACCGGGATCTCAACCTGCTCAAGGACCGCATCCAGCGCCTGGAGTACCAGCTTGCCGTGAGCGCCGACGGCGGCGCGACGCTCGAAACGCTCTCGGCCGACGACCTGTTCAAGCCCGGCACGACCGACCTGACCGAGGCCGGCGCCCGGCGCCTCGACCGCGTGGCCGAAGCGCTCGCCGAGGCCGAGCGCGGCGCCGCCTTCCGCGTCGAAGGGCACTCGGACAACGTGGCCGTAGGCTCGGCGCAGCGCGCCCGCTTCCCCTCTAACTGGGAGCTTTCCGCCATGCGGGCGGCCTCGGTGGCCCGCTACCTCATCGAGGAGAGCAAGCTGCCGCCCGAGCGCTTCACGGTGGCGGCCTACGCCGATACGCGCCCCCTAGCCTCCAACGCCTCGGCCGAGGGGCGCCGCCGGAACCGCCGCATCCGCATCGCCGTGGTCGCAACCGAGCGCGCGTCGGCCTCGCGGTAGCGGCGTCGGCCTCGCGGTAGCGTCGGCCTCGCGGTAGCGTCGGCCTCGCGGTAGCGTCGGCCTCGCGGTAGCGTCGGCCTCGCGGTAGCGTCGGCCTCGCGGTAGCGTCGGCCTCGCGGTAGCGTCGGCCTCGCGGTAGCGTCGGCCTCGCGGTAGCGTCGGCCTCGCGGTAGCGTCGGCCTCGCGGTAGCGTCGGCCTCGCGGTAGCGTCGGCCTCGCGGTAGCGT
>CBDTTW010000258.1:0-3612 GCA_965363675.1 uncultured Rhodothermaceae bacterium
GCGGCGGGGTCGTAGCGCTCCTGGCGGAAAAAGGCCCAGCCCATCACGTAGCGGGCGGCGGTGCGGAATTGGCCGCGCGGGTTTTCGTCCAGGTAGCGGCGCAGCGTGGCCAGGGCGGGGTTCAACTCGCCGCGCTGGAACTGCGTCTCGCCCAGCCAGAACAGCGCGTCGCTGCGCAGCGCGGGCGTGGCTCCGTCGCGCGCGATGCGCTCGAAGTTGGCGCCGGCCTGCTCGTAGGCGCCCGAGCCGTAGAGCAGGTAGGCTTTCTGGAACAGGAGGTTGTCGCGCACTTCGGGCGCCGCGTCCGTCCGGCGCGCGATGGCGCGGTCGAAGAGCTTCTCGGCCCCCTCGGGGTCGCCCGCGCCGATGCGGGCGTTGGCATAGAGTTCGATGGCCTCGTCGGTGAAGGCGCTCCGGGGAAACGTCCGCAGCAGCTTCTCGAAGGCCAGGCTTGCGCCCTCCCAGCGCTCGCGCTCGTATTCCAGAATTCCGCGCTCGAACAGGGCCTGCTCGGCGACACGGTGGCGCGGCCAGCCGTCGTACACGGCCTCGAAACGCCCGGCGGCTCCGTCCACGTCGCCGGCTTCCTTGAGCGCGACGGCCTGGCGGTAGCGCGCTTCGGCAGCGAGGCTGTCGGTCTGCTCGTCGGCAGCCAGGCCGTAGTACTCGGCGGCGCGCCGGTAGTCTGCCGCTTCGTACGCATTGCGGCCCAGCCCGACGAGTGCGGGCCGGTAGTACGCACCGCCGGAGTAGTTGGTGAGTAGCTGTCGGTAGGTGCGCTCGGCCTCCTCTGCACGGCGCAGGTGGTTGTAGCCCTCAGCCAGCAGAAACAGGGCACGCTCGCGGGCAGGGGCTCCGAGGTTGTCCAGGCGGCGCTCGACGGCCTCGACGAGCCGGTCGTACTGCTCCAGGTCGTAATACACCTCGGCAAAGGCCAGGCCGAGGTCGCGGCTGTAGGGTGAAGTGGGGTAGCGCGTTTCGAGCCTTTCAAACGTCTGCGCGGCCTCTTGGAGTTGGTCGAGGCGCACCTGGTGATAGCCGACGGCATAGAGGGCCGTGGGAGCCGTGGTGGTAGCAGGGTAGCGGTCGGCGGCCTGCTGGAAGCGGCGCAGCGCCGCGGCATCGTCGCCCGCTTGCAGGGCCGTCTCGCCCAGCCAGAACAGCGCCTTCGCGCCGGCCTCGTCGGGCGGACGGGCGGCGATCATGCTTTCGAGCACTGCCCGGGCGCGTTCGTAATCGCCCCGGTCGAAAAACGCCCGCGCTGCCGCCAGCCGGGCTTCGTAGGCGAGCGGATGCGCCGGGTAGGCCCGCTCGAACGCCTCGAAAAGGCGTACCGCCTCGTCGTCGTGGCCGAGGGCGAGGGTGCTGTGGGCCTGGTAGAAGAGGGCGTCGGCGGCACCGGGGTGGGCAGGGTATGCCTCGCGGAAGGCCTCAAAGCCCGCGATGGCGTCCTGATAGCGCCGCGCGCCGTACGCTTCATGGGCCGCGCTGAAGGCGGCTTCGGGGGCCGGCGGGGAAGGCTGGGCCGCTACCAGTACGGGCGCGAGCATCAGCAGGGCAGCGAGGCAGAATCGAAGCATGGGCAGGGGCAGGCAGAACACGCAAAGGTACGGCGTCCGGGCTAACGCGGCAGCGCCCCCGCGCGCGTGCCGCGGGGCAGGTAAAGTTGTTGGAAAGGCCCCGGCAGCCCCGAACACGTCTGCCTGTGCCGGATAGATTAAGTAAAGCCCGGTGCCCCTTCTGGCGGCACGGCTCCCTCCTCACGACCGAACCCTACCGCTCCTATGGCCCAGCGTAATCCTGAAGAACAGGCGGCCCACGTCAGCCCCGCCACCCCCGACCAGCCGGCCGGCAAGCCCACCGGCAACGAATCCACCAAAGCCAGCCGCGCCCCTATGCCGGAGCACACGACCGGCAAGCAGGCCACCTCGGCGGCCACCGCCGCCGAAACCGAGGACGTGCTGGCGCAGGTGCAGGAGATTGCTACGGAGTACTACGAAAAACTGGCCGACCTCACCGCCGACTTCTCCGAGCAGGCGCGCGGCTATCTCAAGCAGAGCCGTCAGTTCGTGGGCGAGCATCCGGCCAGCACGCTCGCGGGCGGCTTTGCCCTCGGCGTCCTGATCGGCGTCCTGCTGGGGCGCGACTGATCCCCTGCTGCTATGGAAGCCACCGTGCCCCCCTCTGAAGCGCCTGCCGCGCCGCGCCGCCTTCCCATGCCGACGCTGCCGGAAGAGTACCCGCTGCTCGAAACGGCGGTGGACTGGATCAAAGACAACCAGTTTACTGCCATGATCGGCGCGTTTGCCGTCGGCGTATTTCTCGGCGTGCTCGCGCGCCGTTGATCCTTTTCAACCTGAACCCATACCGCAATGGAAGCCAATACCGAAAAAGCCACCAAGACCCCCAAAGCTGCCGCAGATGCTAACGCCGCCGATGCCAATGGCGCGCCAGAAAGCGACGTGTCGCAGCGCCTGAGCGAGTTCACTGACAGCTTGCAGCAGACATTCGAGAAGGCGCAGCAGCAGCTCTCGGGGGCCGTCACCAGGCTGCGCGAGGAAGCGGCCAACGTGGACTTCGAAGGGGCCCGCACGCGCGCCAAGTCGTGGGTAGAAGAAAACCCGACGCTTTCCGTCGCCGCTGCCATCGGGGCCGGCCTGCTCATCGGCAAGGCGCTGGGCAGCGCCCTCACGCCCGAACCGCCGACCCTCAAGAAGCGGGCGCTCAAGCAGGCCGCGCGCGTGCAGCGCTACGCCAGCGACCTGAGCGAGGAACTGGCCCAGCGCGCCGCCCGCGCGGGCGGTGCCATCGCCGCCGGTGGGGCCGTGGCCGCTGCCGCCGCCTCGCGCAAGGCGCAGCAGGTGGGCCACGTCGTGGCCGAGAACGCCGCCGACCTGGGCGGGCGCGTGGTAGGCTACGCCGAAGAGGTGCTGGACGACGTGCAGGGCGCCACCAAGGACACCCGCAAGCAGTTCAAGAAAAAGACCAAGAAGGCGCGCAAGCAGGCCGACCGCGGCATCGACTTCGCCGGCTCTCTGCTCGACGCCGCCCGCACGGCTGTCGCTGCCGTCGTGGTCAAGAAAATCACCGACTGGACGCGCCGCGTGGCATGAGTGAAGGGTGAAGAGTAGGCGGGAAAGGGTGAAAACTCACGCCTGCCCCTTTACCCTTCTCCCATCGCCTCCTACCTTTCGGTGCAAACCGGAGCCGGGCTTGCTTACTGCCAGCCCGGCTTTTTCGCGTCCAGCCAGTCCGTGTTCAGCCAGCCCTGCCAGCCATGAGCGTGCTCGCCGTCGGTACCGTCGCCCTCGATACCATCGAGACGCCTTTCGCCCCTCCGCAGCACGTGCTCGGAGGCAGCGCCACCTACCTCACTTTGGCCGCGCGCCACTTCACGGACGACGTGCGCCTGGTGGGCGTCGTGGGCGGGGACTTTCCGGCGGCGTACGTGGAGCGCCTGGGCGCGAGCGGGGTGGACCTGCGCGGGCTCGAAGTGGAGCAGGAAGGCCAGACGTTTGCCTGGGCCGGGCGCTACCACTACGACATGAACCTCCGGGACACCCTGGAAACGCGCCTCAACGTGCTGGCGACGTTCCGGCCCGTGCTGCCCGA
>CBDTTW010000259.1:0-3582 GCA_965363675.1 uncultured Rhodothermaceae bacterium
GGGTGCGCTCTCACCGGCTCCGGCCCCGCCATGTTCGCCATCGCCGAGCATGCGGCGGCGGCGGCGCGCATCAAAGATGCCATGGTCGGCGCGGCCGACTGCATGGGCATCGGCGCGCTGGGCATCGTGACGGCGGCCAACCCGGAAGGCGCCTGCGTCCCGCCCCACGGCGCCTGAGCAGGCCGCAGCCTTTACGGCGCCGCATGCAGGGGGCGCCGCGCCTGTGAACTTCCCGCCAATGCCGCCCGATGGACCCGGGGCGGCGGAGCATCTCTTGCGCTCAGGCGGCCCGTAGCTGCTCGTCGCGCCAGCTCAGCAGCGCCTCGATCTCGGCCGCGTCCTCCTCGGAGAGATGCAGCGACCCGGCCCCGGCCGTTTCCTCGATTTGCGAGGGCTTGCGCGCGCCGACGATGGCCGAGGTCACTTCGGGGCGGCGGAGCGTCCAGGCGATGCTGAGCGCGGCAAGCGAGGCCCCCAGACGCTCGGCGATGGGGCGCAGGCGCTCGACGAGTTGCAGGTTGACCTCGAACTGCGGGTCCTGGAAGTGCGGGCTTTTGGCGCGCCAGTCGTCTGCGGGGAGCTGCTCCCGGCGCGCGCGTGTGAAGCGCCCGGTCAGCAGGCCCGCCTGCATGGGGCTGTACACGACCAGTCCGATGTCGTGGGCGACGCAGTAGTCCATCAGTTCGCCTTCGAGACCGCGCGCCAGCATGCTGTATGGTGGTTGCAGCGAGGCGACCGGGTGGATGGCCTGCAAGCGCCGCAGTTGGGCGACGTTGAAGTTCGAGACGCCGCCATAGCGCACCTTGCCCTCGCGGATGAGGTCCGCCACGACGCTCCACGCTTCTTCGATGTCGCCCTCGGGGTTGGGCCAGTGGATCTGGTAGAGGTCGATCACGTCGGTTTGCAGGCGCTTCAGGCTGTTCTCGGCTTCCTCGCGCACGCTCGCCGCCTTGAGCATCCGGTGGGGGGCGTAGGCGCCTTCCTTCCAGCGGAGGCCGCACTTGGTGGCGAGGACGACCTGATCGCGGCGGCCCCGGATGGCCTGCCCGACGATTTCCTCGGAATGCCCGAAGCCGTAGACGGGCGCCGTATCGATCCAGTTGATGCCGAGGTCGAGCGCCCGGCGGATGGCGGCGATGGAGTCGTCGTCGTCCTGCGGTCCCCAGGCGAAAGCCCAGCCGCCGCCGCCGATGGCCCAGGTGCCCAGGCCGATGGTGGTCAGGCGGAGGTCGGTGTAGCCAAGCGTGCGCGTTTCCATGTGTGAGGTGCGTTAGGGTGAGCCGAAATCTGGGGGTAAAGTTACCCGCTCCGGCCGGGCGTGCGGGGCGCGGGCGTGCGAACTGTTCAGGTTGTTACCTTCGGGCGGGGCGCAGGCGCGGGCCTTGCAATCGGCGGCAGGGCGCCTTAGGTTCTACGGCCTCAAAACCTCCGCAGCTTAATTACGTACGCTCAGGATGCCTCCGATACGCTACCGCAGCACACGCGCCGCCGCCCCGCTCGTCAGCTTCCGCCACGCTCTGCTGGAAGGGCTGGCTCCGGATGGGGGGCTGTTCGTTCCCACGGCGTTCCCGCGCCTGGAGCCGTCCGACTGGGCGGGCGCCGCCGCGTTCGACGACCTGGCGGTGAAGGTGCTCGGGCGGTGGCTCGAAGACGAGCTGCCGCCGGACGCCCTGGAGGCTATCGTCCGCGACGCGCTGAACTTCCCGGTCCCCGTCGCGCCGCTCTCGGGAGGCGCCTGGGACGGGGTGAGCGTGCTGGAGCTGTACCACGGCCCGACGCTCTCGTTCAAGGACTTCGGCGCGCGCGTCATGGCGCGGCTGATGTCGCACTTCCTGGCCGAGGAAGGGCGCGAGTTGACGATCCTCGTCGCCACCTCGGGCGACACCGGCAGCGCCGTCGCCGACGGGTTCGCCGGGCAGCAAAGCATCCGCGTCGTGTTGCTTTACCCCAAGGGGCAGGTCAGCCCGGTGCAGGAGCGCCAGCTCATCGTGCGCCGCGAGGGCGTGCAGGCCCTGGCCGTCGAGGGCACGTTCGACGATTGCCAGCGCATGGTCAAGGAGGCGTTTATGGACCCCGAACTGGCCGGGGCGGCGCTTTCGTCGGCCAACTCGATCAACATCGGGCGCTTGCTGCCGCAGATGCTCTATTACCTGTGGGCCTTGCGGGGCCGTGAGGACGCGGTGTTCTGCACCCCGAGCGGCAACCTCGGCAACCTGACGGGCGGCATGCTCGCGCGGCTCAGCGGCGCGCCCATCCGGCGGTTCGTGGCGGCGCACAACGCCAACGACTTCTTCCCGCGCCACCTCTCCGAAGGGCTCGACGCGTTCGCCCCTTCGGTCGGCACGCTCTCGAACGCGATGGACGTGGGCGCCCCGAGCAACTTCGAGCGGCTGCGCGCGCTGATGGATCCGGCCGCGCTCCGCGACGCCGTGTGGGGCGCGAGCGTGACCGACGCCGAGACCGTGGCGACGCTGCAACGCGTCTACGCCGAAACGGGCTACCTCGCTGACCCGCATACCTGCGTCGGGCTGGAGGCCGCCCAGCGCTACCGGCAGGCCGACCCCGGGCGCGAAGTCGTCGTGCTTTCGACGGCGCACCCGGCCAAGTTCCCCGAGACCATCGCCCAGGCGCTCAGCCAGGCCCCCGAGGCGCCGCCCCGCCTGGCGGCGCTCTGGAACGCCCCGACGCGCGTCCAGACGATCGCCCCCCGGCTGGCGGCGCTGCGCGAGCGCCTGGCGGAGCCTGCCCCGGCCCCCTGAAGCCCATGCGCGCGCCGGAAAACCCGCTGCCGCAAGTCCCCGACGGGCCGCTCGACGTGCGCTTCGGCGGCTTCCGGGCCGAGGCCCTCCGCATCCTGGAGCGCCTCAAGGCCGAGCCGCACATCGGGCAGTACCGGCGCGAGAAGGCGGCCATCGACGCCGAGATCGTGCGCCCGTTCAAGGCGTACCGCGACGACCTGGCGCTGCACTTCGTGCTGCCCAACGGCCTCGACCTGGAGACCGAGCGCAACGTGTTCTCGCGGCTGCTGAAAAACGACTTCGGCGCGGGCGGCTGCAACCATCATTACTGGATGGCCTTTTACCGGCGCGGCGGGCGGCGCCTCCACGAGGTGCAGGTGGTGTCGAGCCTGCGCCCGGACGGCTTCGACGTGGGGCTGTACGCGCCGGCGGCCAACCCGGCGCTCGTGCGGCGCGTGGCGGCGCGCATTGCCGCGCACGAGGCGGACTTTCGGGCGGCGGCCGGACCTCTGCTGGAAGCCGGGTGGCGCCTGGAGTTGGACGCGCCGCGTCGGGGGCCGCTCGTGTTTACGGACCTGGACGAGGCCCTGCCGCTCGTGCGCACCCGCGACGTGTGGTGCGGTGCGGCGCTCTCGGCCGAGGAGGCGACGGCGGCCGGGCCGGGGCTCGTGGGGTGGGCCATAGAGCGGTTCGCGGCGGCCTGGCCCCTGTACCGGTTTCTGCGCGGCGGGGCCGACTGACGTTGCCCGGCGGCGCGGCTTGCCGTAGACTATCTCCGACGCGGCGGGCTTATCTGCATCCGGAGGCAACGTCCCATGGAAGAGCACCTGATCTACGAGCGGGA
>CBDTTW010000260.1:0-3516 GCA_965363675.1 uncultured Rhodothermaceae bacterium
GCGCCGGGCGGTTTTCGTTTCCGCCGTTCGGAAAGTTCCCGTTTCGCCGCCGGCGGCGTACCTTGCGGCATGCCCCTGCCCAGAGCCGCCATGACTGCCCCCCCGCCCCTGCAAGACACCGGAGAGCGCATGATCCCCACCGCCGAGGGGGAGGTCAGCGTCGTTTTTTCGCGGCACCGGTTCGCCTACGAATATGCGGCCGCCTTCGCCGAGGGCGCCCGCGTGCTGGACGTAGGCTGCGGCGCCGGCTACGGCAGCGGCCTGCTGGCCGCGCGCGCCGCCTTCGTGCTCGGGGTGGACCAGGACGCGGGCGCCGTGGCGTACTGCCGCAACCGCTACGAGGCGCCCAACGTCCGGTTCGAGCGGGCCGACGCCGCCGCCCTCCCCCTGGCCGAGCCGTTCGACCTGACGATCAGCTACCAGGTCATCGAGCACGTGCGCGATACGGGGGCCTTCCTCGACCGGCTCAAGCAGGCCACGCGCCCCGGCGGTCGCATCCTCGTCTCGACGCCCAACGTGCGCACGTTCCACGCGCCCGGCGAGGGCAACCCGTTCCACTTCAGCGAGATGAACTACGCGCAGTTCGAGCGCCTCATCGCTTCCCGGTTCACGGATTACCAGATCCTCGGGGTGGACCATGCGCGCCCGAGCCGCCTGCGGGCGTGGGCGCAGCGCCTTCCGTTCTACCGGCTCGGGCGGCTGCTGGGGCGCCGCAGCCCGGTCAAGCGCGCCGCCGCCCGCGCCCTCCGCCTGACCGACTACCGCATCATCACCGAGCGCGTCGCCGAGGACGCCATCGACCTGCTGGCCGTGTGCGTGCGCGGGGATTAATGCCCGTAGACCTGCGCCGGGTCGAAAAGCGGCGCGTCGGTCTCGACGAGGGCCTCGCCCTCGACCTTGCGGTAGAAGCACGACCGATGCCCGGTGTGGCAGGCCGCCTCGCCCTTCTGGTAGACCTTGAACAAGATCGCGTCGCCGTCGCAGTCGATATGGACGGCCTTGACCTCCTGGGTGTTGCCGCTGCTCTCGCCCTTGAGCCACACCTTTTTGCGCGAGCGGCTCCAGTAGGTCATCACGCCGGTCTCCAGGGTTTGGCGGAGCGTGTCGCGGTTCATGTAGGCCAGCATCAGCACATCGCCGGAGCGCTCGTCCTGCGCAATCGCCGTCACGAGCCCGTCGGGGCCGAACTTTACCTGGTCGAGAATGCCTGTGAAATCCATAGGAAACAACTGCCGTAGGGGGTAAGGTCAAGGGGTGCGAGGCGTTGAAGGTACGAACGGCGCAGGACGCGTCAAAACCGCGCCGCCGCCGGAACCGGGGCGCCGCGCGTGCTTTCAACGGGCAGCCCCACCTCGCGCCCTATGATTACGCAGATCCGCAACATCCCCCGGCAGCTTGCCATCGGCCTGGTGCGCCTCTACCAGTACGCGCTCTCGCCGCTGCTGGGCGGCGGCTGCCGCTTCACCCCGACGTGCTCCAACTACGCCATCGAGGCGCTCGACCGCTACGGGCTGGCGCGGGGGCTCGTCCTGACGGGCTGGCGCATCCTGCGGTGCAACCCGTGGGGCGGGCACGGCTTCGACCCGCCGCGCTGGTTCGGCGAGCCGCTTCGCCCCGGCGCGCCGCCGGAGCGCCCATGAGCGCCGCCGCGCATCGCCGCCGGGCCGCCGAGGGCGGGCGCGCCGCCATCCGCTGCGCCATCGTCGCCGTGAGCGACACGCGCACCCTGGAGACCGACGCCGGCGGCGCCCTGCTGGAGCGGCGCCTTTCCGAGGCCGGGTTTGCCGTCTGCGGGCGCCGCGTCATCCCGGACGAGCCGGACCGGGTCGCCGAGGCGCTGGAGGCGCTCGCGGACCAGGCCGAGGCCGTGCTGTTCACCGGCGGCACCGGCGTCAGCCGCCGCGACTGCACGGCGCGCGTGCTGGCCGCGCGCCTGGAGCGCACCCTGCCCGGCTTCGGCGAGTTGTTCCGGATGCTCTCGTTTCAGGAGATCGGCCCGGCGGCGATGCTCTCGGGGGCGCTCGCGGGGGTTTACGGGGGCGCGCTCGTCGTGGCGCTGCCCGGCTCGACGGCCGCCGTGCGCCTGGCCCTCGATCAGCTTATCCTGCCCGAACTGGAGCATCTCGTCTGGGAACTGCGCCGGTAGGGGCCGCCGCCGTGTCGTATCTTGCGCCTCCCCCGTGCCCAACGCTGCCGCGCCCATGCCCGACGCCTCTTCCTTCCGGCTGTTCAACACCCTCACCCGCCAGGTCGAACCCGTCGCGCCCGCCGAGCCGGGGCGCCTCCGCCTCTACGCCTGCGGCCCGACCGTGTACTCGTACGCGCACATCGGCAACTTCCGCTCGTTCCTCACCTCCGACCTGATCGTGCGCACGGCGCGCGCACTCGGCTGGCAGACTACCTACGTCACGAACATCACCGACGTGGGGCACCTGACCGACGACGACCTGGCCGACGCCGCCGGCGAGGACAAAATGGCGAAGGCCCTGCGCTCGAAGGAGGGCGAGCGTTTCGCCAACGTGTGGGACCTGGCGCGCTACTACGCCGACACGCTCATCGCCGAGTGGCGGGCGCTCAACCTGCTCGAACCCGACGTGCGGCCGCGCGCCACCGAGCACATCACGCAGCAGATCGCCGCCGTCGAGCGCCTCGTGGAAACCGGGCACGCCTACGAAACCGACCAGGGCGTGTACTTTCACGTGCCGAGCTTCCCCGCCTACGGCCGCCTCTCGGGCAACGACGCCGCCGACCAGCTCGAACAGGGCGTCCGCGACGTGGTGCAGGACGCCGGCAAGCGCGACCCGCGCGACTTTGCCCTGTGGAAGAAAGACCCGAAGCACCTCATGCAATGGTACAGCCCGTTCGGCAGGGGCTTTCCGGGCTGGCACATCGAGTGCTCGGTCATGTCCACCGCTTACCTCGGCGAGACCCTTGACGTGCACGCCGGGGGCGAGGACCTGATCTTTCCGCACCACGAATGCGAGATCGCACAGGCCGAGAGCCTGACCGGGCAGCCGTTCGTGCGGCACTGGGTGCATACGCGCTTCCTCATGGCCGAGGGCGAGAAGATGTCCAAAAGCAAGGGCAACTTCTACACCATTCGCGATTTGCTCGGCGACGCGGCCTCGGGCAGCTACGCCGTCAACCCGCTGGCCCTGCGCTACGCGCTCATCAGCGGCAAGTACCGCGAGCGCCTCAACTTCACGCACCGCCACCTGAAGGACTGCGCGAAGCTCGTGGGCCGCTACCAGGAAGCCCTGGCCGCCGCCGAAGATGCGGCGCAGGGCGGCCCGGAAGGCCCCGACCGGCTCTCCGAGCGCCTGGACGCCATCTACGCCGAAACGCTGGGGGCCCTGCTCGACGACCTGAACACGCCGGTCGCCCTGGCGGCGGCGCTCCAGGGAGTGCGGCTCGTGCAGGGCACGGCGCCGCTCACGCGGGCCTCGGCAGAAGCTGCTGTGGCGTGGTTCGGGCGCATCAACGAGCTGCTGGGCATCGTCCGCGCCGAGGCGCCGC
>CBDTTW010000261.1:0-3493 GCA_965363675.1 uncultured Rhodothermaceae bacterium
CGCTCCGCCGGCGGAGGCGAGGGTTCCGGCCGTTCCGGCGTCGGCTCGGCCGGCCGCGTGGCGGGCAGGGGGTAGGGCGGCGGGGCGAGGCTCGGCGGCGGCATGGCGGCCGGCGCGCCCGCAGGCTGCTCCAGCAGCGCGCGCAAGGCAGGCTCCGTAAGCGCAAACGCCCGCTGCTCCTGGGCGGCGCGTTCGAGGCGCTGCGCCAGTGCGTCGGCGCCTTTGTCGGCGAAGAAGTCGGCCAAGAGCGAGACGGGCGCGCCCACCTCGCGGTAGACGGGCGCGCGCCGCGCCAGGTCATAGAGCGGCGCCAGCAGGCGCAGCCAGTCCGCCGCCCCGAAGTCGCGGACCATCACGCGGTCGCTGTGGCGCAGCACGCTCTCGAAGCGGGCGCGGTCGATCGCCGCAATGCCTTTTTGCTGCGCATAGGCGCGCAGCACCTCACGGAGGTAGGGGTAGGCCGGGAGGGCCGCCATGCGCCCGAGCGCCTCGCCGATGCCGACCTGGTCCGAGCCGTAGGCGAACACCCATTCCGTCAGGCTCGGCACGGGCCGCACCAGGTAATCCACGACGCGCCCGGCGGCCGTGCGCAGCAGGGCGGGCCACTCGGCGGCGGGGATGCGCGGGTGCGCCGCCGCCGCCCGCGCCAGCGATTGCAGCGCCCCCTGCACCTCCGGCTGGTCGAAGTCGGCCCACTGCGCGCGCAACTGCGCCAGTTGCTCCACCTCCGCTTCGGCGTGGCGGCGCACGGCATGCTGGAGGTGGTGCATCAGCAGCCGGGGCATCGGGTCGCGCTCGATGTGCTCCAGCGTGAGCGGCCCGGAGGGCGGAAACGCCTCCAGCAGCATGCTGTAGAGCGTATGGCTTAGGTCGCGGGGCATGTCGGCAAAAAGATCAACCATGCAGAAATCGGCCGCCGGGGCGGCGCATCCAGGATACGCCGGTCAGCGGCGAAAACGGCGCCTTGCCGGGCGCGCGGCGGCCCTGCGCAAAAACTTTCAGACTAAACCCTGTAAAAACAGCCTGTCCGTTGCGCCCTCTCGGCCGGTCGGAACGCGCGGCGCCGTCCAGCGTGGTGTACAGGCGCGTACACGAACCGCTCGGGGCGCCCGGACCGGGAAGCCGCAAGAACGCCTTTGGTTTAAAGGCGTAAAGGTAGTAACTTACAGGTCCATTGTACACTAGCGACACCCTTCCCGCAGGCACGAACCCATGCCGATCAGAACGATTGACGTCGATAAAATGGCCGAGCGCGTAGGCAGCATCTACGAATCCACGGTGATCCTGGGCAAGCGCGCTCGCCAGATCTCCACCAAGATGAAGCAGGAGCTCGACGAAAAACTTTCCTACTACGGCGAGTTCGAGTCGGAGCTGGAAGACCCCCGCTTCCAGGACGAGCAGACGAAGGTTTCCCTCGAACACGAAGTGAAGCCCAAGCCGACCGAGCTGGCGATTCAGGAAATGTTCAACGACGAGATCTACTACCGCAACCCCGAGCCGGAGGAAAGCGAGCTTCTCTAGCCGGCATGCGCAGCAGCGATAGGGGTCCGGACGGCTTTGGCTGTCCGGACCTTTTTTTGCGCCCGCCCCCGCCCGCCGAACATGCTTTTGGATATGTGCAGCCGAAACGAAAGCGCCGCTCATCTGTATCAGCCGGGATACACTTCCGCCGGTGGCCGCGCCGCACGAAAAACGCCTGAGAGGTCCTGAACGCATGGAGGAACGCATCATCATCCGGGGCGCCCGCGAGCACAACCTCAAGAACGTAGACCTCGACATCCCCCGCAACCGCCTCGTCGTGATTACGGGCCTCTCGGGTTCCGGCAAGTCCAGCCTCGCCTTCGACACCATCTACGCCGAAGGGCAGCGCCGGTACATGGAAAGCCTCAGCGCCTACGCCCGGCAGTTCCTCGGCTCCATGGAGCGCCCCGACGTGGACTATATCGACGGCCTCTCGCCGGTCATTGCCATCGAGCAAAAAACCGTCGGCAGCAACCCCCGCTCCACCGTCGGCACGGTCACCGAGATCTACGACTTTCTGCGCCTGCTGTTTGCCCGCGCCGGAACGGCCTACTCCTACCTCTCCGGCCGCCCCATGCGCAAGCAGTCCGACGACGAGATTATCGACGGCATCATGGCGATGCCCGAGGGGACGCGCCTGCACATCCTCGCCCCCGTCGTGCGCGGCCGCAAAGGCCACTACCGCGAGCTGTTCGAGCAAATCGCCCGCCAGGGCTTCGAGCGCGTGCGCGCCGACGGCGAGACGCGCGAGATCACGGCCGGCATGCGCCTCGACCGCTACAAAACGCACGACATCGAGGTCGTCATCGACCGGCTCGTCGTCAAGCCGGGCATCCGCTCCCGTGTGAGCCAGTCCGTCGAAATGGCCCTCGGCATGGGCGGCGGCGCGCTCGTCGTAGAGATCGTGGGGGACCCGCCGGAGCCTACCGGCCTCGCCGTGCCCCGGGACGTGCTCTTCAGCCGCCGGCTCTTCAGCGCCGAAGACAACCTCTCCTACGACGACCCCTCGCCCAACGCCTTCTCGTTCAACTCGCCCTACGGCGCCTGCCCCGAGTGCAACGGGCTGGGCGTGCGCCGCGAACTCGACATGGCGCTCGTCGTGCCGGACGAGCGCCGTTCCATCGCCGAGGGCGGCCTGGCCCCGCTCGGCAAGCCGCGCGACATCTGGTTCTTCAGCCAGCTCAACGCCCTCGCCCTGGCCTACGACTTCTCGTTCCAGACGCCCCTCTGCGACCTCACCCCCGAGCAGCGCCGCATCCTCATGGAAGGCGCCGGCGAGCAGCAGTTCGACATCGTGTACCGCTACAAAGAGCGCGAGGTGCGCTACAAGCACCGCTACGGCGGCCTGCGCGAGCACCTCTGGCACACCTACGAGAACACCTCGTCTACGTCGCAGCGCAAGTGGGCCGAGAGCTTCATGCGCGAGGCTCCGTGCGCCGCGTGCGGCGGCGGGCGGCTCCGCCGGGAAAGCCTCTCGTTCCGCATCGGCGAGGCGAACATCGCCGACCTCGTGCAGCGCGATTTGTTCGCGCTTCAGGCTTTCTTCGAGGGCATCGAGCTGACCGACCGGCAGCGCGTCATCGCCGAGCCCATCGTCAAGGAGATCCGCGAACGCCTCGGCTTTCTCATCAACGTAGGCGTCGGGTACCTCAGCCTCGACCGCGCCGCGCGCACGCTCTCCGGCGGCGAAAGCCAGCGCATCCGGCTCGCCACGCAGATCGGCACGCAGCTTACCGGCGTGCTCTACGTCCTCGACGAGCCGAGCATCGGTTTGCACCCCCGCGACAACGAGCGCCTCATCCGCTCGCTCGAACAGCTCCGCGACCTCGACAACTCGGTGCTCGTCGTCGAGCACGACCGCGAGATGATCGAGGCGGCCGACTTCGTCGTGGACCTCGGGCCGGGCGCGGGCGAGTACGGCGGGCGCCTCCTCGCCGCCGGTCCGCCGGAGGAGATCGCCCATCCCGGCGGC
>CBDTTW010000262.1:0-3486 GCA_965363675.1 uncultured Rhodothermaceae bacterium
CGGCGATCTCGTTGATGACCTGCACGATCTCGCCGATCTGGCGGCTGGAGGCGCCGAGCTGCTCGACGGTGGCCCCGCCGGCGCGCACCACCTCGGCGATGGCGCGGATCTTCGAGGTGGTGCGCGCCACGACCTCGCCGCCCTCGCGGGCCTGCGCCCCCGAGAGCCCCGCCACTTCGGCGGCCTGCGTGGCGTTGCGGCTGTTCTCGACAATCGTGCGCACCATCTGCTCGACGGCGGCGGCCACCTCGGCGGCCTGCGTGCTCTGCTCCTGCGCGCTCGAGGCGAGCTGCTCGCTGGAGGCGCTGATCTCGGCGGCGGCCGCTGCGGCGGCGTCCACGGAGGCCAGCACCTGCTGAAGCGTCTCGCGGTTGTTCGCCACGGCCTGGTTGAAGCCTGCATACAGCCGCCCGATGGCGTCGTCGCGCTCGGCGGCGAGGCTCACGGTCAGGTCGCCCCCGGCGAAGGTGTTCATCCCGGCCAGCATGCGGTCCACGCTGGCGTTCAGGTACGCCTGCTGCTCCTCGGAGGCCTGCACGGCTTCCTCCACGCGGCGCTGCACGCTCTCGCGCTCGGCCTGGAGCGCCTCGATGCCCTCGCGGATGCCGGTTACCATGCGGTTGAAGCCGCCGGCAAGCGCGCCCAGCTCGTCGGTCGTCTCGGCCGCTACGGCAGCGTTGTGGTCGCCGGCGGCCACGCGCAGCGCGGCGTCGCGGAGCGCCGTGATGGGCCGCCCGAGCAGCCGCGCGATGAAAAAGCCCAGACCCAGGGCGCACGCAATGCCGAGGGCGGCCACGGCCAGGAGCAGATGGCGCGCCGCGTCGGCGGTCGCCATGTTGCGCTCCATCTGCGCCCCGGCGTGTCGCACCTTGAGGTGCACGAGGCGCTCGATGGCCGCGTCGGCGGCGAGCGCGGCGTGCAGCGGCGGCCCTTCCAGCAGCTGCTCGGCGGCCTCGGCGCTCCGGCCTGCCAGGGCCTGCTGCATGATGCCGGCGGCGAGGGGCGCGTACGCCTTGCGCGCCGCCTGGTAGTCCCGGAAGGCCGCGCGCATCTCGTCGGAGAGAATCGTCGCCTCGAAGCCGGCCTCCAGCGAGTCCATGCGCGCCTCCAGGTGGTGCACGCGCCCGGCGTACGCCTGCTGCGCGGCCGGGTCGGCCGTGAGCACGAGGTCGCGCAGGTTCACGCGGGTGCGCTGGAACGTCTTGCCGAGGTCGGCCAGCGTCGAGATAGGCTTGAGCATGTTGAGGTACATTACGTCGCCGCCGCCCTCCACCTGCCCGAGGTTCAGGATGCCGATGCCGCCGTTGACGCCGGCAAGGCAGGCTACGAGGAGAAAGCTGCTGAGCAGCTTGGCGCGGATGCTCCAGTTGCGGAAGTTCGTCAGGGCTGTTTTCATGAGGGTTCCGGCGCTTGGGACCGGCGGTTTGAGGTATATGCTTCTCGCGTTGTGTACTCGGTATCGGAGGGTGACCTAAAATTTGTCTGTCCTAAAAATGAAAACTGATTTTAGGTTTACGTTTAGCCGTCGATAGATGGAGAAAGCAGCCATTATCCCGGTAAGGACGTTATGCGTGTGCTCGTGGTGGAAGATGACCGGTACCTTTCGGAGGCGCTGGGCGTAGGTTTGGAAGAAATGGGTTATAGCGTCGAGACGGCGCACGACGGCCGCGAGGGCGAGGAGCGCGCCTTGCTCGGCGACTACGACCTGATGATCGTCGATTGGGAGATGCCCTACCAGGACGGCCCGAGCCTCGTGCAGCGCCTGCGGGCGGGCGGCGTCTCGACGCCGATCCTGATGCTGACGGCCTACGCCGACATCGCGCACCGCGTCTCGGGCCTCGACGCCGGGGCCGACGACTACCTGACCAAGCCGTTCTCGTTCGAGGAGCTGTACGCGCGCTGCCGGGCCCTGGGCCGGCGCAAAGGCGCGCCCCCCGAGGAAGAAGTGCTGGTCTGCGGGGCGCTCACGCTCAGCGTGCGCAAACGCGCCGCTCACATAGCCGGGCGGCCCCTGGAGCTGCGCCCGAAGGAGTTTTCCCTGTTGGAACTGCTGCTCTCGCGGCGCGGCAGCGTCGTGACGCGCACCATCATCGCCGAGCGCGTCTGGGGAAGCTGCTTCATCACGGAGGACGTGATCAACATGACCATCTCGAACCTGCGCCGCGCCCTGCAGAAGGCCGCCCGCGAGGCCGAGGGCGCCCCGGCGCTGCGCACCCTGCGCGGCATCGGCTACACCCTCGACGCCGAGCAGGCCCCCTCCGCCCTCGCGGCCTGCTGAACGGCGGCGCTACGCCTCGGCGGGGTAGGGCACGGCGGCGCGCACGCACGCGCCCCGGTCCTCGCCGAGGCTGCCGATGCCGAGCCGCCCGCCGTGCACGTGCGCGATCAGCCGCGCAATGGCCAGCCCGAGCCCCAGCCCCTGCTGCTCGTGCAGCTCGCGGCCGAACTGCACGAAGGCGCCGACCTGGGCCGCTTCGTGCGGCTGCATGCCTCGCCCCTGGTCCTCCACCTCCACGACGGCTTCGCCGCCCTCGCGCAGCACGCTCAGGCGCACCGGCGAGCCGTAGGGCGAGAACTTGAAGGCGTTGTCCAACAGCTCCTCGACCAGCTTCGCGCTCAGGTCCTCCGAGATGGGCAGCGGCTCCGGCGCGATGTCCACGAACAGATCCGCGCTCCGGGCATGGCGCGCCGCCGTGCGCGCCGCCACGGCCGCCAGGCGCTCCTCGGGCTGAGGCGTCCAGGCGGGCGCCGCCGGCGCCGCCTCGTGCGCCCGGGCCGTCAGGTAGGTATAGGCCGCGTAGTTCTCCACGAACCGTTCGAGGCGCCGCCCCGAGGCCAGGATGTCGCCCAGCATCTCGCGGATCACCTCCGGGGGCAGCATGTGCCACTCGTCGCGCAAGATCTCCGAAAAGCCGAGGATCGCCCCGAGCGGCGTGCGCAGCTCGTGCGGAATCACGCTCACGAGTTGGGCCCGCAGCCCCGAGAGCGCCCGCTCGCGCTGCTCAGCCAGGGCGCGCTGCCGCAGCAGCCGCGCCTCGACGGCGCGCAGCAGATCCTCCGACGCATACGGCTTCACGATGAAGTCGTCTGCGCCCAGGTTCATCCCGCTCCGAACGTCGGTGTGGGCGCTGTTGGCCGTGAGAAAGATGAACGGGATGGCCGCCGTCCGGGCGTCGGCGCGCAGGGCTTCGAGCACGTCGTGGCCGCTCAGATGCGGCATGCGTACGTCGCACAGGATGAGGTCGGGGGCGCCGGTGCGGGCCAGGCGCAGCCCTTCGCGGCCGTCGGCCGCCGCGAGCACCTGGTAGCCCTCGCCCTCCAGCAAATCGGTGAGGTTGTCCAGGATGCAGGGCTCATCGTCTATGATGGCGATTCGTTTGGCTTCCACAGGATGCGGCCGCGCCGGCAGGTCGGAAGGAGGATTACGTTGAGGCGACGCCCGCCGCACCGGGCGGGCGTTCGTACGGGCAGGTATCGGCGGAGGGG
>CBDTTW010000263.1:0-3434 GCA_965363675.1 uncultured Rhodothermaceae bacterium
GACGGCAACCGCCACGTGCTGGGGGCGCACGCGGTGCGGCTGGTGCTGGAGGAGGCCGGATGGGAGGTGATGTTCCTCGGCGAGAGCGTGCCCACCGAGGACGTGGCCCTCTTGCAGCAGCGCCACGGGGCGCGCCTGGTGTGCCTTTCTTTCTCGCCGCCGCAGGTGCCCGGCGACGTGTACCGGGTGACGGACGTGCTCAAGCGGTACTACGACCCGAGCAACCCCTACGCCCTGGCGACCGGGGGGCAGCTCAGCAACCCCTTGCTTTTCCCTAACGGCAGCGCCGCGCCTTTTCTCGGCTGCCGCTTTTTTCATACCGCTGGGCCGCTGCTCGAATGGACCGGGACGCTGCTCAAGACTTCAGACTGCTGATCGGATATGCCAATCGTTGGGGCGGGAAGGTTCGAGCCGGGCAAAGCCTGGTGGACGAGTGTATTTCCGTTGTACGTGCTGGGTGGGTTCACCCTGTTTTCCGTGCTGGGGTACGCTACGTTCGGGCGGCGGCCGCAGATTTTGCTGGACTACCCGTCGCTGCTTTCCTTCTACAGCATCTCGTTCCAGTTCTTCGCGCAGGCGCACGTCGCGCTGTGCGCCGTAGCCCTGGCCGTCTACCTGATTCCGCGCGTCGGCTTCCGGTGGGCGGGGCCGTTTCTGGCGGTGTACCTGGTCAGCTTTACGTCCGAGTTCGTGGGGACGACCTACGGGGTGCCGTTCGGGCCGTACGGGTACAACGCGCTGCTGGGCGCGAAGTGGTTCGGGCGGGTGCCCCTCGTGATCCCGCTGAGCTGGTTTCTGATGGCGATTCCCGCCTATGCGGTGGCGGTGGCGCGCTTCGGCAAGCCGGCGCTGCGCATCGGGGTGGCCTCGCTGCTGCTGGCCGCGTGGGACCTGAGCCTCGACCCGGCGATGAGCTACCTGACGAGCTACTGGTGGTGGGGCGAGCAGGGCCCGTACTACAGCATGCCGCTGCTGAACCTGCTCGGGTGGATCCTGACGGGCATCGTCATCATGATCGTGCTCGAAGCGATGGGGGCGCACCGGTGGCTCGCGGCGCTCTCGCTGCGGTGGATGGCGGCCTACTACCTGATTACGCTGCTGATGCCCTTCGGGATGGTCGTGGCGGGGGGGCTGTGGGGGGCGGCGGCGGCCACGCTCGGCGCGCTGGCGCTCGCGTGGATCACCCTGCGCTCGACCTTCGACGGGCGCGACCGGGGCGACGGGCTGCACAAGGCGATGGATACCGAGGTGACGGCCCGCGTGAGCGAAGCCGGGCGCGTCGGGGCCGCGCCGGCGCACGCCATCGTCGGGATGGAGCCGTCCTTCGACGCGGCCGCGTACTTTGCGGCGCACTCGCGCTCGTTCTCGTTCGCGGCGCGCTGGTTTCCGCGGCCCGAGCGGCGCATGATCGCGTGCCTGTACGCCTACTGCCGCACGACGGATGACCTGGTGGACGCGCAGGTAGGCCGCCCGCCCGAGGCCGTCGATACGGAGCTGGCGGCGTGGCTGGGGTTGAGCCGGGCGGCCTACGAAGGCAAGCCCTCGGGCATCGGCTGGCTCGACGAGATCATGCAGGCTTCGGCGAAGGCGCGCATGCCCTTCGAGATCATCGAGGACCTGGTGCAGGGGGTGCGCACCGACCTCGGGCGGGTGCGCGTGCAGGACGACGCCGAGCTGATGGTCTACGCCTACCGCGTGGCCTCGGTGGTGGGCCTGTGGATGTGCTACCTGCACGGCGTGACGCGCCCGGAGACGCTGGAGCAGGCGGCGGCCCTGGGGCGGGCCATGCAGATCACGAACATCCTGCGCGACGTGGGCGACGACTTCGCGCAGGACCGCATTTACCTACCCGCCGCGCGGATGCAGGCCCACGGCGTCGCCGAGGCCGACCTGAAGGCGATGGCCGAGGGCGGGGCGCCGCCGCCGGGCTACATCGCGCTGATCCAGGGGCTGGTGCGGCTGGCCGACGCGCAGTACGCGTTTGCGGCCCCCGGCCTGGCGGCCCTACCCCCGGCTTTCGGGCGGGCGGCGGCGGTGGCCTCGGGCGTGTACCAGGGCATCCACGGAGCGCTCGAACGCAACGGCTACGACAACTTCCGGCGCCGCGCCTATACCACCAACCGCGCCAAGATCCGCCTGACGGCGCGGGCGCTCCTGGCCTTGCGGCGCGCGCAGCGCGCCCACCGCCCGGCGGCCGAGAAGGCCGTGGGCTGGCTGCCCGCCGGGCGCACGCTGCTTGCGGCGCTGCTGCTCGTGGGGGCGGCGGCGACAGGCTCGCCCGAGGCCGCCTTCGGGCAGGAGGCCCGGCGCCCGGCGGCGACGGCGCGCGACCGCCCCGACCCTTTTCTCGACGCCCTGCGCGAGTCGTACCTGGCGGCCACCCGGGACCGGGACGAGATCGCGCGGGGCCTGCAACGCATCACCCGCTCGGGGCGCACCGACCCGGAGGCGCTGGGCTACCGGGCTGCTTTTGAAGCCCTCAAGGCGAAGTACGCCTTCTGGCCGACGCAGAAGATGCAGCACCTCAACGCCGCCTTGCCCGCGCTCGACCGGCTTGTGGGGCGCAACCCGCGCAACGTCGAGGTGCGGTATCTGCGGCTGCTGAGCTGCTACTTCCTGCCGGGCTTCCTGGGGCGCAAACAAACCGTGCAGGAGGACTTCAGCGCCCTGGCCGACATTCTGCCGGAGGCGCGGGGGCAGTACCCGCCCACGCTTTACCGGCAAATGGCCGGCTTCGTGCTCAAGCACGGCCGCCTGGGCGCGGCGCAGCGCGACGGGCTGGCCGCGGCCGCCGCCGCGCCGGAGTCGGCCGCGTCGCTGCGGCCGGAACAGTAACCCCATGCAGACGCGCTGGTCGCCCGCCGCCGTGTGGGCCTTCGAAGCGTTTTTTCAGCCGTGGATGCGGCGGCGGCTCGCGGGGGTGCATCTGCGCAGCGAGGCCCTGCCCGCCGGGGCGCCGGTGGTGCTGGCGGCCAATCACAGCAGTTGGTGGGACGCCTTTTTGCTGCGCGAGCTGCACCGGCGGCAAGGCGCCCGGGCGCCCTTCCTGACGCTGATGCACGCCGGCGAGCTGCGGCGGCGGCCCTACTTCCGGCTGATGGGCGTGGTGGGCCTGGCCCCCGAGGCGAAGGCCGTACGCTGCGCCCTCGGCGAGGTGCGGCGGCTGGCGCGCGGCGGGCCGGTATGGGTGGTCGTGTTTCCGCAGGGGGCATTGTGGCCCTCGTGGCGGCGGCCGCTCGGCTTCAAGCGCGGCGTGGAGTGGTTCGCGGCGGCCCTCGGCCCGGAGGCCGTCGTCGTGCCGGTGGGGCTGCACGTCGAGGCGGGCGGGGCCGCGTCGGCGCCCCGGGCCTACGTATCGGCGGGAGCGCCGCTGCCTGCCGGGGCCGCCGCCGCCGACGTGGAACGCCGCGTCGGCGGCGAGATCGACTACATCC
>CBDTTW010000264.1:0-3414 GCA_965363675.1 uncultured Rhodothermaceae bacterium
AGGATAGGGGGTCGGCATAGGCGGTGGGGTAAAAGGGTCCGGCGCAGATGCGGCGGCGGCCCGGCTGACCTCTGCCGGGCCGCCGGGGCCGCACGCCGCGCTGCACGGCTTGCTCAGACGGTCGGCATCTTCCACGGCGTGCGGTACTTGCCCCGCACGAGCGCGTTGGCCTCGTCGTCGTTCTCGAAGCGCTGCTCGGCGTCGTTCCAGTAGACGCGGCGGCCGAGCTTGTAGGCCACGTTGCCCAGGTGCGCGTTCACTGCGGCCAGGCGCGCGATGTCCGGGTTGGCCGCCGGCTGCTCGCGCGACTTGACGCAGTCGAGGAAGTTGCGCACGTGGCGCGCCAGGTCGGTGGCCCCGCCTTCCTTGCGGGGGACGGCCTCCATGAGCGGCTTTCCGGCCTTGACCTCCGGATACACTTCCCAGCCGCCCCGGTCCGCCACGAGCGTGCCCGTGTTGCCGATGAAGGCGACGCCGTGATCGCGGCCGTAGTTGCCGTTGCTGATGCCCTGGGCGTGCTCCCAAAGCATCGTAAAGCCGTCGAACTCGTAGATCGCCTGGAGCGTGTCCGGGGTTTCCTCGGCGCCGTCGGGGTTGCCCATCTTGCCGCCCGCCGCAACGATGGACTTCGGCCCGGTGGCCTTCATGCCCCAAAGCCCCATGTCGATGATGTGCACGCCCCAGTCGGTCATCAGGCCGCCCGCGTAGTCCCAGAACCAGCGGAAGTTGAAGTGGAAACGGTTGGGGTTGAACGGGCGTTGGGGAGCCGGCCCGAGCCACATGTCGTAATCGACGCCGGCGGGGGCCGGGCCGTCCGGCAGGACGGGGATGTTGTCCATCCAGCCCTGGTAGGCCCACGTCTTGACGAGGCGAATGTCGCCGAGCGCGCCCGACCAGACGAACTCCATCGCTTCCTTCCAGTGCGGGCCGCTGCGCTGCCACTGCCCGACCTGCACCACGCGCTTGTAGCGCTTGGCGGCCTTCGCCATCAGGTCGCATTCCTCGATGGAGTTGGCAAGCGGCTTTTCGCAGTAGATGTCCTTGCCGGCCTGGCACGCCTCTACCATGATGAGCGGGTGCCAGTGGTCGGGCGTGCCGATGATGACGATGTCGATGTCCTTGTTCTCCAGCAGCTTGCGGTAGTCGCCGTAGAGGGCGGGCTTCTTCTTGGTCTTGGCCTCGACTTCGGCGGCGCGTTTGGCCAGCACGTTCGCGTCCACGTCGCACAGGGCGACCACGTCCACCTCGGGGTACATCATGTGCACCTGCAAGTCGGAGAAGCCCATGCCGTTGATGCCGATGGCCCCGACGCGGAGCTTGTCGGCGGCCCCGATGCGGGGGGCGGCGTGGGCCAGCCCGAGCGGCGCGGCGGCGGCCAGCGCCAGGCCGGCGGCCGACTGCTTCATAAACGTTCGTCTCGTGTTTTTCATAGGGATACGTTGATATGGAGGAGAGGAAGCTAGTCGCGGAAGCGTTTGAAGCGTTCGAGCGCCTCGCGCTCCAGGTTTTCGCGGTGGTTGGGGTGCGCGATGTCGATGAGCGCTCGGGCGCGCTGGCGCAGGTTCTTGCCGTACAAGTTGGCGACGCCGTACTCGGTGACCACGTAGTGCACGTGCGCGCGCGTCGTGACCACGCTGGCGCCCTTCATCAGGTACGTGGCGATCCGCGAGAGGCCGTTGCTGGTGGTCGAGGGCAGCGCGATGATCGGCTTGCCGCCTTCCGAGAGCGAGGCGCCGCGGATGAAATCCATCTGCCCGCCGACGCCGGAGTACTGGAAGACGCCGATCGAGTCGGCGCTGATCTGGCCGGTCAGGTCCACTTCGATGGCGCTGTTAATGGCGACGACGTTCGGGTTGACGCGGATGACGGCCGTATCGTTGACGAAGGCGACATCGCGGAGTAGGATCAACGGATTGTCGTCTACGAAATTGTAAAGCCGGCGCGAACCCCACACGAAACTGCTGACGATTTTGCCGGGGTGCACCTTCTTGCGGGCGCCGTTGACGACGCCGCTCTCGATCAGGTCGATCACGCCGTCGGTGAACATCTCCGTGTGGATGCCGAGGTCGCGGTGGTGGCGCAGGGCATTGAGCACAGCCCCCGGAATGGCCCCGATGCCCATCTGGAGCGTGGCGCCGTCGTCGATGAGGGCGGCGCAGTGGTCGCCGATGGCGCGCTCGGCGGGGGAGAGGGGCGCCGGATGCAGCTCGGGGATCGGGTCGTCCGTCTCGACGGCGTAGTCGATCTCGCTCACATGGATCATGCCGTCGCCGTGGATGCGGGGCATGTTCGGGTTGACCTGGGCGATGACGTACTTGGCCGTCTGCACGGCGGCCAGCGAGGCATCGACCGAGACGCCGAGCGAGCAGAAGCCGTGCTTGTCCGGCGGGCTGACATGCACGAGGGCGGCGTCGAGCGGCAGGGCGCCGCGCCGGAACAGCGCCGGAATCTCGCTCAGGAATACGGGAATGTAGTCGGCCTCGCCCGAATCGACGGCGGAGCGGATGTTGCTGCCCACGAACATCGCGTTCGTGTGGAAGCTGGCGCTCAGCTCGGGCACGCTGTAAGGCGCGTGGCCCTCGGTGTGGATGTGCACGATCTGCACGTCGCGGAGTTCGGCGCTGCGGGCCGTGAGCGCGCGGATGAGCTGCTGCGGCGCCGCCGCGATGCTGTGCACGAAGACCCGGTCGCGCGACTTGATGACTGAAACCGCTTCTTCGAGGGAAACGAAGGGTAGGCTCGCAGAGCGTGGCATGAGATTCGTTGCGACAAAAAGGTAGGCGCCGCCCCAAGGCAGTAACGACGCCGGAATGCAACCCTTACCGCCGGAGACCGTACGCCCCGGGCAGGCAAAGCTGCGCTTAATATAGGCAGCAATCGCCCCCGCCGTGGCTCGGCGGCGGCGCGGCGCCGGGGGGGGTTATATGATCCGAAGCGTAGTTATGCTATCTTCAAGTAATCTTCGGAAAATACGTTTTGCTTCTGAAGGGTAATACCAATTGAAGGCTGTTATCTTAAAGGCTGCTTCAATGCTCAGGAGGTGTTCCCGCTGCTGTGCTTGCTGCGTGCTGCTGCTCATGGCGGCGGCCCGCATCCCCACCTTTGCACAGGCCGTCGCGGGGGGCCCGCCGGGCGCGGTGTCGTTGTTTGACGGGCATGAGCTGGGGCGCTGGGAAGTCACGAACTTCGGGGCGCAGGGCACGGTGCGGGTCGAGGACGGCGCCATCGTCCTGGGCTACGGCGACCCTCTGACGGGCATCACGTGGACCGGCGACCTGCCGCGGGTGAACTACGAGCTGACGCTGGAGGCGAAGCGCATCGACGGCAGCGATTTTTTCGCCGCGATCACGTTTCCGGTGAAGGACGACCCGTGTACACTCGTCATCGGCGGGTGGGGCGGCGGGGTGGTCGGGC
>CBDTTW010000265.1:0-3385 GCA_965363675.1 uncultured Rhodothermaceae bacterium
AGGGCGCGCAGGCGCACAGCACAAATGCCCGGTGTTGTATGTCTTCGGGCAGCTTTCGGCTGCGGCGGCCTTCGAAGAGCCGAGCGGTTTCCCGGTCGGCGAAGGTCCGGATCATGGGACTCGTGTGGAATTCGTATCCTTGTACGCAATGGGATACGAACGGTTTCGCAGGCAAGGCCCAGGCTTTGGAGCAAGTCACGAAATTGCGCAAAGCCAGACGCCTCGAAGCATAAAAAAGCCCCTTTCTCTAACGGCAGAAAGGGGCTTTTCAGCCTATCGGTATTTGGATCTGGACAAACGCCAAGGTACTCGGCGCTCTCTGTGGGTCCTAGTGGACTCGAACCACCGACCTCTACGATGTCAACGTAGCGCTCTAACCAACTGAGCTAAGAACCCCTGGAGCCGCCGACGCCCGGGGCGCGGCGGGACGGATAATATAGGCGCCTGCGGGCCTCGGAGTCAATGGCGGCGCGGCGGCGCGGGCGGCGGCCGCAGACGCGGCAGAGGTGGTTTTTACACGCCGGTCACACGAAGGCTCACCAGCGGGCCTCGACCGACACCAGCGGCAGGCCGCGCGGATCCGGCGCGGGCAGCAGGTGGACGGCCACGGGCATGCGCTCGGCGCGCCCGGCGGCCCGCAAGGCCGAGAGGCCGGAGAGGAAACGGTTGGCGACGAGCAGGGCGGCGAGCGTCGGGGCGCGGCGGCGCAGGGCTTCGGAGCGCTCGCGCAAGCGGCGGTAGCGCGCAAAGTCAGCCTCGGAAGCCCACGCCCAGTAGTTGGCGGGGTCGGAGGCGCGGGGCACAGCGTCCCAGAGGCGCTGCCGCAGCAGGTTGTCGATCTGCTCCTGCTGCGAGCGGTAGGTCGCCAGGTTGAGGTAGAACGAGCGGGGCTGGTCGGGGCCGGCAGCCCCGGCGCGGCTGACGGCGAGGGTCTGGTAGTCGTTGGCGAGGGCCGAGCCTTTCCAGAGGCTCGCGCCGAGGCCCGCCCAGAGCGCGGCGTCGGCGAGGGCGAAGGCGGCGCCGCCGCGCCAGCGGCCGCCGTGCACGTAGCGGTGCCCCAGGCCGGGGGCGGCCAGGCTGAGAGCAAAGGCTTTCTTTGCCGAAACGTCGCGCGCGGGCGCGGCCTGCCCGCGAACGGCCCGGGGCGCGGCGCATACAACGAGCAAAACGAGTAAGATGGAGCGTATGGAAAGCATGAATCCTCGCAGGTATGTGCTGAAGATACGGCGCGCCGGAGCGCCGGGGCGGGGCATTGCGCCGCGCCGCCGCGCCGCCTCGGAGGGGGCCGCCGCATGGACGTGACGCTTCGGCATGCGCACCCGTGGCAGGTCTCGCCGGCGCAGGCCGTCGGGATTCAGCGCGAGCTGGCAGGGCAGGTGCGCGAGGCGCCGCTCGCGGGCCCCCCCGAGCGCGTGGCGGGCCTCGACGTGAGCGTGCGCGGCGACCGCGTGCGCACGGCCATCGTGGTGCTCGGCCTGCCCGGCCTCGAAACGCTCGACGAAGCCGTGTGGGAGGGGGCCGTGGCGTTTCCATACGTGCCGGGCCTGCTCAGCTTCCGCGAGCTGCCGGCCATCCTGCCGGCGCTCGAACGGCTGCGCGTCGCCCCGGACGTGTATATGCTCGACGGGCAGGGGCGCGCACACCCCCGGCGCTTCGGGCTGGCGTGCCACCTGGGGGTGCTGCTGGACCGCCCGGCCCTCGGCGTAGCCAAGTCGCTGCTGGTGGGGCGCTGCGAGGCGCTGCCGGAGGGGCGCGGCGCCGAAGCGCCGCTCGTGCACCGGGGCGAGGTCGTCGGGGCGGCCGTGCGCACGCGCGCCGGGGTGCAGCCCGTCTACGTGAGCGTCGGGCACGCCCTGACGCTGGCCGAGGCCACGGCGCTGACCCTGGCCACAGCGACGCGCTACCGCATCCCCGAGCCGACGCGCCGGGCGCACCTGCTCAGCAAGCGCACGGGGGCCTGAGCGGCGCCGCCTCAAAACTCCACCCGCAGGCGGGCGTTCAGGGTGCGCGGCGTCAGGCGCGTCGGGATGCGCGCCCACTGACCGCCGGAGCCGGGCGTCCAGGTATAGGCCACCGTGTTGACCATGTCGAAGACGTTGAGCAGCTCGGCGGTCGCCTGAAGCTGCACGGCCTTGCCGCCCCGGCGCTCGAAGGCGGCGACGGTTTTGCTCAGGCCCATGTCGAAGCGCATGTAGTGCGTGAAGCGCGCCGAGGAGCGCGGGCCCGGGGCTTGCAGCGTCACCGAGCCGAGCTGCGCCCCGGCGATGGGCGGCGTGTAGGGCAGGCCGCTGCCGAAAAGTCCCTGAAGGTGCAGCCGCCACGACGGATCACCGGGGATGTAGTCCTGAAAGAACACCGAGAGCGTGTGCCGCTGGTCGGTCGGGCGCGGCAAACTGCCCTGGGCGTGCAGGGCGGCGTAGGCGGGGTAAAAGCGCTCGCGCGCCACGAGAAAGCTGTAGTTGACGCGGCTTTCGAGGCCCGGCACGAACTCGCCGCGCACCTGGGTATCGAGGCCGTAGGCGTAGCCTTGGGCGTCGTTGCGCCCGGAGTAGCGGATGCGCACGTTCTCGATGTCGTAGGAGATGAGGCGGTCGAGCTTTTTGTAATACGCTTCGGCGCGCACGGCCAGGCCCTTGCGCGGCAGCAGGGCCTCGGCGCCGAGGCCGGCCTGAAGGGCGCGCTGCGAGCGGAGGCCCCGGTTCAGGCCCGCCGCCAGGTCGCCGCCGGCGCGGGGTTGCCCGCGCAGCTCGCGGTACGAAGGGGCCTGGTGGTAAGCGCCGGCCGAGGCCAAGAGCACGGTGTGCGCTCCGGCGCGCAGGCGCGCCGAGAGCCGGGGCGAGAGCGTCCGTTCGCCGGTGAAGCTGAAGTAATCGGCGCGCAGGCCCGCCGTAACCACGAGCCGGTCGGCCGCCGGCAGCAGGTCGGCGGTGTGCTGCGCATGGGCCGCCGCCTGGAACGCGCCGAGCGAGGCCGCGCCCACGAGGCTGTCGATGAGCACCTCGACGGGCGCGCCCTCGGCCGAGCGGCCGGAGGCGCGGCGCTGCTCGTCGAGGCGGTCCGCGAAATGCACGCGCCGCAGCTCCCAGCCGGCCTCGGCGACGTGGCGCGGCGCGGGCATCAGCAGCCAGCGGCCGCGCGCCGTCAGCAGGTCCACGGCGACGCGGTTGTCGGCGCGCTCGGACTGCCGGGAGGCGCCGAGCGGGGTGTGGCCGTCGCCGGAGGCGGGGGCGCCGGTCTGCGGATCGACCTGGTAAAGCACGCCCGCGCCTTCGAGGCGGTACGTCTCGTCCTCCTGCGTGCCGTAGTAGGCCGCGTCGTGCTCGGCGCGCAGGCGCGGCCCCGGCGTCCAGACGAGGCGTCCGCCCGCCAGGCGCGTCCGGAAGCC
>CBDTTW010000266.1:0-3337 GCA_965363675.1 uncultured Rhodothermaceae bacterium
CGGATCATACGCAGCCGGGACGGGGCGCGACACGCCGCGGCGCTGAGGGCGCGGCGGCGGCCGTATCGGTCCTGGTCGGTCCACTCGGCGGCGGCGCGCACGCCCGTCCGCCAGCCGCGTGCGTCGGCGCCGGATCTGCCTGCGGCCAGCGCGGCGGCGAGCGTGGTATAACGGTAGGCGGCGATGCCGTAGGCGGAAGCCTCCGCGACGGCGGCGACCGGCCCGAGGGGGGCCTGCACGAGGGCGGCGGCCTGGCTCAGTTCGGGCAGTCCGTACCAGTAGCCGCCGCTGAACTGCGCCATGCGCCGCGCCGCGCCGGCATACGCGGCAGGGTTGGCGCCGGGCAGATGCTCCACGGCGTAGGCGGCCCCGCCGAGCGCGAGGGCGCGCGCATGGCGCGGCAGCGGCTGCGCCCGCGCAGGGCAGGCGGCCAGGCACAGCACGATCAGAGCGGAGAGGGAAGCCGGGGCGCGCACCTGCGAAGGCAAAGGGTGAACTTTGAGGTTACATCCGCCGCCTCCGGCCGCGCAACGGGCTATTCTGAAAGCTGTGTTAAGCTTGAAACCTCCGCCTCCGGGGCGGGGTTCGACCGAAGGATATGCCCTGAAATCTGCGCGCCGCGCCCGTTCAACCCGGTGGAAGTCATGTCTCGTTGCCGCTTGCTCGTTTTGATCGGCGTGCTTGCCTGCGCCGGAGCCGTCGGGCGCACGGCCCGGGCGCAGGAGTTCGATTGCAGCGTCCGGCTGGACTACAGCATGCTCACGGGCAACGATTACACGTTTCTGGACGACCTGCAGAACCGCATCAGCGAATACATCAACCGGCGTAGCTGGACGCAGCACCGCTACCTCGACGTGGAGCGCATCGCGTGCACGTTCGAGATCACGGTGGAGAACGCGCCCTCGATGACGAGCTTCCAGGCGCGGCTGGTCGTGGCGACGCGGCGGCCGATCTACGGCACGATGCAGCAGAGCACGGTCGTTCAGTTTAACGATCCGGGGTGGCAGTTCAACTATGCGCCCGGCGCGCCGCTCACGTTTGATCTGGAGAAGTACGATCCGCTTACCTCGATGATCGACTTCTACGTGTATACGATGCTCGGCTACGACTTCGACACGTTCAGCGAAATGGGCGGCACGGCTTATTTCGAGACGGCGCGACGCATCGCCGAGCGGGCCGTCAACCGCAACGCGCAGGGCTGGACGGAGATCGGCAACGAGCAGACGAAGTCGCAGCTCATTACGCAACTGCTCGACCCGCGCTTCCGTCCGCTGCGGCGCGCCTACTTCAACTACCACTTCAACGGGCTCGACCGGTTCGTGCGCGAGACCGAATCGGCGCGCGCCAACGTGTTGCAGGTGCTCGTCGAGTTGCAGGCCCTCCGCGAGGAGCTTGCGCGTACGTATGCGGGCGACCTTTTCTTTTCGGCCAAGTATCCCGAGCTGGCGGCCATCTTCGAGAACTCGAACCAGCGGTCGCAGGCATACGCCGTCCTGAGCGAGGTAGACCCGTCGCATCTCTCGGAGTACAACCGCCTGACCCGTTAGCCGAAGCCGCGCAGGCTACCGGCCGGGGATGACCTCGACGCGCTCCAGCAGGTCGTCCTGGTAGAGGCGGTCGAGCACGTCGAGACCCTCTGTGAGCATCCCGAAGGCGGTATAGCGTCCGTCGAGGTGCGGGTGCGCGGCGTGCATGAAGAAAAACTGGCTGCCCTCGGTATCTTTGCCGGCGCTTGCCATGCCTGCCGCCCCGCGCACGAAGCGCAGCCGCGTGAACTCGCTGCGGATGGCAAAGCCGGGGCCGCCGTAGCCGTCGCCGCGCTCGAAGTCGCCGCCTTGGGCTACGAAGCCGGGCACGACGCGGTGGAACGGGACGTTGTCGTAGCGGCCCGCCTCGGCAAGCTGCATGAGGGTCTGGCAGGTGAGCGGGGCGGCTTCGACGTGGCAGGCAAGGGCGATGACGCCTTTCTCGGTATGGAACCGGAGCGTCGGGCGGGCGCCGCGCGCGGCCAGGTAGGCCCAGTCCACCGAGCGGTCGAGCGCGGGCGGGCGGGGCGGCGGAGCCGCCGGCAGGGCGCCGAGGCGCACGAGCGCTTCGGCGGCGGCGGAAGCTATGGGGCCGGGCGGCAAGCGCGCCGCCTGCGCCAGCGCGGCAAGGGCCGCCGGGCCGCCGACGCGTTCGAGCGCCGCGACGAGCGCCTGCATGGGCTCCACGTCCTGCGGCTCGCGCAGGCGGCCGAGGGCCAGGGCGAGCGAGTCGGCGGCGCCGTAGCGCGCGAAGGCGGAATCGGCAAGGGCCGTCGCGGCGGTCGTCGTGAGGGCCATGTCGTCGCGGCGGAGCGCGCCGGCGAGCACGCCGAACCGGCGCTGCGCCTGGGCCGCGTCGGCGGTGGGGTTGCGCTCGGCGAAGGCTTCGAGAGCGGCGGCGGCCAGACGCACATCGGCGCCGGAGAGGGTTTCTTCCAGCAGACGGTCAGCGGCGGGCAGGACGCCGCGTTTGAGCGCGGCGAGGCCATAGCGGAAAGCCTGCGGGTAAGGCGCGCGCCAGCGCTGAAGGCGCTCCAGGGCGGCGGCCTCGGCGCCGCCGGCGACGAGCACACCCAGCAGCGGGGCCGCCACGCGCGGGCGCGCGGGCGGACGCGCGGTGTACGCCAGGGCGGCGGCCACGGCTTCCGGCGCGGGGTAGGGCGATTGGGCAAGCGTCTCCGCCGCGAGCGCCGCCGCATGGTCGGACGCGTCGGCGAGGGCTGCGACGACGGCCGAGACGACGGCGGGCTCTGCGGCGCGCGGCGCGAGGGCCCGCAAAGCGGCCACGCGCGTTTGCCAGGAGGGAGCGGCTGCGAGCAAGCCGATGAAGTGTGGGGTATCGGCGGGGTCGGCCTGCCGCGCGAGCGCGCGCACCTGCTGGCTCTGCGCCGGGTCGCCGGAGGGCGCCGAGGCGAGGGCGGCGCGGAGCGCCGGGGCGACGGCGGCCCATGCGGCAGGCTCGCGGAGGGCGGCGAAGTAGTAGGCGGCGTAGAACCGCGCCTCGGCGTCGGGGGCGGCCAGGCGCGCCGCGGCATAAGCTGCCCCCGAGGGCGCGGCATAGCCGCGCGCCGCCGCGCGCGCCAGCGCCCGCAGCACGGCGGCCTCCGGCGCTCCGGCGGCTTCGGCGGGCAGCCGCTCGATGGCCTCGGGGGAGCCCTGCTTGCCCAGGGCGTCCAGCAGTTCGGTTTGCACGGCGGCCTCCGTTTCGGCGGGCAGGCGGCGCAACAAGGGCGCGGTCTCGATAGCGGCGGCGGCGTGGCCGAGCGCGAGCGCGACGTCGGCGCGCACGCCGGCGTCGGGGTCGTGGAGCA
>CBDTTW010000267.1:0-3335 GCA_965363675.1 uncultured Rhodothermaceae bacterium
CCGGCGTAATCCTTCACGCCCGTGCGCACCTTTACCGTCAGCCGCTCCAGGTCGGCTACGGCGCGGCCGTCCGTGAAGGCGGGCACGGCCAGCGTGTCGAACAGCCGCCGCTCGACCAGCGCGAGCGCCGCCCCGGCGTGCCCGATCACGTGGTGGATGTCGGCCTCGGGGAACTCCTCCAGCAGCGGCACGGCCACGGCCCCCATCGTCGTGACGGCCAGGAACGCCTCGGCCCACTGCGGCGACGAGCGCCCGAGCAGCACTACCCGGTCGTGCGGCTGCACGCCCAGCTCGGCCAGGCGCCGCTGCGCCTGCGCCACGCGCCGCCCCAGCTCGGCGTAAGTCATCGGCTCCTCGCCGACCATCGCCAGCGCCGGACGGTAAGGGTAGCGGCTGACCACCTGCTCCAGAAAGCGGTCGAGGGTGTAGGCGCTTAGGCCAAACTTCATCGGCATATCAACCCCGGCATGTCGATTGGCGGCGCGCAGGCCGAGCCTGCATCGTACCTTAAAGGCAGCCCGCAAAAGCGCTGCCGCGTTTATGATAGCGCAAATCGTGGATTGCAGGAAGCCTCTTCGCTCCGTTATCCCGCCGGTTTTTCTGCTGAAAGCAAGCGCCGCCTTGTCCGGGGGCGGCCCTTCCAATACGCCCATACCCCATGCAGCTTTTTGGCCTTCGCCTTGCCGCGCCCCGTCGCTTCGCGCTTGCGCTCGCGCTTTGCGGGCTGGCCGCCTCCGCCTACGGGCAGGCCCCCGCCGAGATCCGGCGCAACGTCTACACCACCGAGCGCCTCTCGACGGAGGCCCCCCGCATCGACGGCCGCCTCGGCGACGCAGCGTGGGCGCGCGGCGCCTGGTTCGACCAGTGGACGCAGGCGCAGCCCCGCGAAGGCGCCGCCCCCTCGGAACGCACCGCCTTCAACATCCAGTACGACGACGATTACCTCTACATCGCCATCCGCGCCTACGACTCGCAGCCCGAGCGCATCAGCCGCCAGGTGGCCCGCCGCGACGTGTTCGCCGGCGACATGGTCGGCGTCGCCTTCGACAGCTACCACGACCTGCGCACCGCCTACGAGTTCAACATGTCCGCCGCCGGCGCCAAGGTAGACCTCATCATCAAGGGCGTGCGCGAGTTCGACACCACCTGGAACGCCGTCTGGGACGGCGCCACGGCCCAGGAAGACTCGGCCTGGACCGCCGAGATGCGCGTGCCGCTCAGCCAGCTCCGCTACTCCGACCGCGACGAGCAGGTGTGGGGGCTGCACCTGTGGCGATGGCTGCACCGCCTCGAAGAAGAAAGCCAGTTCCAGATGATTCCGCGCGACGCCGTCGGCATGGTCTACCACTTCGGCGAGTTGCACGGCATCCGGGGCCTGGAGCGCAAGCGCCGCATCGAGCTGATGCCCTATACGCTTGCCCGCGCCGCCACCTTCGAGCCCGAGCCCGGCAACCCCTTCGCCGACGGCAGCCGCAGCAACGCCGGCTTCGGCCTCGACGCTCGCCTCGGCCTGACCAGCGCCTTCACGCTCGACATGGCCTTCAACCCCGATTTCGGCCAGGTCGAGGCCGACCCCTCGGTCATGAATCTGACGGCCTTCGAGACGTTCTACCAGGAGAAACGCCCCTTCTTCCTCGAAGGCAGCAACCTTTTCGAGTTCAACTTCGAGGGTTCGGACGCCTTCTACAGCCGCCGCATCGGCGCCGCGCCCCGCTACCGCCTCCCGACCGCCGCCGGCGAGTACGCCCGCGAGCCCGAGATCACGACCATCCTCGGGGCGGCCAAGCTCACCGGCAAAACCACGAGCGGCCTGTCGGTGGGCATCCTCGAAAGCCTCACCTCTCGCGAGTCGGCCGAACTGGCCGCCCCCGCCGGGCGCCGCCGCAGCGCCGTCGAGCCGCTGACCAACTATTTCGTCGGGCGCGCCGAGCAGGAGTACGACCGGGGCAACACCGTCGTCGGCGGCCTCGTCACGGCCGTGCACCGCGACCTCTCGGAGTCGCACCTGCAATTCCTGAACCGCGCCGCCTACAGCGGCGGCCTCAACTTCCGGCATTACTGGGGGGGGCGCACCTACTTCATCGACGGCATGGCCGTCGGCAGCACGATCCAGGGAACCCCCGAAGCCATTCTGCGCGCCCAGCGCAGCAGCGCCCGCTACTACCAGCGCCCCGACGCCGGTTACCTCGGCGTCGATTCCAGCCGCACCCGCCTCTCCGGCTCGGGCGCCAGCCTGGAGATCGGCAAAGCCGGCAACAGCCGCCTGCGCTACTCCTTCGACCTGAGCTACATCTCGCCCGGCCTCGACTTCAACGACGCCGGCTACATGGCCCGCGCGGACCGCATCAACGCCGACGTACGCACGCGCTACGTCGTCAACGAGCCCACCCGGTGGTTCCGCAGCTACAGCGCCCGCCTCGACTTTTCGCAGGACTGGACGTGGGGCGGCGAGGCCATCCGCACCTCCGGCATGCTCTTGGGCGGCGGGCAGCTCAAGAACTTCTGGAGCGTCGACGCCGCCCTGCGCCGCGAGCGGGAAGCCCTCGGCACGCGCCTTTTGCGCGGCGGCCCGGCCATCCGGATGCCCGGCTTCTCGTCGGTTTTCGGCGGCGTCTCCACCGACGGCCGCAAATCCGTCGAGGCGTCCCTGGGCGGCTCCTATGCCCGCTTCGACGACGGCCGGGGCCGCGAAACCAGCCTCGACCCCTCGGTTAGCTGGCGCGTCAACACCGCCATGACGCTCAGCCTCAACCTCGGCTACGAGCGCAACCACGACGAGTGGCAGTACGTCGCGCGCGCCGCCCATGCCGGCGAAGACCGCTACGTGCTCGGCGCGCTCCGGCAGCGTACGCTCCGCACGGTGCTCCGCAGCAGCTACAGCCTGCGCCCCGACCTCGCCATCCAGCTCTACGCGCAGCCGTTCTTCTCCAGCGGCCGCTACAGCCGCTTCAAGGTCGTCACGGACCCCCGCGCCGGCGCCTACGCCGACCGCTTCCGCCTGTTCGAGGGCGCCGCCGTGCAGCCCGACGGCTCCGGCCGCTACGGCCTCGACGAAACCGGCGACGGCGCCGCCGACTACACCATCGGCAACCCGGACTTCAACTTCCGCGAGTTCCGCTCCAACCTCGTGCTCCGCTGGGAGTACCGCCCCGGCTCGACGCTCTTCGTCGTTTGGGCGCAGTCGCGCTCCGGCAGCGACGACGCCGCCTACCTCAGCACGCGCCCCGACGCCTACCGCATCGGCGACGAACTCGAACGCCTCTACGACCTCTACCCCTACAACGTCTTCGCCATCAAGCTAACCCACCACTTCTCCGTAGACTGACCGCCCGCCG
>CBDTTW010000268.1:0-3328 GCA_965363675.1 uncultured Rhodothermaceae bacterium
TCAGCGAGTCGGCGGCGGCGTTGCTGCGGCGCTCAGCCTCGGTTTGCGCCTCCTCGGCCGGCAGCGTCTCCCCGGCCGCGCGCTCCTCCCCGGCCGCCGCCCCGTCGTCCTGGGCGGCCCCGTCGCCGTCGGGGCTTGGCGGCGGCGGAATCGGCTCTCCGGCGGCGCCCCACGCGCCTACGGCCTCGACGGCCTCGACCTCCGTAACGTCGCCGCCCTGCCGCTCCAGGTCCTCGAAGAACGACCAGCCGTCCTCCCAGTCCTGCTGTTCTGCGTCGGCGTACTCCAGCGACTGGTCGGTTTGCGGCGGCGGCTCGTAACCCCGCAGGGCCTCGAAGCGGGCGGGCTCCAGGCGCGCCGCGCGCAGGAACTGCCCCACCACATGCAGCGCGTTGTGCGCGCCCTGCCCCCAGTAGTCCGAGCGGAACCGCACCACGGGCGCGTTGAAGCCTACCCAGGCGCCCATGACGAGGCGCGGGTGCATCAGCAGGAACCAGCCGTCGGCGCCGTTCTGGGTGGTGCCCGTCTTGCCGGCCAGCTCGCCCTGCCCGCCGAACAGGCTCCGGATGCGGCGGCCCGTGCCCTTGTCCACCACGCCCTGCATCATGTAAAGCACGCTCTGGGCCACGGGCTCCGAAAGGCCCTCGCGGGATTCGCCGCCGAAGCGCGCCAGCTCGTAGCCCTGGCTGTCGGTGATCCGCGTGACGAGCACCGGCGTCTGATACCGCCCGCCATGGGCTATCGCGGCGTAGGCGGCCGTCATCTCCATCAGCGACACCTCGCTCGTGCCCAGCCCGATGGACGGCACGGCCTCCAGCTTGCTCTCGACGCCGAGGCGGCGGGCCACGTCGGCCACCTGCTTCGGCCCCACGTCTACGACGAGTTGCGCGGTGATCGTGTTGACCGAATGCGCCAGCGCGTCGGCCAGGGTGAACGTGCGCCCCGAGACGCCGCCGGCGTTGCGCGGCGCCCACCGCCGGCCCGTCTGCGGGTCCACGTACTCGGTCGCCTCATCCTTGAGCACGTCGCTCGGCGAGTAGCCTTTCTCCAGCGCCGCCGCGTAGACGAACGGCTTGAACGTCGAGCCCGGCTGCCGCTTCGCCAGCGCGACGTGGTCGTAGCGGTCCTCTTTGTAATTGCGGCCGCCCACCCACGCCTTGACGTGCCCGTTGGCCGGGTCGATGGCGAGGAAGCCTGCTTCCAGGCGCTGCACCGATTGCTTGACCGAGTCCACGAAGGCGGCGTCGGCGCGCAGCGTGTCCAGCAGCGTTTGCTCGCCCATGCCTGCCTTGCGCGCGGCGCGGTAGCGCTCCGACTGCCGGATGCGCTCGGCCAGCAGATCCGGCTGCGCCTGCCAGAGGTAAGCGAACGGCTCGACCTGGCCCTGGAAGGCGCGGTAGTCGGCGGCCGTCCCGGAGAAGCGCGGCGGGTTTTTGCGGCTCCACTCGACGGCGGCCACCGCCTGAAGGTCGCGGCCCACCTCCTCGACGGCCTTCGCGGCGGCGGCTTGCAGGCGCGCGTCGATGGGCGTGTAGATGCGCAGGCCGTCGGTGTAGAGGTTGTAGCCGTGCGCGTCGGCCCACTCGTCGAGCCAGTCGCGCAGGTGCTCGGCGAAGAACGGGGCCAGGTTGTCTTCGTGCGTCAGGCGGCGGAAGTTTAGAGGCGTCGGCGTGTCCTTGAGCGCGGCGTACTCGGCCTGCGCAAGTTGTCCGCGCCGCACCATTTGCTGAAGCACCACGTTGCGGCGCTCCTGCGAGCGCTCGGGGTTGCGCACCGGGTTGTACAGGACCGTGCCCTTGAGCATGCCGACGAGCGTGGCGCTCTCCAGCACGTCGAGGTCCTGCGCCCGCTTCTGGAAGTAGGTCTGCGCCGCCGCCTCGATGCCGAAGGCGTTGTACATGAAGGGCACCGTGTTCAGGTACATCTCCAGGATTTCGTCTTTCTCGTAAAGCGACTCGGTGCGCAGGGCCGTCAGCCACTCTTTCGTTTTGCGCGTGAGCGGCCAGTCGTCGGCCATGTCGGGGAAGGCGTTTCGGGCGAACTGCATCGTCAGCGTCGAGCCGCCCTGGGTGTCGCCGCCGAGCGTCTTGAGCGTCGAGCTGGCGAGGCGGCGCAAATCCACGCCCCCGTGCTCGTAGAAGCGGTGGTCCTCGGTGGCGAGGAGCGCCTTGACGACGTGCGGCGAAATGGAGTCGAGCCCGACCCACGTTCGGTTTTCGTCCTGGTAGCGCGCCAGCACGACGCCGTCGGCGGAGTAGACGATAGAGGCTTCGGAGAAGTTGGCTTTGCGCAGCTCCTCCAGCGAGGGAAGCTGAAACAGCAGCACGACCCAGTAGACGAGGCCCGCCAAAAGCAGCGGCGCCCCGGCCAGCGCCGCCAGCGTCCCCGCGCGCGTGCGCGGCTCGGCGAGGCGGCGGCGCACGCGCCCCATGACGTGGTCGTAGTAGCCGCGCGGGTCGAAGGAAGCCTCGCGCAGCGAAGGCAGCGCCTCCGGCGGGGTCTCCGGATCGCCGTGCGCGTAGATGCGGGGTTCGCTCATGCCGTATCGCCTAGAGGCCGCCCACAGGCCGCCGTTGTTTCAGAAAGACAAGGGCTCTGTTAACGGCGCCGGCGGCCCTGCGGATCAGGCGCGCGCCCCGGCTACGGGTGACGTTGTGGAAATACCGCGCTCAGTCCAGGCCCACCGAGAACAGGTGCTCCAGGTCGTACTGCGAGTACACCCGGAAGCCGATCAGCGTTTCGGAGCGCTCGATGCCCTCTACGGCGCGCACCCGCTCGGTCACGATCTCCGCCAGCGCCTCGTTCGTGGGCACGCGCGCCACGGCTACGAGGTCGTAGCGGCCGGCCACCGAATGCACTTCGCTGATGCCGGGGATGCCGACGAGCTGCTCGGCGACGGCGCCGACGCGGCCCCGGTCTACGGTAAGGAGCACAATGGCGGTAATCATAAGCGGGAGGGGGTGCGGGTTCAGGAAGCAGGCGCTCCGGCGGCGAGCGCCCGGATCTCGGGGTAGTGCAGCACGCGCACGCCGGGCAGGTCGCGGCGCGCCTCCTCGACCATCGCCTCGGCCAGCATCCCCGCCTCGACGGGGTGGTATTTGGCGAGCGGGCCGCGGAAGGCGAAGCCGAACGGCTTCATGAAGCGCGCGGCCCACACCTCGGCGGGGCGGGCTTCCTCGCGGTCGCCCAGGAGCAGCGACGGGCGAAACAGGCTCACCGCGCGGAACGGAAGCGCCCGGATGTGCGCCTCGGCCTCGCCCTTGACGCGGGAGTAGAACGCCGAGGCGCGCGGGGCGGCGCCCACCGCTGAGACGAGCAGAAAATGGCG
>CBDTTW010000269.1:0-3313 GCA_965363675.1 uncultured Rhodothermaceae bacterium
GGCGCCGTACTTCTGCGCGTGGCGGGGCAGCATGGCCTCGAAGATGGGCAGGAGGTCCTCGCGGCGCGCGCGCAGGGCCGGGATCTTGATGATGACGGTGCTGAGGCGGTAGTACAGATCCTCGCGGAAGCGGCCGAGCTGCACCGCGCGCGCGAGGTCCTTGTTGGTGGCCGCCACGACGCGCGCATCGGAGCGGCGCACCGCGCTCGACCCGACGCGGCTGTACTCGCCGGTTTCGAGCACGCGGAGCAGGCGCACCTGGGCCGCAAGCGGCATCTCGCCGATCTCGTCGAGGAAGACGGTGCCGTTGTTGGCCTCCTCGAAGTAGCCGCTGCGGCGCTCGACGGCGCCGGTGTAGGCTCCTTTCTCGGCGCCGAACAGCTCGGACTCGATGAGGCCCTCGGGGATGGCGCCGCAGTTGACCACGACGAGGTTGCCGTGGCGGCGGGCGCTCATCTGGTGGATGGCATGGGCGACGAGCTCCTTGCCGACGCCGCTCTCGCCCTGGAGCAGCACCGTGATGTCGGTGCGCGCCACCATCCACATGCGGTCGATGACGTGCTGGATGCCGCTGGAGGAGCCCAGAATGCCGAAGCGTTCCTGGATGGCTGCTCTGTCCATGAAGCCGAACCGGTTAGAGATGCGTGAGGCCGCAATATAGCGCCCTACGCCGCCGCGAGCACGCCGCGCAGCGAGGCGCTGGTGGCTCCGGTGATGCGCACCGACGCAAGGTCGCCCTGCTGCACCCCTTCGCGGTCGAAGATGACCATTTTGTTCGTATCGGTGCGGCCGCACCACTGGGCTTCGCTGCGCTTGCTGCGGCCCTCGACGAGCACGGTGTGCAGGCGCCCGATCTCGCGCTGGTTGTTCTCGGCGGCGATGCGCGTTTGCAGTTCGATGATCTCGGCCAGGCGGCGCTTCTTGACGGCCTCGGGCACGTCGTCGGCCAGCTTGCGCGCGGCGTAGGTGTCGGGGCGCTCGGAGTACATGAACATGTACGCCATGTCGTAGCGGACGGCTTCGAGGAGCGAGAGCGTCTCGGCATGCTCGGCCTCGGTCTCGCCGCAGAAGCCGGCGATCAGGTCCGTCGAGAGCGAGAGGCCGGGCACGATGCGGCGGGCGCGGGCGACGAGGTCGAGGTACGCCTCGCGGGTGTAGGTGCGCCGCATGCGCCGGAGCACGTCGGTATTGCCGTGCTGCACCGGCAGGTGGATGTAGTTGCACACGCCGGGGCACTCGCGGTGCACGTGCAGCAGCTCGTCGGAGCAGTCCTTCGGGTGGCTGGTGGCGTAGCGGATGCGGAGCGTGGGCGCCGCGCGGCTGATGCGGTAGAGCAGCTCGGCAAAGGAGACGGCGGCGCCGCCGTCGTCGGAGCGGTACGAGTTCACGTTTTGCCCCAGCACCGTCACCTCGCGGTAGCCGCGCGCAGCCAGCTCGGCGCACTCGGCGACGATGCCGGCCGCCGGGCGGCTGCGCTCGCGGCCGCGCGTAAAGGGCACCACGCAGAAGGCGCACATGTTGTCACAGCCGCGCATGATGGAGACGAAGGCCGAGACGCCGCCTTCGTCGCAGCGGACGGGGGCGATGTCGGCGTAGGTTTCCTCGCGGGAGAGCTGCACGTTGACGGCCGGGTGGCCGCTTTCCTCGGCGGCCCGGAGCAGGCGCGGCAGGTCGCGGTAGGCGTCCGGCCCCACGACGAGATCGACGAGGCGCTCCTGTTCGAGCAGGCGGGCGCGCAGGCGCTCGGCCATGCACCCGAGCACGCCGAGCACGAGGTCAGGGTTTTGCTTGCGCTTGAACGCCTGCAACTCGCCCAGGCGCTGCCGCACCTTTTGCTCGGCGTTGTCGCGGATGGCGCAGGTGTTGAGCAGCACCACGTCGGCCGAGCGCGCGTCGGCGGCCAGCCCGAAGCCTTCCTTGCGCAGCACCGAGGCCACGATCTCGGAGTCGGAGACGTTCATCTGGCAGCCGTAGGTCTCGATGAAGACCTGCCCGCCGGAGGCGCGGACGGTGTGCGCGTGGGGGGCGGGGGCGGCTTCCGGCGTCAGTACGTCGAGGTCGGAGATGAGGGTCGGCATGGCGGCGCTGGCGAGAAAACGAAAAGGCAAGGCCGCGCGCAGGCGGCAGGGTGGGCCGTTAACGCCCGAAAATGCAACGGGTTCGCTACGCGCTCGCCCCAAACGGGGCTGCGCAGGGCCGGCGGCTGCGAAGAATGCGCGAAGCGGGAGACGGGCGCTCAGTCGTAGTAGTAGCCGCGCTCGCCGTCGCGGATGCGGACGACCTCGGCGATCTCGTCCTGGTCGAGGCGGCGCCCGCTCAGTTGAAAGACGAGGTGGGCGATCTGCCGGTCCTTCTGCGGGGCCTGGCTCCACTCGGGGTGGGCCAGCTCGGCGATGCTCACGAGGATGCGCAGGTACGGATAGCGCTGCTCGGCCGAGTCGAGTTCGGCCACGGCTTGCGCGAAGAGTTCTGCGTTCCGCCCTACCTGGCGGTCTACGATTTTGTGGTCGTAATACTTCATGGGCGCCCTGGAAAAGTAAAAGGCCAACGGAAAAATCGGCGGACAACTCAGCGCATCGTCAGGCCGCGACTACAAGGGCACATCCCACGGCGATCCGAAGGATACAAAATAATAATCTGCTATATAAAAACAGAGGGTTGCTAAAAATGAAGGCGCCGCGCGTCCGGTTCATTGCTAAATTCAGGCCCCGCCGCCTGCGGGCCGCTCCCGGCGGCGCGCCGCCGGCAGGGCGCGCCCGAAGCTTCGGTTAATATGGGAGATAAACGGACCCATTCTTGCAGGGCGGCGTAGAAACGGCCATCGCCCCCGGCGCCCTTGGGGGCCTTCCGCCCTGCCCTGACTCCTTGGGGGCCTTCCGCCCTGCCCTGACTTTCGCTCCATGACTGAACGCACGACCACCGCGCCCCGCGCGACGGCTTACCGGCTCGAACTGCTGCCCGTAGTGCCGGCCTTCCACCGCAAGGCCCGGCTCGGCAAAGATTTGCTCGAAGGGCAGCTCGTGTACTACGGGCCGATGCCCACCTACTACGGCATCGGCGAGGTGAAAGGCGTGGTGGGGCCTTACGTGGCCGTCGATTTCCGGGGCACGGGCCAACTGGCCGTACACGAGGACGTGTTCGAGCAGCAGCGCGATGGTATCGCGCAGGCTGTCGTCATCGTCGATTACAAGTACGGTTTGCATACACCCTAACCTTGCGATTGTACGCTGCGGCCGGATACTGCGGCATGCAACATGCAAACCCTTTACAACCTGTTTACAGCCGTCAGCGTTGAAGGCTAACCCGGACCAGA
>CBDTTW010000270.1:0-3242 GCA_965363675.1 uncultured Rhodothermaceae bacterium
CACCGTTTGCAAACCCGCCGAGACGGCCGCCGCTCCGGCGGTTTCGCTGGCCGACTCGACGACGACTTCGCCGAGGCGCGTTTCCTCGGGCTGAAGGCGCACCGTGAGGGTGCGGATTTCGCCTGCCTTCAGGTCGAGCGTGTCGGCGAAGGCGACGTAGCCGATGTAGGTGGCCGAGACGGCGTAGCGTCCGGGGGCCAGGCGCAGGTTGAACAGCCCGTCGGCGTCGGAGGCGGCTCCCTCGACGAGCGCGCCGCCCTGCCGCGCGATTACGTTGACGCCCTGGAGCGGCTGCCCGTCCGAGCCGTCGCGGACGAAGCCGCGCAGGGTGGCCGTCTGGGCGTGGGCCGCGCTTGCGCCGCAGAGCGCCGCCATGAGCGCCATGAGCGCCGGCAGGGCGGCAAGCCGGGCGGGTTTCCGGGGACGGCAGGGCATAGGGCGCGCAGCAGGCGGTGAACGGTGCGGAGCGCTCGCAATATCGCCACCGGACTGCGCGAAAGAAAACGCAAATCTGCGGCCCCGCCGCCGCTACGCGACAGGGCGCTCGGCGCGCGCCTTCTCCAGCATCGCCTCGTCCGTCAGGTCGAGCCGCAGCGGCGTGATGGAGACGTAGCCGTTCTCGACGGCCCACCGGTCCGAGCCTTCCTCGGTTTCCTCGATGGGCACGACCGTGATCCAGAAGTGGCCCCGGCCCATGGGGTCCTGGCCGGGGGCTACGCGCCCGTCGTAGTGACGCACCGATTGCTTGGTCCAGCAGAAGCCGTGCGGCTCGGCGGGAAAATTGACGTTGACCAGGCAGAGGTCGTCGCAGGGCAGCAGCAGTTCGAGCGTTTTGTCCACGAACGGGCGCAGGCGCTCGAAGTCGGGGCCGCCCTCGGGGGCGGGCGTGCTCAGGGCGATGCCGCGCAGGCCGAGCAGCGCCGCCTGCTTGGCCGCTGCAAGCGTGCCCGAGTGCCAGCAGCTATTGCCCAGGTTGGGGCCGAGGTTGATGCCCGAGAGCACCACGTCCACCTGCTCCCAGTGGTGCGCCCCGAGCGCCACGCAGTCGGCCGGGGTGCCGTTGACGCGGTAGGCGTCGAAGTCGCCGAGCTTCGTCTTGCGCAGGTTCAGCGGGCGGCTGTGCGTGATGGCGTGCCCCATCGAGGACTGCTCCACGTCGGGGGCCACGATGCGGACTTCGCCGAAGGCGGAGGCGGCCTCGGCCAGGGCGGCGATGCCGGGGCTGTAGATGCCGTCGTCGTTACAAATCAGTATGCGCATTATCCTGCAACGGATTGTGTCGTAGAAGGAAGCTCCTCGCGTAGTCGGCGTCTAACGTCGCAGCGGCGCGGCGGACTTCAATACACTTGTTACGGTTTGTGTAAACCACGAAAATATGCGCATCACCCTGCTGCACAACCCCGGCGCCGGCGAAGGCCAGGACCGGGGCGAAAAGCTGATCCGTAAGATTCGCAAGGCCGGCTACGAGGTCGCGGCCCACTCCGGCCACGAGGTGGACTACGAGGCGGCCTTGGCCGATCCGGGCGATCTGGTTGTGGTCGCCGGCGGCGACGGCACCGTGGGGCGCGCGGCGCGGGCGCTCGTAGGGCGGGGCGCGCCGATTGCGGTGCTGCCCTCGGGCACGGCCAACAACCTTGCCAAGAGCCTGGGCATCGTGGGGCTGGAGGACGACCTCATCGCCGGCTGGAAGCGCGACGTGCGGGTGCGCGTGGACGTGGGCGAGGTGGAAGGGCCGTGGGGCCGCAAGCTGTTTCTCGAAGGGGTAGGCGCCGGGCTGCTGCCGGCGCTGATGCGCTACGCCGCGCAGCACCAGGAGAAGGCCGAGCAGATCGAGGAGGGGCAAGGGCTGGGGGGCTTCGCGGAGGTGCTGGAGGAGATGACCGCGGCCTCGGCCCCGTCGCCCTGGCGGCTCGTGCTCGACGGCGAGCCGGTCGAGGGCGACTTTCTGCTGTGGGAGGCCCTCAACCTGCGTTACATCGGCCCTAACCTGGTGCTGGCCCCGCACGCCGACCCCGGCGACGGGCTGCTGGACGTGGCGCTCGTCCGGGCGGAGGAGCGCGAAGCCTTGCAAAGCCTGCTGGCGCAGCGGGCGCGGGGCGGCGCGCCTGCCGGGGCGCTCACGGTGCGGCAGGCGCGCGTCGTGGAAGTGCGCGCGATGGGGGCGCAGATCCACATCGACGACCGCCTTTACCCGGAGGCGCCGCCCGAGCCCGGCGACGCGCCGGGGTCGGTGCACACGCTCCGCATCGGGCTGCTGCCGGGGGCCGTCGAGTTCCTGCTGCCGCGCTGAGGGCCCCCCGGCCATTGCGCGGGCGCGGGGCGGGGCGTATCCTCTGCGCAGGAGCTTGTGGCACGAAACGTAGAGGCGCGGGTGAGCTGGTTTTTCCTCATGGCGGGGGCGGCGGAGCCGGCGAGGGCGCTGGAGCGGCTGCGGTGGCCTTCGGCGTGCGCTTTTCAGCAGGACGCGCCGGATTGGTGCGTTCGCGGCGGCGGCCCGCCGGAGACGTTCGTCGGGGGCGCGTGGCCGGAGGGCGGCGTGTGGGGCGCGGCGGGCGTGGGCCTCGTGCGCGAGGGCGGCGGGTGCGCCCTGCTCGGCGCCGACGCCTGGCGGCAGCGCCTGGCAGGCCCTGCGCCCGACCTCGACGCCGTCGAGGGGCACTATGCCGCCTTCCGCCGGCGCGCGGATGCCCACGGAGCGGCGCGCCTGGAGGTGTGCACCGACGCGCTCGGGCTGCGGCCCGTGTACTTCGCGCAGCAGGGGGCAGCCCTCATCGTCTCGACGCGCGTGGACCTGGTTGCGCAGGCGCTCGGAGGGGCGGAGGTCAATTTTGAGCAGTTCGGCGGGCACTGGCTGGCGTTCAACGGCTTCCAGGCGTACAGCCTCGCGGCGGGCATCGCGCGGGCGCGCCCCGGCGAGCGCCTGAGCTTCTGCCGGGGCGTGCTCTCGCGGCAGCCGGGGCCGGGGTGGCTGCGCCGGGAGGGCGAGCCGCCCGAGCCGCCGGGGGACGCGCTCGCCGCGTTCGTGCGCCCGGGGGGCCGCCCCCTTTCGCTCGGCCTCTCCGGCGGCCTGGACTCGCGCCTGCTGCTGGCCCTGTTGCAGCGCAGTGGGGCGGACTTCAGCGTGCACGTCTTCGGCGAGCCTTCCGATCCGGACGTGGCCGTCTCGGAGCGCATCGCGCAGGGAGAAGGGTTGGCGAGCCGCCGCCTGCGCATCCCGACGAACGACGCCGAGGCCCTGTGGC
>CBDTTW010000271.1:0-3193 GCA_965363675.1 uncultured Rhodothermaceae bacterium
GGGCGAGCGGGTACGGATCGAGCGTGAGGCCGCCTTCGGGCGTCTGCGGCGGCAGGGGCAGCGAGCCGGGGATGCCGAGCAGCGGGAATTCCTTGCGCAACGGGTGGTACTCGAAGTCTTCGGGCATGTACATGCGGCGGTGGTCGGGGTGGCCCTCGAAGCGGATGCCGAACATGTCCCACGCCTCGCGCTCGTTCCAGTTGGCGGCCGGGTAGATGCCGGCGATGGAGGGCACGACGGGATGCTCTTCCGGGGCGCGCACCTTCAGGCGCAGGCGGCGCCCGCGGCGGAGGGAGACGAGGTTGTAGTAGACCTCGAAGCGTTCCTCGTCGGTGAACCGGTCGATGCCGCCGAGGTCGGCGAAGTAGTCGAACCCGAGCTCGTCCTTGAGGAAGCGGCAGACTTCAGGCAGGCGCCCGGCCTCGACGCGCACGGTGTGCTCGTTGGCGTAGAGCGCCACGTCGAGGACGGCCTCGTTGAAGCGAGCTTGCAGGGCTTCGACTACGTCCGGGACGAACGTGGAGGCTTTGGCGTGCGGGTTCGGCGTCGGCTCGCCGAGGGGCGGGTCTACGGGGGTGAGGTAGAACTTGAGCGTCTCCGGGGCGTCGGAGGGGGCGGGAGGCGTCTGGTCGGGCATGGCGCGCTAGTCCTGGCCGTAAAGGATTCCCGGGGCGGCGGCCTGCACCCCTTCGGGGGTGAGGAGACGGGGGCGGGCCGGGGCGACGGCGGGCCGGTCTTCGCCGACGCGGTAGTCGTCGCTAATGGAGTAGTGGTTGCGGATGCGCTCCTGGATGTCCATGACGGCATGCAGGAGGGCCTCGGGGCGGGGCGGGCATCCGGGCACGTAGACATCGACGGGCAGGAAGTTATCGACGCCCTGCACGACGCCGTAGCAGCGGTGCGGGCCGCCGGCGGAGGCGCAGACGCCCATGGCGATGCACCACTTGGGGTCGGCCATCTGGTCCCAGATGCGGCGGATGGCGTGGGACATTTTGTAGCTGACCCATCCGGCGACGATCATGAGGTCGGCCTGGCGGGGCGAGAAGCGCATGGCCTCGCTGCCGAAGCGGGCGATGTCGTACTTGGGGTCGGCCGAGCCCATCATCTCGATGGCGCAGCAGGCCAGGCCCATGGGCATGGGCATGAGGGAGTTGGAACGCGCCCAGTTCACGAGGGCATCGACCGTGGTGGTCATGAAGCTTTCGCGGTGGACGGTTTCTATAGCCATAGCAGTGGGGCTGCAAAGGGTTGAAAAGGCAGAGGCGATGCGCTGCCGGACTCAGGCTTTAAGCGAACCGGCGGGGGCGTAGTTTCACCGAAGCCTGAAAAGTTTGCCGGGCCGAGGGCGGCTTAGTCGAAGTTGAGCCCCCCCTTCTTTACGTCGTAGAGGAGCCCGATGCCGAGCACGACGATGAAGAGGAGCATGACGGCCATCAGGCCGAGGGCGGCGCCGGCGTCGAGGAAGTTGCGAAAGCTGGCGGCCCAGGGGTACATGAAGACGACTTCAACGTCGAAGACGATGAAGATCATAGCGATGAGGTAGAACTTGACGGAGTAGCGTTCGCGGGCGGTGCCGACGGGGTCCATGCCGCTTTCGTAGGCCGAGATTTTGATGCGGTTGGGGCGGCTCGGGCCGATGAGTTCGGCCGCCTTGAGCAGCGTCATGGCAAGGCCGGCGGCCATTGCGATCATGAGCAGCAGAGGCAGGAAGTCGGCAAGCATAAGCGGAAACGGCTTTGCGACGGGCGGGGCGCCGGGGCCGCGCAGGCACGGCAGCGAACGGGCTAAGGTACCCAAACGCGGCGCCGGAGTCAACGCAAATCCGGCCTGCCGGGCGGCTCCGGCGGGATGTGACGGGTCCGGTACGCGGAGGGTCGGGAGGCGGGGCTAGAGGCCGACGCGCTCGAAGATCTCATCGACGCGGCGCAGGTGGAAATGGGGGTCGAACAGCTCGGCGAGTTTGTCCGGGGCGAGGCGCCGGGCGAGGGGTTCGTGCTCGGAGAGGATGCGAAGGAAGGGGCGGCGCTCGGCCCAGGCTTGCATGGCGAGGGGCTGCACCAGGTCGTAGGCGGCTTCGCGGCTCATGCCGGTTTCGATGAGTTCGAGCATGACGCGCTGGCTGTTGTAGAGGCCGTAGGTGCACTCCATGTTTTCGCGCATGCGCTCGGGGTAGACGACGAGGTTTTCGAGGAGGGCGGCGAAGCGGGTGAGGGCGTAGTGCAGCACGGTGGTGGCGTCGGGGAGGATGACGCGCTCGGTGGACGAGTGGGAGATGTCGCGCTCGTGCCAGAGGGCTACGTTTTCGTAGGCGGTGACCATGTAGCCGCGCAGGAGGCGGGCGCAGCCGGTGATGTTTTCGGAGCCGATGGGGTTGCGCTTGTGGGGCATGGACGAGGAGCCTTTTTGGCCTTTGCCGAAGGCTTCTTCGACTTCGCGGACTTCGCTGCGCTGGAGGCCGCGGATCTCGACGGCCATTTTTTCGAGGGTGGCGCCGATGAGGGCGAGCGCGGCCATGTAGTGGGCGTGGCGGTCGCGCTGGAGCACCTGGGTGGAGATGGGCGCGGGGGCGAGGCCGAGGCGCTCGCAGGTGATGCGCTCGACTTCGGGGGGGATGTGGGCGAAGGTGCCGACGGCGCCGGAGAGTTTGCCGACGCGGACGCCTTCGGCGGCGGCGGCGAAGCGCTCCTGGTTGCGGATCATCTCGGCGTAGTAGAGGGCGAGCTTGAGGCCGAAGGAGGTGGGCTCGGCGTGGACGCCGTGGGTGCGGCCCATCATGAGGGTGCGCTTGTGCTCGCGGGCGCGCTGGGCCAGGACGGCGAGCAGCCGGGCGAGGGCGTCGGAGAGGAGGCGGTTGGCCTGGGCGAGCCGGCAGGAGAGCGCGGTGTCGACTACGTCGGAGGAGGTGAGGCCGTAGTGGACCCATTTTTTCTCGTCGCCGAGCGTTTCGCTGACGGCGCGGGTGAAGGCGACTACGTCGTGGCGGGTTTCTTCTTCGAGGGCGCGGATGCGGGCGGGGTCGAAGGAGGCGTGGGCGTAGAGGCGCTCCACGTCGGCGGGGGGGATGACGCCGACGGCGGACCAGGCGGCGCAGGCGGCCAGTTCTACGTCGAGCCAGCTCTGGTACTGCTGCTGCTCGCTCCAGAGGGCGGCCATCTCGGGGCGGGTGTACCGGTCGATCATGGGTGGGGGGTCG
>CBDTTW010000272.1:0-3125 GCA_965363675.1 uncultured Rhodothermaceae bacterium
CCTCGGTCGAGCCGCTGTCGACGACGGCCGCCGGGGTGGCGGCGGGGAGGCCGCACTGCATCAGCCGTTCGGCAATATACGCCAGGCGCCCCAGGCCCATCAGGATGACGAGCGTGCCCGCGTGGGCCAGGGCCTCCCAGTGCACGTCGTCGGCGTCGTCGCCGCAGGTGTGGCCCGCCACGACGGTAAAGGCGTTCGAGACGCCCCGGTGCGTCACGGGGATGCCCGCGAAGGCGGGCGCGGCCAGGGCGCTCGACACGCCCGGCGCGACCTCGTAGGGGACGCCCGCCAGCGCCAGGGCGATGCACTCCTCGCCGCCGCGCCCGAACACGAACGGATCGCCGCCCTTGAGCCGGACGACGGTTTTGCCGTCGCGGGCGTGGCGGATGAGCAGGGCGTTGATCTCCTCCTGCGGGCAGAAGTGCCGCCCGGCCGACTTGCCCACGTACTGCTTGAGGGCGTGGGCCGGAGCCTCCGCGACGAGGTCCGGGTGCACGAGGCGGTCGTAGACGAGCACATCGGCGGCGCGGATGAAGCGCAGGCCGCGCACCGTCACAAGGTCGGCCGCGCCGGGGCCGGCCCCGACGAGGTAGACGCGGCCGGGTTCACGCCGTGGGGGCATGGGCGCTCTCCGTGTCGGCGGCGATGGAGGCCAGGCCCGCCGGGCCGAGGCGCGCGCAGAAGTCCCCGAAGGTTTCGGCGTCGGCGCGGTGGCGGCTATAGCTTGCCAGCAGCGGCCGCAGCGTCGGCACGAGCGCTTCGAGCGGCACGAGGTCGCGGTAGACCGTGTTGAGGCGCGTGCCGTCGGAGCGGCCGCCGAGAAACACGGTGTACTGGTTGAGCGAGCGCCCGACGAAGCCGATGTCCGAGACGTAGGGGCGGGCGCAGCCGTTGGGGCAGCCGGTCATGCGCGTCGTGATCGCCTCGCCGGAGAGGCCGAGTTCTTCCAGCACGCCTTCCAGCGCGTCGATGACGCCGGGCATGACGCGCTCGGCCTCGGAGATCGCCAGCGGGCAGGTGGGCAGCGCCGGGCAGGCCATGGCGTACTTGCGGGCGTTGGAAAGCTCCTCGGCCTGCCGGATGCCATGCTCGGCCAGCAGGGCGTTGATCGGCGCGCGGCTCTCGCGGGGCAAACCGGTAAGCAGGACGTCCTGGTTGGCCGTCAGTCCGACGCCGGGCTGGTAGCGCGCGACGATCTCGCGCAACGCCGTCTTGAGGCGGAAGGGGCCTTCATCCTTGACGCGGCCGTTCTCGACCGAGAGGCCCAGGCAAAGCTGGTCGGGGCCGTGCTCGCGCCAGCCGAGGTAGAGTTCGAGCGCCAGGGGCGGCATGGGGGCCGGCGGCTGGAGCGCGTAGCCCAGCCCCTTTTCAACCTCCTGCCGGAAGCGGTCGATGCCCCAGCGGTGCACGAGGTACTTCAGGCGCGAGAGCTTGCGGTTCGTGCGGTCGCCGTTGTCGCGCTGCACGATCACGATTTGCTCGACCACGCGGAACGCCTGCTCCGGCGTGACGAAGCCCAGCAGGTCGGCCAGGCGCGGGAAAGTGTCGGGCTTTTTGTGCGTCATGCCGAGGCCGCCGCCCACGAGCACGTTGAAGCCTACGAGCCGCCCTGCCTCCACGATGGCGATGAGCCCCACGTCCTGCGTGTAGATGTCGATGCCGTTGTCGCCGGGGTAGGTGACGCCGATCTTGAACTTGCGGGGCAGGTAGGTTTTGCCGTAGAGCGGCTCGATGGTTTCCTCGCCGGCGGGCAGCGGCTCGCCGTCGAGCCAGATTTCATGGTAGGCGCGCGTGGCGGGCAGCAGGCCGTCCGAGATCTGGAGGGCGATGCGCTCGACCTCGGCCTGGTACGGCTCCGTGACCGGGATAGGCGGGTAGCAGACGTTGCGCACCACGTCGCCGCAGGCCCCGAGCGTCGTCAGGAGCACGTCGTTGAGGCGCTGGAGCGTGGGCTTGAGGCGGCTCTTGAGGACGCCGTGGATCTGGAAGTCCTGGCGCGTCGTGATGCGGAGCGTGCCGTTGCCGTACGTGTCGGCGATGGCGTCGTGGACGAGGTACTGCTCGGCTGTGAGCTTGCCGCCGGGCACGCGGGTGCGCAGCAGGAACGAGTACGCCTTCTGCGGGCCGCGCACGTCGCGGTCGTCCTGCTGGTAGAGGCCGTGGAACTTGACGAGCTGCTTTTCGGCTTCCTCGAAGTGGTCGGTGTCGCGGGCCAGCTCCTCGGCGAGGCGGCCGCGCAGCCCGTTGCTCTCGGCCTTGATGCGCTCGACGGCCGACGGTCCGGCCGGCTCGCGGGGGCCTTTCGGGAGGCTGAACGACGGGGGGAGCGAGGGCGGAAGGCCGGGCTTGCCGGGGGGAAGTTTGGGGGTGGACATGGGCGGTCGGGAGGGTGGGGTAGGTAAAGGGCGATGCGCTTGGCGGCGCGCGGGGTTCAGCGGGGCGCGCGCCTCAAGGGCAGCGGCGCGGCATCCGGGCGGCGCCGGGCATTCGCAGGCCGCAGGGCCTGCGGGCGACGCGTCGGAGGCGGGCGAAAGGCTGGATCATGGGGTGCGCGTGGGGCAAAAAAGCGAAACGGCGCACCGCGTGGGGGAGGGGCATGAAAAAACCTCCTCCGCAAAATGTGCAGAAGAGGCGCCCACGCTTCCGGGAGAAGCTTGTCGTTCTTCCACTCATCTTCCCTCGCGGGTGTGCGAGGCAGGAATTAGCACCTTCCCCGAGGGGAGGTTGCTAGGGTTTCGGCGGGCCTGCACCCTCCACCCTTCTTGATGAATGTCTAGGAACATCGTGTCATGGGCGAAATATAGAGCGTTCCGCCGGAGCCGCGCAAGCGCTATGAAGGAGAAAGTTGGCTTTAGCCTTGAAAAAGTAAAGTCCGCGCCGGGGATAGCGCTTTCAGCCTAACTTTTTCAGGCGCTTCACCCGGCTATAGGATAGAACGGCGCTTTGTCGCGGGAACATAACAACCTCTGCCCCGACGCCCTCGTGCGCGGCTTAAGGCCCTCCTCCTCCCAATGCTTCCGGTGGGCGTCGATAGCCGAGGTGATCTCGGCAGCAACGCCTACTTTGCCGTGCTTGTCGAGGATGGCCTTGACGAGCGCCGGGTCGTCGGCGGCCTTGCCGCGGTC
>CBDTTW010000273.1:0-3001 GCA_965363675.1 uncultured Rhodothermaceae bacterium
AGCAGCACCGCCCCGCCCAGCCCCACGGCCAGCCCGATAAACGCCGTCAGGAGCATGCCCGCCCCGCTGCGGAACCACGGCTGCACGAGGATGCTCCCCGGCCCCGCGCCGCCCAGCAGCGCGTCGATGAGCGCCGGGTCGGACTGCACCGGGTCGTGCATGAACACCACCGCTTCGAGCACGAGCGCCGCCAGCACCGCCCCCACCGGGTTCACGGTGATGGTCTCCCACTTGGCCAGCATGCCCACCCGGCCCGCCGGGCGCACGTAGCGCAGCAGCGGAATGACCACCGTAGGGCCGGTGATGACGATGAGCGAGCCGAACACGAGCGCGGCGCCGGGGCTCATGCCGAAGGCGAAGTGCGCCGCCGCCGCCGCCGCCGGCCAGGTAAACAGGGTGCCCTTGAAGACGAACAGGGCCACCTCGCGCCCGACCTCGCGGAACTCGGAGAGACGCAGGTTCATCCCCGCCTCGAAGAGCACCACGCCCGTCGAGAGCGACACGAGCGGCAAGAGCATCGGCCCGAGCACGGCGTCCGGCCGGAGCAAACCGGTCGCCGGGCCCACCGCAAGGCCCGCCAGCAGCAGCAGCAGCACCGCAGGCAGCCGGAGCCGCCAGGCGGCCCACTGCGCAGCTACGCCGACCAGAACGATGACCGCAAGACCGGCCAATACGGTTTCCGCCATGATGTGCTACGGCATGCCCTCTGCGCAAACGCTCCTGTTGCAAGAAAGCTGTGTACCCCGGTTTGCACCGGCTGATCCGCCCCGGGCCATCTTTTCAGAACCGTAACGCCGCTCTGCGCTCAGCCCGCCGCCGACGTCCGGCGCTCGGCCTCGGCGTAGGACGACTCGGTTTCCTCCAGGCGCACCCGCACCGTGTGAATGCGGCCTGCCAGGCCCTCGGCCCCCAGACGCCGGCAAACCTCCTCGGCCACGTGGGCGCACAGGTTTTCCGACGTCGTATCGAAGGGCAGCAAGGCATACTTCAGCCCCGAAGGCTCCAGCATGCCGCGCAGCAGCGCGTCGGTCTCGGCGATGAGCGTGGCGTGGTCCCACGCCTCGACGAGCGGCGCCAGCAGGCCGCGCAGGTCGTGGAAGTCGAGCAGCATCCCGTGGGCGTCCGGCTCGCCCTCCAGCTCTACCTGCATCCGGTACGAGTGGCCGTGCAAATGCCGGCACCCTCCGGCGTGGAACGGGAGCCGGTGCGCCGCTTCCCAGCGGAACCGTTTGGCTATCTTCATGGCTTCAGTAGGCTTCCTGAAAAGAAGTTGAAAATAGCGCACGGCGCCCGCAGCCGTTGCGAATACTGCATCAAGGCGGCGCGGCGGACAAAAAAGAAGGCCGCGACGCTGCGTCGCGGCCTTGTGTGGGGCGGCGTAAGCCTCTAGAACAGGTTGCCCAGCAGCCAGTACAGGATGAGGAAGATGATGATGGTGGAAATGCAGCCGCCGCCGAGCTTTTTGGCTCCGTAGCCGGCGATGAGAGCCTTGAAAATGTTGTTCATAGCGCGTCCGGTGAACCCGCGCGCGGGCGCGGTCGAGGTGAGGGGGTGTGCGATGCCTTCAATATGCCTCCCGCGACCCGGCCGCACAACGGGCGCCGCAGCGCCGGTTGTTATGTTCCCGCGACAAAGCGCGCCGCTGCTTGCGCTTCGGTAGACCAAAGGCTGCGGGCCAATCTCCGCCGAAGCGCGGCGAGCGAGATCAACAGCGCCTATACCGAGGCGCACAACCTCGCCAACGCCGAAAGCCCCGTCGTGGACCTGGCGCCGTAGACCCTCAGCACGCGGCATCACGCGCTCGGGTCGAGTCCCGACGTGTGCGACATCGTGGCCGAGGCGGACCCGCACGGCTACGGGCCGGGCATCTATCATCCCGAAACCGTGCCGCCGCTTCTGCATCCGTATTGCCAGTGCCGGCGCCGGGCCGTGCTCCGACCGCCGGAGGAGTGGGGCACGCCCAAGCGCCCGAAGCCCGAGCCGAAGGAGATCACGGAAGAAGAGGCCGCACGGATACTGGCGAAGAACACGACTGAGCGGAGCAGGAGGCGAGGCGATACGGACCCGACACGGGTCCGGGCCTCGCCGGTGACCGATCGCTTCGCCGAAAGTCAGCGCGAGCGGGCGAACGTGTATGTGGATGCTGCATCCCGCCGAAAGTCGGCGGGGAGCGCGGCATCGGGGGCCGGCATCGCCTTGAGTATCACTTCGGTGAAGTACGGCAGCCGCATGGTGGATAAAACCCGCGAATATCTGGAACGCATACCGGAGGCACAACTCGCCGTCCTATTGAACAGGGCGAAGAAGGCCACGCAGTACAATTTCTCCGATTTCGAATCCGATCTGGTGGATCACGCGTGGGAGTTCGGGCTGACGCCGCGAGACAGGAACGCATATCTTCGTACGGCTTTGAAGATCATCGAGGAGTCCGATAGCTATCAGGTGCACACCTGGCGCGGGACGGAGATTCAGGTTAACTTCTGGCGTGGCCGCGACCGGGTGGTTGTTGACGATGCCGGTCTGATCCGTGGGTGCTACCGGTACTTCAGTGACGAAGCAGTGAGAGGCATTCAAGAGAAACGACTATGGCTCAGAACCAGATAGAGCGCTTGAACACCGCCGTGGCGGCGGTCAAGCGGTATACCCGTGACCGGTTGCCCGACAGTGTGGAAACGGCGCTCTACAACCTGATCGGGCTCGATCAGGAGGCCGACCTCGACTTGTGGGAAGAACTGCGCCTGGCGCTGCAAAGCAATACGGATCTGCACGAACTAGGCTACGACCTTGGCGACAGCGAGGCGGCGGCCGATGGTAACTGGTGGCTCGACCCCGACCATTGGACCGCCCAGCCGACACATTCATAGGCCAACCGCCCGACGATTTGGCGATGTTCCATTGCCTGATAGGGCCATCTGCTGCGGCGGGTGGCCCTTTTCCTTTTCCGGTGCAAGCGCGCGGTACACGCTTGCACCGGGGGCGGCCGATCTAGCGTGCGTAGGCG
>CBDTTW010000274.1:0-2999 GCA_965363675.1 uncultured Rhodothermaceae bacterium
CAACCGCGAAGGGCTGCCCATGACCCCGTTCCGCACCGACGCGCCCTGAGCCTAGCGGCCGGGGCGGAGCGTGTACATCGGGGGCAGTTCGTCCTCGAACAGCACGAACGGGTCCTGCCGGAAGCGCACAAAGTCGGGAACGCTCGGATGGCCGGGGTGGGGGGCGTAGAAGTGCCCCGGTTTGTCGGCGGCATGGGCGTTGCGCCACACGAGCGCCCACGCGATGCGCCGCGCCATGGGGTCGGCCGTAAGGGCGCGCAGCAGCCGCCCCGTCCACCACGTCGGCGAGGGCACGCCTTCCTGGCCGGTCTCCGTGAGCGCCGCCGGCTTGCCGCGCGCCTCGGCCATCCCGACGAGCAGGCGCAGGCGGCGCGTCATGTCGGGCACGCCGGCCTCCGAGGCGAGCGCCTGGTAGTCGTCGTAGCCCAGCACGTCCACCCATTCGTCGCCGGGGTAGTGCGCCAGGTACTCCTCGGGCGTGCTGAACACGTCGGTCGAGTAGACGTAAATCAGGTTATGCACGTCCCGCTCGTCGCGGAGGTAGGCCGCCGTGAAGCGCCAGAGCGCCCGGTACTCCTCGGGCGTGACGTGGCCCTTGCCCCACCAGAACCAGCCGCCCGTGTGCTCGTGGAACGGCCGGAAGAGCAGCGGCGCCGCCCGCCCGTCCGACTCCAGCGATCGGGCGAAGTCCGCGAAGCGGTCCAGCCAGGCGCGGTACTGCGCGTGGCGCGCGCCGCCGGGCAGCACCGAGAACGCGGCGCGCGTCGTATCCCACGCGTCGCCGCCGGAGGCCGGGTTGTCCATGTGCCAGCTCAGCGTCGAGACGCCCCCGCGCCGGTACGCCTCGGTGATCCACCGGCGCATGTCGTCGAAGCGGACGCCGTCGAGGTTGCGGTCGGCGCCGTGCTCCAGGTCGCCGGCGTCCCAGCCGTAGACGGCCGGGTAGGCTCCCGCGGTCTCCTTCACGTCCGAGCGCCCCGGCTCGCGCGTCCACCCGACGCCATAGGCGAGGTCATCCTGATGCCCGAAAAGCACATGGTCCGGGGCGAGTTGCGCCAGGCGGGCGTACAGGGCGCGCGTCTCGGGGGTGGCCTGCGGATCTACGAGCCGGGCGGCGGCCGGGACGGCGGCGGGAGGGGCGGCGCGGCAGCCGGCCAGGAACACGGCGGCGGCGAGCAGCAGGGAGGGGGGCAATCGTCGCATACGGCCTCGCAAAGAGTCAAGCGGCTTTATCCGTCAGCGCGTCGATGCGCCGGATGCCTTCCAGGCAGCCGCGCGCGTTGTGGTACGGGCACTTCCAGAAGCCTACCTTGTCCATGCCCGGCAGCGGCGCCCCGGCCCGGTCTACGCCCCAACGCCACTCGCCGTGCGCCTTGTCGAGCAGGCGGTCCTGCACGAAGCGCCACGCGCCCAAAGCGGCCTCCAGGTAGGCGCGCCGGGGGTGGAGCGCATACGCGTTCAGGAAGCCGACGATGGCCTCCGCCTGCGGCCACCAGTGCTTTTCCGCGTCCGGCGTCCCCCCGGCGGTCCGGCCGTTGAGGATGCCGCCGTCGGCGTCGCAGCCGTCCCGGAGCACGCTATTCGCCAGGGCCCGCGCCGCCGCCGCGACGCGCGCCCGCAGCGCCTCGTCCGGCAGCGCGCCGGCGGCCTCCGTGAGCAGCCACGACGCCTCGATGTCGTGCCCGAACGAGCGCCCGGCCCCCACAACGCCCCAGTCCTGCGCAAAGAAAAGGTTGAGATGCGCCCCCGAGGGGTCGATGATGCGGTCGAGGAACAGCTCGACCAGGTTGCCCAAGCGCTTTTCGGGGCCGCCGCAGGTCCAGGCGCGGTAGAGCGCCGTGTAGGCTTCGAGCAAGTGCAGGTGGGTGTTCTGGCTTTTAGGGGCGTCCACGTCCTGCGCGCTCAGGCGCGCGTCGGCGAGGGGGCTCCAGTCGCGCGCGAACGCCTCGCCGTAGCCGTTGTGGGCCGCATCGACGGCGCACCGCTCGATGGCGCGGTACACGTCCAGAGCGCGCGTGAGCGCCGCCGCATCGCCGGAAGCGTGGTAGTACTCCGTGAGCGCGTAGATGCAGAAGGCGTTGGCGTAGACGTGCTTGCGCTCGTCGCGCGGGGCGCCGTCGGGCTCGACGGACCAGCGGTAGCCGCCATACTCGGCGTCCCAGAGGCTGCCGTTGAGAAAGTCCATGCCGTGCCGGGCCAGCTCCAGATGCCGGGGCTCGCCGTAGGCGCGGTGCGCCGCCGAGAACGTCCAGACGATGCGCGCCGTCAGGATGGCGCCCTTCGGCGCCTCCGGGTCGGGCGCGCCGTCCTGGTCGATGCGCCCGACGAAGCCGCCGCGCTGCGCGTCCGGGGTGCGCGTCTCCCAGAACGGCAGGATGCCGCCGGTCAGCTCCGCCTCCAGTTCGCTGCGCAGGCGCGCCAGGCGGGCGCGGTCCTCCGTGCGGAGGGGGGCTTCTTCAGGCGTGGGGATGATTTCAGACATCGGGGTTCGGGGATCGTCGGAAAAAAGATCGATGCGCGCCCGCCTCAGCGCAGGGCCAGGTTGCGCCGGATCAGCTCCGAGCGCTGCCGCACCGTGCCCCCGCTGGTCAGGGGGTCTTCGGGGGTGTGCTGCACGTAATCGACCAGGCGGCCCAAGGTGCTCGTGGCGACGTGGATGCGCGTGTCGGACGAGGCGTAGTAGATGAACACCTCGTCGCCCTCGCCGCAGGCCCAGCCGCAGCTAAAGGCCACGTTCGACACGTCGCCGATGCGCTCCTCGCCCTCGGGCGCGAGGAAATAGCCGCCGGGGCGATGCGTCACGCGCCAGGGCTCGTCCAGAGCCGTCATGTAGAGGTAGAGCGTGTAGCGCAGTCCGGCGGCCGTGCCGCGCACCCCGTGCGCCAGGTGCAGCCAGCCGTGCGGCGTCCGGAGCGGCGCCGGCCCTTCGCCGTTCTTCGACTCCTTGATGGTGTGGTACTCCTTCGGATCGACGATGATCTCCTCGTCGATGACGGCGG
>CBDTTW010000275.1:0-2977 GCA_965363675.1 uncultured Rhodothermaceae bacterium
CCGCCGGCGGGCGCCGCGCCGCTCCCTGCACGCCATGAACGGACACGTGCTCGTGCTCAATCAGGATTTCAGCGCCCTCACGCTGTGCAGCGTCGAGCGGGCCATGGTCCTTATCCTCCTGCAAAAAGCGGAACTGGTGGCCGCCCTGCCGGATCGGCAGGTGCGCTCGCCGAGCAGGCACTATCCCTGGCCGAGCATCGTGCGCCTGCGCACCTACGCCTCGGTGCCCTACAAGAATATCCTCATCAGCCGCAAGAACGTGCTGCGCCGCGACCGCTTCCGCTGTCAGTACTGCGGCGGCCGCGACTTGCTGACCGTGGACCATGTGATGCCCAAGTCGCGCGGCGGCAAGGACACATGGGAGAACCTGGTGGCCGCCTGCACGCGCTGCAACAACCGCAAAGGCAGCCGCACCCCCGACGAGGCCGGCATGAAGCTCGTGCGCAAGCCGTTCCGCCCGACGCACGTCATGTTCATCCGCGACTACGGGGGCTCGGTCAACGACACCTGGAAGCCGTACCTGTTTCTGGCCTAGCCGCTCCGGAACCGCCGCGCGGGTGGGGCGTGCTCAGAGGGCGCATCCCGTTCACCTCGCTCCGCCCGGCCGTGTCCTCCAACGCCTCCCGCCTCATCGCCCGCCTGCTCTGGTTTTTCCCCCTCGTGCTGCTCGCCCTGAGCGTGCATCAGGTGTGGGTGTTCCAGCAGGTGCGCGATACGCTCCGCCTCGGCGTGCCGGGCAAAGCCACCATCACCGACAGCTTTTCGACGCGGCGCGTGGAGGTGAGCTACGACTACGTGAACGTGAACGTCCGCCTGGCCGACGGGCGCACCTTCTCGCGCCGTGAGCTTCCGGTCAACCACACGTACTACCAGGAGCTTACCGGCAAGCCGGAGGTGGACGTGGTCGCCCGGCCCGGCGCGCCGCAGGAGATCGTCTTCACCGACTTCGGCCATGCGCACTGGCGGCTCGCGCTCATCAACGCCGTCATGTCGTTCCTGGGCGCCCTGATGCTCGGCGGGGGCATCTACGCCTGGTCGCGGATGCTGCGCACCCAGGGCGACCCGGCCCTACGGAGCGCCGAAACCGCCGCGTAGCCCGGGCCGCTAGCGGACGATGGCCGTCAGCTTGCGCGGCTCGTCGGGGTAGAGGCCGCCCACGAAAGCGCCGTAGCCGTTGAAGATCTGCGTCGGAACCGTCTCGCCCTCCAGCAGGCGCTCGTTCGCCTGGCTCCAGCGCGGGTGCGGGATGTTCGGGTTGACGTTCGAGAGGAACCCGTACTCGCGCGGATTGGTGCGCGTCCAGAAGGTTTCCGGGCGCTTCGCCAGGAACTCGATCTCCTGCACCGCCTTCGGCCCTTTGAAGCCGTACTTCCACGGCAGGATGATGCGCATCGGAGAGCCGCTTTGCTTGGGCAGCGGCTCTCCGTACATGCCCACGGCGACGAAGGCCAGCTCGTTCATGGCCTCGTCGAGGCGCAACCCCTCGTAGTACGGCCACGGGTAGGCCCGCGCGATGCGCACGCCCGGCATCTCCTCCGGCCGCGACGTGCTGCGGATGCGAACGTGCGTCGCCTTCGAGAGCGGGGCGCACCGCTCGATCAGCTTGCGCAGCGGAAAGCCCGTCCAGGGCACGGTCATGGCCCAGCCCTCCACGCACCGGAAGCGGTAGAGCCGTTCTTCCAGGGGCATCGACGCGATGAGTTCGGCCGTATCCAGCTCGAACGGCTTTCGCACCAGCCCGCCGACGCGCAGGCGGTTAGGAAAGGGCTCGTAGCGCACGGTCAGAGGCCAGACCTCTTTCAGGTTGCCGGTGTTCAGGAACTCGTAGTAGTTGTTGTACGAGGAGGCGATGAGGCGGCCCGTCGTGGGGCGCTCGGGTACGGTGTAGCGCGGGTTGCGGCGGGCGGGGTAGCCGCGCCGGGGGGCGTTGGCCGGAATCGTGCTGAGCGGTCCTTTGTCCTCGCCCTGAGGCGTCCAGAACGGCAGGACGGCCAGCCCGAGGCCCAGTTGCTTCACGAACTGCCGCCGGTTACGGTAAACGCCCTCGGGCGTCGCTGCGGCGTCGGGCAGATGCCAGTCGGGGCGGAGGATCGGGTGCATGGGCGCGCGGAAGAAGGGGATAGGGGCTGCTTTCCTTACGCGGCCGCGCGCGCCGCCGTTCCCGCAGGCGCAGGCAGTTACGCGCGCCCTACGCGCCCGCCTCGGCCAGCAGGCGCTCTGCCGTCTCCACAGCGTTTTCGAGCGTGTCGGAGACGGAGATGCCGCCTCGGTAGTTGCCGGCGAAGTAAAGGCCGGGGTAAACCGCCTCGGCTTCGGCGAGCAGCGCCTTGAAGCGGCCGTAGCCCAGGTCGTACTGCGGGATGCCGTGCGGGTGATGCAGCGAAGCCGCAAAGCGCCTGCTCCCGCGCAGACCCACGAGCGCCTGCAAGTCGTCCTCGGCCAGCCGGATCAGTTCGGCTTCGGGAAGCCCCGCCAGTTCGGGCCGCCGCGTCCCCCCGATGAACACCGTCAGGAGCGCCTGGCCCTCCGGAGCGCGGTTCGGGAAAAGGGTGGACGAGAACAGGGCGCCGAGGATGCTGAAGCGGCGCTCGATCTCCGGAACGAGCACGCCGAAGCCGTCGAGCGGATGCCCGATGTCGGCGGCGTCGTAGCCCAGCCAGAGCGTCGTGAGGGGCGGGTGGACGATCTCGCGGAGCGGCCCGAGCGCCTCGGCCCCCGGCCATGCCGTGGCCTGGAGCGCGCGCAGGGGGGCGGTGTAGATCAGCCGGTCGAAGCGCTCGGCGCCTTGCCGGTGCGCCGCCTGCCACCCGCCGCCCTCAGGCCGCATCGCCGCTGCGGCCGTCTCCGTCCGCAGGGCGCCGCCCAGGCGCGCCGCAAGGCGGTCGGGGAGGGTCTGGAGTCCCTCGGCAAAGGAGAACAGCCGGCCGCGCGGCGCGGCGTCCGGGCGGCGGCGCTCGGCGCGGGCCTTGGCGAACAT
>CBDTTW010000276.1:0-2970 GCA_965363675.1 uncultured Rhodothermaceae bacterium
GCGCGCCGCCGCCCTGGGCGAGGCCCCGGACCCGGCGCCCTCGGCGGCGGCGGCCGTGCGGGCCGCGCCGCTCGGGGTGTGGTGGGCCGTCACGGCCCCGCCCGATCCTGTCGGCGCCGTCCAAACCCTGCTGGCGCCGCTGCACGCCGCCCCGGCGGCCCTGGCCGCCGCGCTCGGGCAAGCTTACCTCGTGCGCGCCGCCCTCACGGAGCCTGCCCCGGAAACCCTCTGGGACGATTTGCGCGGCTTCGTCGCCGGGGCCGAAGAGCGGCTGGCCGATCCGCCCGACCGCCGCCTTTCGGAGCGCCTGGCGCGGCTTGCCGGGCGCCTGCACGACTTCCCGCTCGAACTGCAAGACCTCTGCGGCGAGACCGGCCCCCAGGCCGATCAGGCGTGGCCGTTTGCCGCGGCCATGTTTTGCCGCAACCCGGACCTGACCGAGGCCACCCTGCTCTCGGGGATCAACGTCGGCGGCGCGGCCTCGGCGGTGGGGGCCATGATCGGCGCCCTTTTGGGCGCGCGCGGCGGCTGGAGCGCCTTCCCCGACGCCTGGCGCGCGGGCCTCGAAGCGCGCGAGCGTCTGCTGGCCGAGGCCGACGCCTTCGCCGACGCCCTGGGCGTCGCCTGAGCCGCCCCTACGCCGCCTCGCTCCGGACGGGCGCCGCCGCCGAGGGCGGGTCGAACTCCCCGATGAAGGCAATCTCGGTTTCGAGGCGGTAGCCGGTTTCGCGCGCCACCGTTTCCTGCACATGCGCGATGAGCGCCTGCACGTCGGCGGCGGTGGCCCCGCCCCGGTTGATCATGATGTTGGCGTGGCGGCGCGTGATCTCCGCCCCCCCGATGCGCACCCCCTTCAGGCCGCAGCCGTCGATGAGCCGACCGGCGCCGATGCCTTCGATTTTCTTGAAGATCGAGCCGGCGCTGGGCTCGGATGCAAGGGGCGGGTGCCGCTCGCGGCGCCAGGCCAGGTTGGCCTCCATCACGGCGCGCATCTGCTCCGGGTCGCCGGGCGCCAGCCGGAACGTCGCCGCGAGCACGATGTCGCGGCGGTCGTGCAGGATCGAGTAGTCGTAGCCGAACCGGAAGTAGGCCGCCTCTACGCTTCGGCGCGCGCCCTCCTCGGTCAGCAAGTCGGCTCCCTCGACGACTTCGGCGATGAACATGGTGCGCGCGCGCTCGGGCGGCGGCGAGAGGAAGTGCAGGTTTTGCCAGAGCGCCCCGCCCACCGTCGAGGGGATGCCCGCGTAGTGCTCCAGCCCCGAAAGGCCGCGCCCGACGGCGGCATGGATGAGGTCGGGGTAGATGACGGCCCCGCTCTCGGCCGTGAGGCGCCCTTCCTCCGGCGCGATGTGCACGGCGCGGGCGCGGTTGTGGATGACCAGTCCGCGAAAGCCCCGGTCGCCGATGAGGATGTTGGCGCCCAGCCCGAGCAGGAAAAACGGCGCTGCGTGCGCCCGCGCGATGAGAATGGCGTCGGCCAGCTCGTCGGCCGTAGCCGCCTCCAGCAGCACGTCCGCCGGACCGCCGATCTGGAAGGTCGTCAGCGGCCCGAGCAGCACGTCCCGGCGCAGCCGGTCCGCGCCGAAGCGGGTTTCGAGGGCGGCGAGGGCTTCCGGGGTCAATGCGTTTTCGGGCATGAATCGTAGGCGGGTAAAAGCTCGGGAAGGGGCGGCGGCGGAGCCGAGGCGCGCAACTAAGCCGCTGGATTTCGTATAGTATGGCGTCGGCTCCCCACACTCACCTGCCGGAGAACCCCATGCTCAAAACCACGTACGCGTCGCCCTCAAGGTCTGTATCCCGCATCGCGGTGCTGGGCATCGTAGGCATCCTGCTGCTGGGCCTCGGGGCCGGCTGCATGTCCACCAACATCGACTCGGGGCAGGGCGGCGTAATGTACAGCATTTTCGGCGGCACCAAGCTCGATAAAGTGTTCAGCGAGGGGCTGAAGATGCATGCTCCCTGGACGACCATCTATACCTACGACCTGCGCGTGCAGGAGCACCTGGAGGAGATTACGGCGCTCTCGAACAACGGCCTCTCGATTGCGGTTGACATGTCGATCCGGTGGCGGCCGCAGGCGGGGCAGCTTCCGCGCCTGCACGTGACGTACGGGCGCGACTACGCCACGAAGCTGCTCATCCCCGAGCTGCGCAGCGCCGCCCGCGAGGTGGTGGGGCAGTTCACCCCGGAGGAGCTGTACTCTACGCGCCGCTCCGAGTTGCAGACGGCCATTCTGGAACGCGTGCAGCGCCGGGTGCAGGGCCGCTACGTCGAGGTCGAGTCGGTCCTGATCCGCAACGTGACCCTCCCCGACCAGATCCGCAAAGCCATCGAGAGCAAGCTGACCGAGGAGCAGGAGGTGCAGCGCTACAAGTTCACCCTGCAAAAGGATAGCCTGGAGGCGGCCCGCAAGCAGATCGAGGCGCGCGGCCAGGCCGAGTACCAGCGCATCGTGACGCAGAGCCTCTCGCCCGAGTTCCTGCGCTTCAAGGGCATCGAGGCGACCGAGCGCCTGGCCGAGTCGGCCAACGCCAAGACGGTCATCATCGGCGGCAAGGACGGCCTGCCGATCATTCTCGGCGGCCAGTGACCGAGGAGGACTTCTTCGGGCGCGTGTGGGCGGTCGTGGCCCGGATTCCGGTGGGCCGGGTCACGACCTACGGGCATATCGCCCGGCATCTGGGGCGCGCAGGCTCGGCGCGCATGGTCGGCTGGGCCTTGAGCGCCGCCGCCGGGACGGCGCTGCCCTGCCACCGCGTGGTTAACCGCTACGGCGCCCTGAGCGGCAAGCAGCGCTTCGAGGGACCGCACGTCATGGAAGAGCGCCTGCGCGCCGAGGGCGTCCGCTTCACGGACGAGGCGTGCGTGGACCTGGCGCGCTGCCTCTGGGACCCCGCCGAGGCGGACGCCTCCGCCTAGGCCACGCGCACCGCGTCGAGCTGCTCCCAGAAGCCGGGGAACGAGACGGCG
>CBDTTW010000277.1:0-2970 GCA_965363675.1 uncultured Rhodothermaceae bacterium
GGTAGGCTACGGTGTCGCGGAGCGTCAGCCCCCCCAGGCGCGCCTCCAGCCGGTATGCGCCGTCGGGCGGGAGCGGCAGAAACGCCAGGAACGCCCCGTTGGGAGCCACCGGCACACTCCGCCCGTTGATCGTCAGGCGCGCCCCCCCGTGCCCGACGCTGCCGAAGACGAAGTTGGAGTCCACGTCCGGACGCGCCATTTCCGGTTGAGGATAAACGACCGTAAGGGCGAGCGGCCCCGCCGCGAAGGGAACCGGCGGCAGATCGGGCGCGCCGCCCGGCGCAGGCCAGGCCGCCGCAACCGCACACAGCGCGCCGGCGGCCGCGAGCAGATGCCCTCCCGGCCGCCGACGCCCCTTCCGTAAACCTCCTGACGCGCGCATCGCTTCCTGCCTCTCGGCCTGCCCGTTTGCGCCCCACATACGCCGCCCCACCGTTAAAGCCCCTCGGCCGCCAGGCTCCGAACCACGGTCCGGAAGAAAGGCCGCGACTTGTACCCGCCCGCGCCCGGCGCCATCTGGAAGCCGATCTGCCGCGCGTGATCCGCCTCTACGATGCCCTTGAACACGCCCCACTGCGCGCTCTCGACCGACACGAAGCCGTCGTTCGGCCCCTCGCGGTCGTAGATGATCTTGTGGAACAGGCGCAGGAACGGATTGATGACGGTTTGGGCGCCCTTGCCCGCCTGGCCTGCGTACGACCAGTAGAGCACGTCCGGATGGTCGGGAGTATCCGGGTTGAAGCGCTGCTCCAGGTGCTCCCGCGTGAGTTCGCGCACGGTCGTCAGAAAATCCGAGGCGCACTCCGAGAAAGCCGTCGTCCCGATCCAGTTGCACACGTCGTTCACGAGGCGCGTAAACGCCTCGGGCTGCTCCAGGATGAAGCGGGCAATCGGCGAGCCGTGGTGCGGCGTCGAGAGCGTGACGAGCCCGCCGACGTAGGGGTGCATCCCGAGGCGGCTGATGAGGTAGCGCGCATCGAGGCCGCCCATCGAGTGCGCGATCAGGTTGACTTTCTCGGCGCCCGTCTCCTCCAGCACCTGCTCGATGCGGCTTTTCCACAAGGCGGCGCGGTAGGGCACGGTGTTGTAGGGGGCCACGTTGGGCGCATAGGCGGGCACGCAGTAGCGGCGCAGGTCCATGGCCTCCTCGTGCAGATGCCCGCTGCGGCCGATGCCCGCCAGGATGCCGAAGCCGTGCATCAGCAGCACGGGATAGCGCACGCGAATGAGGGGCGGCTGCGGCCACGGCTGCATCGCGACGATGCGGCGGAGGGCGCTGCGGGGAGGTTCCTGCATAGCGGAAACGGTGCGCGGTTACAAAAACAGTTCGAGAGGGATGCCGAGCACGAAACGCTCCAGCAGAAAAATGGTCGCCGCCGCGGCAAGGGGCACGCGGATATTGTCGTCGAGCGGCCCCGGCGGCGCCTCGGCGGCGGCGGCCACGACCGCCGCGACGGCCCCCACCCAGAACACGACGCCCGGCAGCAAAGCCGCCATCGCCAGGCCCACCGCCACGAACGCCGCCGACCCCTCGACGGTGCGCGGCCCGCGCCCCCACAGCGTGCGCCCCCACCGCCGCCCGACGAGCGCCGCCGCCGCGTCGGCGACCATGAACATGCTGAAACCCACCGCCGCCACCCGCACCGGAAAGAGGAACGTCAGCACGAGCGCGCTCACGAGCACCCACGTCGCCCCGTTGATCGCCACCGGCCCGCCCACCGGCGGCTGCTCCGAGCGGCGCATCATGAAGCCGAACACCAGCCCGATATGCCGCGCCCACCAGGCGCTCCGCACGCGCAGCACGTCGAGCGTGAGCGCCAGGGCCGCCAGCGGCGCCAGCAGATACAGCGCCCACGCCTTGCCGACGAGCGCCATCGCAAGGGGAACCACCAGGGCCATCAGGTGCAGCAGCTTGCGGACGACCTCGGCCCGGTACGGGATGTGCTCCGAAGCCTCGCGCACGAGCGCGCCGCCGGAAGGAGTGTTTTTCATAAGTGCAGCATAGCGCCCTTTTGCCCGCAGGCTCACCGCCTTAACGCGCGAGCAGCGGAAAAGTTAGCCCGGATCCTGCTGCCGGCAGGATCTGCTCCGGGGCGACCCATAAGGAGCAACAAATTCAAGCATTCCACCCGGCGCGCGGTCAACAAAGGCGCCAGGCGCGCGTTATACTGCTTCGCCTCACCACCGGCCCGCCCCTATAGCCTCGACAATGCTCACCACGTTCGGCGCGATCCTGCTCGGCGCCAGCATCTGGCTTTGGGTCCTGCGCAGCTACGACCGCATCGAACCGGAAGCTCTCCGCTACCTGGTGCTCGTCGCCATTCTCGGCGGCTCGGCCAGCGTGGCCGTGGCGGCCCTGCTCAACGAGCTTGCCGGCGACGCCATCGGCATCAAGGCGGGCTTTTTTACCGAAGCCGCCAGCGCCGAGACCTGGCGCCTGCTGCTCTTCAGCGCGTTCGTAGGTTTCAACGAGGAGTTCTGCAAAAGCATCGCCGCCGTGCTCATCACGCTGCGCTTTTCGGAACTCAACGAGCCCGTCGATGCGATGATCTACGCCATGAGCGTCGGGCTGGGGTTTGCGGCCGTCGAGAACGTGCTGTATGCCACGCAGTACGGCAACGACGTGCTGCTCGTGCGCTTTCTGTGGCCGGTGCCGGCGCACATGGCCTATGCGGCCCTGTGGGGCTACGGGCTCGCCAAAGCGCGCTTCGTGCACCGCAACCGCAACGTGTTCGGGGTGATGCTGCCCTCGGTGCTGACGGCCGGACTGGTGCACGCGGCGGCCAACTTTCTGCTGTTCTTGCAGCAAGTGGGCGCCGCCATGCTGAGCCTGGTGGCCCTGGGCGCGCTTGCCTACCTGGCGCACTTGCGTCTGCGGCAGCTCATCGCCGAGTCGCCGTTTCTCGAACCCGGCGAGTGCCCCAACTGCCGCAACCTGAACCGCCCGTTCGCCACCCACTGCATCCACTG
>CBDTTW010000278.1:0-2964 GCA_965363675.1 uncultured Rhodothermaceae bacterium
CGTTTTCTGTCGTTCCCGGTGAGAATGATACCCAGTTCGGCGGCGTGCTTCTCGCCGATGCGCCGCGTTTCGGGGCCATACCGGCCGGTCGGGTCGAACTTGTGCACGGGGATGTGGAAGGGGTCGCTCATGCCGCCGAAGAAAACGTCGTCCACCTCGTCGAAGCCGCGCGCGACGACGGCCGCGCCGTTGTGGTGCTTGCCGGTCGTAAACGTGACGTAGCCGGCTTTGCGGAACGCCTCGGGCATGGTGACCTGCCAGGCCGGGATGCGAAACTCCCCGGGTCCCTGCTGCGCGAGGTGGTAGAGGGTGCGGCCGGTCATCAGCATGGCGCGGCTGGGGGCGCAGACGGCTACGCTCGTGCCGCCCATGATGTAGGCGTCGGCGAAGGCCGTGCCGTAGCGCGCGAGCGAGTCGAGCGCCGGGGTTTGCACGTCGGGGTTGCCGAAGGCATGGAGGGCGTCGGCGCGCTGGTCGTCGGTGAGCAGGATGAGCACGTTCGGCCGCGAGGGCGGCGCGTCGAAGGGCTGCATGCCCACGACGAGCAGCAGGCCGAGCGCGGCGGCGGAGAGGCTGAGGACGCGTTTCATGGCAAAGGAGGGGCGGTTTTTGGCGCAGCCTATCGAAATCGGCGGCAGGGTTCAAAAAGGCGATGCGTTCAGAGGCGCACTTCCTGGGCGCCGCTGCGGAGCGCGATTTTTTTGCCCTCCCACTCCAGCACGCCCGTCAGCCCCGCCGGCAGGCGGACGCTGCCGCGCAGCCCCGAGGCGCCCTCGCGCTCGAAGCGCACCTCGATGAGCCCGAGCGGGTGCGGCACGGCGGCCGAGACGCGCCGGAGCGGCCCCGGCTCCGGGGCGATGCGCACCGTCTTGAAGCCCGGCTCGGCGGGTTCGATGCCGGCCAGCATCGCCAGAAACTCGTAGTTGGGGCTGGCGGCCCACGGGTGCGCCTCGGAGCGCGGGTTGGCGCCGACCTCGCCCACGGTGTGCATGCCGTCGGCGATCATCCGGCGCCACGGTCCGAGCAGCTCCAGGTAGCGCCCGCCCGCGCCGAGCTTGCGCAGGGCGCGCCCGAGGTAGAAGCGGAAGTAGATGTCCACGGGCAGCGCGTCCTCGGCGGCGAGCAATCGTTCGAGCAGAGCAGGCTGCGCAGCGGGGGGCGCCGCGTCCGTCAGGATCGCCATGACGTTGGCGTGCTGGCTGAACAGGCGCTTGTTGGGCGTGTCGGAGAGCAGGCCGCGCCCGGCATCCCAGCAGAGGGCGTAGACGGCGCGTTTCAGGGCGGCGGCTTGGGCGGCGCAGCGGTCGGCCTCGTAGGCGCGGCCGTGCGCGCGAAACAGGGCCGCCGCCTGGTCGAGCGTCCAGGCATAGAACAGGCTGTGCACGGCCGAGCCGGTCGCCGGGCCTTCGGCGCGGATCTTCGCCCATTGCTCGGAGTAGCCCGAATCCACGAAGTCGAGATGGTAGAGCGTAGGGATCAGGCCCTCGGGGGTGCGCTGCCGTTCAAACCAGCCCAGCACCTGTTCGATGCCGGGCAGGAACTGCCGGGTGAAGGCCGCGTCGGGGTGGAGCATCCAGAAGTCGTGCACCATCGTCACCCAGACGAGCGCGTAGAGCGGCGTGAACTGCTCCAGGTCGGCGGGGTAGCGGCTCTGCGTGAGGCCCTCGGGCACGCGCGAGTCGTCGAACTGTTCGAGGGCCTGCTTGTAGAGCAGGTCGTCGCCGGTCATGTAGTACCAGGCGAGGGCGTGGATCTTGGTGTCGCCGATGTAGGGCAGGCGCTCCCAGTACAAATCGCTCACGAGCACATCCTGCGCGTTCAGGCGGACGGTGCGCCAGCCGGCCTCGAAGATGGGCGTCAGGCTCGGGTCGTCGGAGGCGAAGGCGGCTTTGCGTACGGCCGGGTAGGCCGTTTCGTAGTGGTAGAAGTCCTCCAGCGTGAGCGGCGCCCCGGCCGTCGTGATTTCGAGCTGGACGTAGCGGTAGGAGCGCACCCACAGGGGGCGGAACAGCCGGCGGGCGCCCCCGTCGGGCAGGAACACGTCGTAGACGCCGATCATGCGCTTGCCCTCGATCTGGTCGCGGCGGCCCTTGCGGTTCTGCGCGTCGTAGAGCGCCTCGGCGTAGACGATGCGGACTTCTGCGCCCGCGCCGCCGCTCGTGACCAGCTCGGGGTAGCCCGTCGAGAGCAGGCCGTTGTCCACGAGCAGCACGGCGCGCGTGCGCGGCGGGATGACGACGGGCTCGCCCTGCAAGAAACCGCCGCCGGGCCGGAGGGGGCCTTCGGCGCGCGCCAGGCGCTCGAAGCGCATTTTCTTTTCTTCGAGCAGCGGAACCGGGCGGGGCGTGAGCTGCCACTTCTGATGCGACTCGACGCCCGCAGGGGCGCCCCGGTCGAGCGGTCGGGCCGCCGCCCACGCCGCATCGTCGAAGCCGGGCTGCTCCCAGCCCCACGGGTGCGCTGCGCCGCGCAGGCTGTCCAGGCCGCCGGCCACGTAGTAGTTCCAGGCCATGCGCGGGTCGTTGTCCGCGAACTGCACCTGGGCGTACGCCGTGTCGCGGAGCACGCGCCACGAGGCATCGGTGTTCACGGCCTGCTCGGCCTCGGCGTCGCCCTGAAGCACGAAGCCGGTGCGGTGGGTGATCTGGGCAATCGGGCGGTATTCGCCGCCGTTCCAGACGACCGCCGCGAGGGTGTTCTGCCCCGGCCGCAGGTAAGGCGCCAGGTCGAGCGTCTCGAAGCGCCAGTTGCGCAAATCGCTCTGGGCCGGCCCGGAAGCCACGGGAGCGCCGTTGACGAACAGGCGGTAGCGGTTGTCGGCCGAGACGTGGACGCGAAACGCCTCGGGGGCGCCCGGCAGGGCGAACGACTTGCGGAACAGGTACACGCCGTAGCCCGTGGCGGGCGCCGTGGGGTTGGTCCTCCGGTGGCCGCAGCGCCGACCTGTCGAGCGCGGTGATGATG
>CBDTTW010000279.1:0-2924 GCA_965363675.1 uncultured Rhodothermaceae bacterium
CAGCCACGCCTCGCCTTCGTAGAGGCGGTAGAACAGGGCAGGCTTGCCGTCGAGCGCGGCATCCTCGACGCCGAAGCGCACTTCGGCGGTTTCGCCGGCGGCCACGCGGTTCGTGATGCGTCCGGCGGCGCGGATGAGCAGGGCGCTCATCGAGGGCGGGTTAGGGTCGGCGGCGAGCGAGTTGAAGGCCGCCCGGACGGTGGCGCGGCCGCGCGCCGCGCCGATGCCGTAGCTGGAATCGGCTAGGACGAGCGTGTAGCGACCCCCGCCGCCGGGCAGCAGGATGGCGGCGTGCGAAGGGTCGGCGGCCGAGCCGCCCAGCGGATAGCGCAGATCGGCCAGGCGGCGCGTGTCGAGCAGGCGGCCGTCGGCGTTGTAGAGCCGGTAGGCCAGGTCGACCTGGGGGCGGGCGTCGCCGAACTGGTTCAGGAACATCGGGAAGAACAGCGCGGCTCCGGGGGCGCCGCCCGACGACCAGACGTAGCCGCGGTCGGAGTTGGTGCGCAGCACCATGCGCTGCGGTTCGTTCTCGAAGCGCCCGAACCAGTGCACGGGGCCAAGCCCGTAGGTCACCGTGTCGGCCTCGACGGTGAACATCGGGCGTGTGCGGTCGTGGATGAAATAGAGGTCCTGGCGGCCGTCAGGGCGCTCGCGCGTCCAGGGGGCGATGAAAAGCAGCTCGCTGGAGCCTCGGTCGGTGTAGTACGGGTTGGAGGGGCGCAAAATCTCGAAAAGCGGCCCCATCGAGGCGGCGGCGCTGCGCCGGGCGTCGGGGTCGGGCGCGGCAAAGACGGTGTGCGTAAAGGGCGCGGCCATGACCGGCTCGTTCTCCGACCACCGCGTGAACAAACCGCCGCCCGTGGCCTCCATCCAGGGCAGCATCCAGAGGCCGCCGGGGCCTTCGGGCGTCAGGTAGCGGTAGGTGCGTTTGCGGAGGTCGGCGGGGGCGTTGGTGTAGGTCGTAGGGCCGCTGACGCCGGCGGCGCGGCTGTGGAAGGCGTACATGCGCTCGCCGCCGGTGTTGGCGACGGCGTACCACTCGAACGAGTACTCCGGGGGGGCGCCGCTGAGGTGAACTTCCGGCATGCGCCCGCGCCCCGTCTCGACGGTGAAGCCGAGGTCGGTGGGGTCGTGCAGGAAGCGCATCGGGACGCCGAGTACGGCAGGCTGCAACACCTCGCCTGCGCCGCCCTTAAGGGCGAAGGTGTAGGGGTGGGCGGCGGCCGAGGCGCGGGCGTCCACAACGGCCGTCGTGCGCACGTCCACGCCTTCGCGGACGACGAAGGCGGCGCGGCCGCGCCCGGCGGCCTCGTCGTAGTCGGCGTGGGCGGCCATGACGCTGTAGGAGCCCGGCTCGACGAGCAGGGTGTTGCCGTCGGCGTAGTCGTTGTGCGCCTCGGGGTGGCCGGGGTAGTAGACGAAGCCTGCCGGGCCGCGCACGATGACGGGCGCCTCGGCGCCGGCGGGCCCGAGTTGAAGCTGAAGCGAGGGGCTGGAGACGGCCGAAAACGGGACGCGCTGCACGTTTCCGGCGGCGGCGACCCGCAGCACGCCCGTATGCGGCAGCCACTCGGGGGCGCCGACCCTGTTGCCCGCCAGGCCCGTGGGAGTGAACTGCACCTCGACGCGGCGGCGCTCGCCCGGGGCCAGGGTGAAGCTGTTTTCGGAAAAGCCGACGCCCAGCCCGGAGGGGGCCTCCTCGACGCTGAGCGCGTATTCCTGCGGCTGCGCGCCGACGTTGTAGACCGTCAGTTCGGCCTCGACGGGGGCGCTTGCGCCGGGGGCAAACAGCCCGAGCGAGAGCGCGGCAGGCGCAACGAGCGTCCGCGCGCCGAAGGCCAGGGTGGTATCGACGACGCCCATGCCCTGCGTCCACACGTCGGCGCGGAGGGCGCGCGCGCCCTGCACGATGGCGGCCTTGACCTGGGCGGGCGTCCAGTCGGGGTGTTGGGCGCGCAGGCGGAGGGCGATGCCCGCCACGTAGGGGGCCGCCATGGAGGTGCCGCTGGCCTCGACGTAGCCGCCGTAAAGGTAGGGCGCGGGGATGCGCACGCCGGGAGCCGACACCTCGGGCTTGAGCCCGAAGGAGCGGCGGGCCGGGCCGCGCGCGCTGAAGGCGGCGATGGCGTCGCCCTCGCTGGCCCCTACGGTGATGGCCTGCTCGGCGGCGCCGGGCGAGCCCACCGAGTGGTAGCCGAGTTCTTCGCCGGCGTTGCCCGCCGCAATCACGCACACGACGCCGCCCGCGACGGCGTTGTTGACCGCGCGCGACTGGGCGTCGTCGGCGCTGCCGATGTTGTTGCCGAGGCTGAGGTTGACGACCGGCAGCGGGTTATGCGTGGCGGGGTTGCCGTCCGGGTCGAGCGCGCGTTCGAGCGCTGCGATGACGTGGGCCTCCTCGCACTGCCCGGCGGCGCTGCACACCTTGTAGGCGACGATGCGCGCCTCCGGGGCGATGCCGGGAAAACGGCCTCCGGAGGCGATGATGCCCGAAACGATGGTGCCGTGTCCGTGGTCGTCGCGCGGGTCGGCGTCGCCGTTGACGAAGTCGTAGCCGCCGGCGTAGCGGCCCACAAGGTCAGGATGGCTGTAGTCGATGCCGGTGTCGAGCACGCCGATGAGCAGGCCGTCGGGGCCGGGGGCGGCGGCGCTGCGGCCCATAGGCGCGGCGCGAGGGGTGAACCGTCCTTCGACCTGGTAGCGGCGGTTGGGGTAGGTGCGGCGCACGTACGGCAGCGCCCGGATCTCGGCGAGCGCCCCCCGGCGCGTGGCGACGGCGGCGCCGCTGAAGGCGGTGCGGTACGTGTGGGTGATGGCGGTGGGGCGGCCGGCGGCGTTTTTGCCTGGCGCCGGCGCTGCGATGCGCTGAAGGTCGGCGGCGAACCGGGCGTGCATCGCGTCGAGGCGGGCCGCTGCGGCGGCCG
>CBDTTW010000280.1:0-2908 GCA_965363675.1 uncultured Rhodothermaceae bacterium
GGGTGCGCCGCGAGCCGTGGGCGGCGTCGGTGCTGCCGTTCTTGGCCGCCGCCGATGCGTTTTTGCATACGGCGCGTTTCGAGGGCCTGCCGCTGGCGATCATCGAGGCTATGTCGGCCGGGCTGCCGTGCCTGCTTCCGGCGGACCTTGCCGCCGACCTCCAGACATTCCCGCCGGAGACGCTGCTGCCGTTCGAGACCTTCGAGGACCTGGCGACGCTGCTGCAAAGCCCGGAGCGCCAGGCCGCCGCCGCCGCCGCCGGGCGCGCCTTCGTCGAGGCGGAGCTGTCGCTGGAGGGTATGGCCGGCCGTTACCTGGAGCTCTACGAGCAGACGCGGGCGGCCTGAGCGCTACGCGCGGGCGCCGGGATCTACGTCGGACCAGGCGAAGCGGCTCTCGTGCACGAAGCCGAGCATCAGCCGCCGGGCGGCGTGCGCCTCGGGCGGCGCCGAAGCGCCTTCGGCCAGCGGAATGCCGGCCGCGCGCAGGCGGCTTATGTCGGGCAGGGGCGGCGCTTCGTCGGGGGCGCCGATGAAGGCGGGGTGCAGGGTGTGCAGCAGCGTTTCGAGACTGCGATAGAGCAGCCCGAGCGCCGCCGGGGCCGGGCGCGCCTCCTCGGCGACGAAATAGCGCAGCAGCACCAGGGCCTCGCCGAGGCGCGCGGTCTGCACGGCAATGGCCACCTCGGCGTCGGTGGGCCGGAAGTAATGGATTACGGGGTAGGCGAGGTGACGCTGCGCGTGGAGCGTCACGAGCGGCGCCAGTTGCACGAACACAGCGTCCAGGCCCTCGAAGGCGCGGCCGTTCCAGGCGTTGGCGACGATGGCGGTGGGGGCCTCGCCGAGCGCGGCGATGAGCGCCGCGAACTGCTGCTCCTCGGCTACGGCGCTCAGCACGCCGCCGTAGTACGTCACGCCGAGGGTGATGAGCACCAGCCCCGTGAACGCCGCCAGCACAGTCAGCACCTGCCAGAGCGCGCCCTGCGGGATGAAGTCGCCCAGGCCGAGCGTGGCGACGGTGTAGCCGGCGTAGAACAGCCGGTCCCAGTGGTCGGCGGCCTGCCGCGTGGAGGACTCGATGACCGCCAGCGGCGCCCCAGTGAACACGAGCGTCCAGCCGAACCAGAGCAGCCCCACCCATGCGGCGGCGGTGGCCGCGAGGATGAGCGGCCCGGCAAAGGCAGCCCCGCCCGAGAGGCGCCACAGCCCGGCGCCCAGCCGCCGCGTAACCGGGCCGCCGCCGCCCAGCGAAAGCGTGCTCCAGATGATGTCGAGCGAGGCAGCCCCCAGCAGGAGCAGCCCGAGGATGGGCAAGAGCGTTGACACGGCAGCGGGGGCAAATAGGAAAGCAACCTGCGCGGCAAAGTGCGCTGCTGCAAGGTACCGGGCGGGGCCGCGCTTCGGAGACAGGAGAGCGGCTTGTTACAGGAAAACAACGGCCGGCTTCAGGGGCGCACGAGCCGCCGGAGCACATCGACCAGCACCGTAGGCAGATGCTCGGGGTGATGGAGGGCGGCGTAGCCGCCCGCTCCGAAGATGCGCGGCATGTAGGCGGGTGCGCGCCGGTCCACGGTGACGCAGAACGGGTGCAGCCCTTGCAGGCGGGCCTCGGCCACCGCCTGCCGGGCGTCCTCGACGCCGTAGCGGCCTTCGTAGTGGTCCACGTCGTTCGGCTTGCCGTCCGAGAGCACCAGCAGCAGGCGGTGGCGCGCGGGTTTCTGCATGAGGCGCGCCGTCGCGTGGCGGATGGCGGCGCCGAGGCGGGTGTAGCGGTCCGGTTCGAGCGCGGCGATGCGGCGGTTGACGGCCAGCCCGGCCGGCTCGTCGAAGCCCTTGAGGGGCAGCACCGAGACGGCCTCCGGGCCTTCGCCCGAGAAGGCGAGGATGGCGTAGGGATCGCCGAGGGCGTCGAGGGCGTCGCAGACGACGAGCAGGGCTTCCTTCTCCACGTCGATGACGCGCAGATCCTCGGTGACCCAGCTATCCGTCGAGCCGCTGATGTCCACGAGCAGCGCCAGGGCTACGTCGCGGCGCACGGGGCGGGCGGCTTCGTACAGGCGGTCATCGGCGGGGCAGCCCGCGCGGCGGTCGGCGTACGAGGCTACATAGGCAGCCAGGTCCACCTCGGGGCCGTCGAGCTGGCGGCCCAGGCGCAGCCGCCGGGGGCGCAGGCGCTCGAAGCGGCGGCGCACCTCGTGGATGAGCGCGGCGCGGCGCGCGCGCACGGCCTCAGCCCATGCGGCCGCCCCGAGCGGCGGGGTGCGCTCCCGCACGACGGCTCCGCGCGCATGGTAGGTATGCGTGCGGTAATCCCATTCGGGATAGACGAGGCCCGCCCCGGCGCCCGTGCGAACCGCTTCGGCGGCGGCCGCGAGCGGCAGCGGGTCTTCCCCGACGAGCACCTCGCGCGGGGCGCCGGGGGCCGCCACGAGCCGCGCTTCGGGCAGCTCGGCCAGCGAGTCCGCCAGGTCCTCGGGGCTGGCTTCGTCGTCGCGGTCGGTGGGGCGGTGCAAACCCATCGGGTCCTCGACGTGCTCCTGCGGATCGTCGAGCTGGATCATCCAGATGCCGGCCTGGTCGTCGTCCTCGTCGGGCGGGGCCTGGCGGACCTGGGGGCGGCGGTGCAGGCGGGCTACGCGCGGCGGCGCGGCGGCCTCGTCGGGGGCGGAGGCGCTGCGGGGCCGCTCCGGCGCAGGGAGCGGGCGTTCGAGGCGTCCCCAGTGCCCGACGGCGGGCAGGCCGCGATACCGCCCCCCGGCGGCCTGCATTTCGGCGGCGGCGGCTTCGGCCCACGCCCGCGAGTCGCCGGGCGCTTCGCCGAAACGCTCGGCGAGGGCTTCCGGCGCGAGCAGGGCGCGCAGGGCGCCTTCGGCGGCGGCCTCGGCAGGCGTGAGCGCGTCGAGGGGGGG
>CBDTTW010000281.1:0-2887 GCA_965363675.1 uncultured Rhodothermaceae bacterium
CGTCGCCTCCTCGTCCGCCCTGACGTCCCAGGCGCTCGCCGCCCCGAAGGCCGGGCCGCGCGTGCTGCCCGCCTTCTCCGGGTGGGCGCGCGCCGGCGTGCGCCGCCGCCTGTTTCAGGGCGACCTCTACGCCGACCTCTGGCTGCGCCTGCGCGCCTGGTCGGCCGCGCCGCTGCGGGCGCTGCACCCGGCGACGGGCCTGCTGCCGCTGCCGCCGCCGGGGGCCGCCGCCGCCGGGCCGTTCTTCACCCTCGACGCGATGGCCGAGGCGCGCGTGCGCACGGCCACCGTGTTCGTGGGCATGGACAATTTGCTCAGCGGCACGGCCTTGCAGCCGGGCAACCAGGTGGTGCGCGGCTACCCGCTCCCCGAGCGCCGCCTGCGCTTCGGGGTGTTCTGGCCGATTCTGGACTGAGGCGCCTACATGCGCTCGGGGAGCAGCCCGAGGAACCGGATGATGCTCTGGATGCCCTCGTGGAAACGGTTCAGCCCGAAGTGTTCGTTGGGCGAGTGGATGGCGTCCGAGTTGAGCCCGAAGCCCATCAGCACCGTGCTCAGGCCGAGGATTTCCTTGAAATCGGCCACGACGGGGATGCTGCCCCCCTCGCGGGTGAAGTGCGGCGTGCGGTCGTAGACGGCCTGCATGGCCTCGGCGGCGGCCTTCATGGCCGGGCTGTCGGTGTCCACGATGGAGCCGTTGCCGCCGTGCAGGTCGCGGAACTCCAGGCGCATCGTCTCCGGGGTGCGCCGCTCGAAGTACGCGCGCAGCAGCGCCGTCACCTCCTCGGGCTTCTGGTTGGGCACGAGGCGCATCGAGATTTTGGCCGAGGCCTGGGCCGGCAGCACCGTTTTGGCGCCCTTGCCCTGGTAGCCGCCCCAGATGCCGTTCACGTCGAGCGTCGGCCGGGCCGTGGTGGCCTCCAGCACCGAGTAGCCCTTCTCCGTGCGCACCGCTCCGACGCCGATCTGCGCCTTCCAGGCCGCCTCGTCGAAGGGCAGCGCGCGGAAGCGTTCGCGCTCCTCGGGCGTCACGTCGATCACCGGGTCGTAAAAGCCGGGCAGGGCCACGCGGTGGTCGTCGTCGTGAAGGTCTGCGATCAGGCGCGCCAGCGCGTTGATGGGGTTCTCGACGGCGCCGCCGTACACGCCCGAGTGCAAATCGCGGTCGGGGCCGTGCAGCGTCACTTCGACGTAGGCAAGGCCGCGCAAGCCGTAGGTGATCGAGGGCACGCCTTCGTCGAGCATCGAGGTGTCCGAGACCACGATCACGTCGGCGGCGAGCTGCTCGCGGTGCTGCTTGATCCACGGCACGAGGTGGACCGAGCCGCTTTCCTCCTCGCCCTCGATGACGAGCTTCAGGTTGACCGGCAGGCGCCCTTCGGCCTTGAGCCAGGCTTCGGCGGCCTTGAGGTGCATGTACACCTGCCCCTTGTCGTCGCTGGAGCCGCGGGCGTAGAGCTTGCCGTCCTTGCGCGTCGGCTCAAAGGGCGGCGACTCCCACAAATCGAGCGGGTCCGGCGGCTGCACGTCGTAGTGGCCGTAGACGAGCACGGTGGGCAGATCGTCGCCGGCGTGATAGCCGGCCAGCACGATGGGGTGGCCGCCCGTCTCCGAGGTTTCGGCCTCGAAGCCCAGCCCGCGCAGGTGCTCCACCAGCCAGTCGGCGCAGCGCCGAACGTCGTCGGCGTAGGCCGGGTCGGTGCTGATCGAGGGGATGCGCAGCAGCTCTTCAAGCTCCTGGACGAACGTTTCGGAGTGGTCGGCGGCGTAAGCGAGTGCTTGTTGCATGGCGATGCCTGGGTGCGTTGGGAAGGGTCGTGGGCGCAAGCCCTACACGCGGTCAAGATAGGGGAAGCCGCCTGCGCCTGCCAGTAGGGGCGGCGTATCGGACCGCGCTAGAACTCGCTTTCGTCGCGCCAGCGCCGGAGCTGCCAGGCGGCGGTGCTGTCCGGGCGCACGAGCGTGAAGTTGACGTTGCCGTCGCCGCGAAACACGTCGTTGTCGGCCAAGGTCACCGTCAGGTTGAACGAGCGCGTCACGCTGGCCTGGAGGCCGCTCGGCGCCGTTTCGCTGAAGATGATCTGGTTCCAGCGCAGCCGGATAAGGTCGGCGTTCTGGAAAAGCCGTCGCGTGGTGTTGATCTCCTGCGCAAAGCCCCATTGCCGCTCCACCTGGTCCTCGAAGTCGTAGTAGATGAAGACGAAGCCGGAGTCGAGCAGGGGTTCGTAGAGGGCGGCGTCGCGGAGTTCGTAGGCGTTCTGGAAGTTGGCGAAAAAGCCGCTGATGGTGCGCGGGTTGCCCAGGAGGTCGCTGAACGGGTCGCCGTCGGCGGCGGCGGGAGCAAACGGGTTGCACGAGGCGCACGCCGCCAGGACCAGCAGCGCCGGCAGGGCGGCAAGGCGGTTATGGCGGCGGGGCGGGAGCATGCGGCAAGATACGCCGCCTACTTGGCAAAGGCCGCCTTGAGGTCGCTCCAGGAAGGGTTGTCGCCGATTTCGCGGTCGGTCCACTGCTGGATGCGCCAGAGCCCATCGGGCCCCTGGTCGATCACGAAGCGCAGCCGCCCCTGCACCGCCGTCGGCACGACGGGCCGCCGGTGCGGGGCCGTGAGCAGGTAGCCGGCGTCGAAGGTGTAGCGCTGCGGCGTGACGGCCACGAGCGCCTGATCGAACAGTTGCAGGCTCCCGCCTTCGGCGGCGGCCGCCGCGAGCGCGCTGAAATAGCGCTCCTCCTGGCGGCGGTCCCACCCCGTCCAGATCGGCTCGCGGATGAGCGCCGAGGCGGTGGGGGCGAACGTGAAGTCCTCCGCGAGCGAGCGGCGGTAGTTGAACGTGTTCAGCTCGGCGACGGCGGCGCGCAGGTTCTCGACGACTTGGTCGGGCGTGTC
>CBDTTW010000282.1:0-2783 GCA_965363675.1 uncultured Rhodothermaceae bacterium
CCCCACCGCAGGCCCTCCGGCGCCGACGTATCCGCCGCCGACACGATAAGGAGTTGGGCGATTTTCTCGGGCAGCGTGAGCGTGTCCAGCGCCGCCTGCACCCACGGCGAGGCCGCCGCCGGCGCGAGCGGTGGGGCGGAAGGCTCGGGCTCGGCCAGGCGCAGCAGGACCGCCGCCGCCAGCAGAGCCGCCGCCCCGACCGCCGCCCATGCCCAGGGCCTACGGCCTGAAAGTCCTGTTTTCTGAAAACCCATCGCGCCTGCCGAGCCGTGGAAATCTCTGTGGTGAACGCCCGGAATTACGTACATTTCCCCCAAGCAATCGGTTCTGACGCAGATTCAAGCGTTCTTCGGAAACCCGTCCTTTGCCCAAGCTACGTAGACGATGCCTAACCTGAACATACGCCACGTCGGCGCGTTTGCGGTCGCTCCGGGCGTTCGCCTGGCGCGCGCCATCGAGGCCGCCGGCGTGGACATCGGCCACCGCTGCGGCGGTAAGGCTCGCTGCACCACCTGCCGCGTGCAGTTTTTCGAGGGCGAGCCGGAGGCCATGACGGCGGCCGAGTTTGCCAAGCTCGCAGAACGCGGCCTGCTCGGCCAGTGTCGCCTTTCGTGCCAGATCGTGGTGGGCGAGGCCGATCTGGATCTGGCCGTGCTGATGCGCGTCTCGGAGCAAGGCTGGGAAGACCCCGGCCCGGACCTCAGTCCCACCGTCGAACCTGACCCCCAGACCTTCCCGCGTGATGCCCTTCGGTAGCCCTTTGGCGCCGCGCGCCGCGTGGGCGGCGCTGGCGGCGTGCCTGCTGGCCCTTCAGGCGTGCGCCCAGGAAGCGCCGCCCGCCGCCCGAAGCGAGGCTGCGGCCCCCGGCCCGGAGCCGCCGAGCAGCTTGCAGGAGCGTCTGCGCCGCCATGTGGCCGCCCTGGCTGCCGACTCGATGGAGGGCCGCGCCACCGGGACGCCGGGCGCGCGGCGCGCGCAGCGCTACATCGCGGCCGAGCTGCGCGCCGCAGGCGTAGCGCCTTACGGCGGGGCCTACCTGCACGCCGCGCGGGCGCCGCGCCCCGGCGGCCGCCTGCAAGGCGGCGTCACGAACGTGCTCGGGGTGGTGCGCGGCAGCCTGCCCGGCGACTCGGTGGTGGTGATCTCGGCGCACTACGACCACCTCGGCGTGCGCAGCGGCCAGATCTACAACGGCGCCGACGACAATGCCTCGGGCGTGGCCGTGGTTCTGGAGACGGCGCGCCGCCTCGCCGCGGCCCGCCCGCGCCACACCTATGTGTTCGCCTTTTTCGACGCCGAAGAGCAAGGGCTGCTGGGCGCCTACGCCTTCGTCGATTCGGTTCGCGCGGTGCGCCTGAACCTCAACCTCGACATGGTGGGGCGCGACGACGGGGGCGCGCTCGTCGTCTCGGGCACGTCGCACGCGCCCCGCTTCCGGGAGCCGCTCGAACGCCTGGCCGACGGCGGGCCGCTGCCCGTGGTGTTCGGGCACGACGCGGCCGGCCCCGACGACTGGACCAACGCCTCGGACCATGCCGCCTTCTTTGAAAAAGGCATCCCGCACCTTTACTTCGGCGTCGAGGACCACGCCGATTACCACCAACCCACCGACGACGCCGACAAAATCGACTACCCGTTCCATACGCACGTCGCCGAGTACGTGCTGAAGGTGACGCAGTGGCTGGAGGCGGCTCCGTGAGCGTCGCGGGCGTGCTCGTGCGCATCGTACGCTATCCCGTCAAGGGGCTTTCGGGCGTGGAGCTGCCCGCGTGCCGCGTCGAGGCGCGGGGTCTGGCGGGGGATCGGCGCTGGATGCTCGTCGATGCCGAGGGCCGGTTCATCAGCCGGCGCACGCACCCGCATCTGGCGCGCCTGCGCCTCTCGGAGGCGGGCGAGGCCCTTGTCGTGCAGGCCCCCGGCGCCGAGCCGCTTACGATCCTGCCGCCGGAGCCCTCCGCCGAGCGCATGCCGGTGCGCATCTGGGACGACGTGCTCCCGGCGGCCGTTGCCCCGGCGCTTGTCAGCGCCTGGTTTGCCCGGCAGGTGGGCGCGCCCTGCACGCTCGTGTACATGCCCGACGACCTGCGCCGCCCCACCGACCCCGCCTATGCTCCCGGCGGCATCGTCAGCTTCGCCGACGCCTACCCGGTGCTCGTGACGACGCAAGCCTCGCTCGCAGACCTGAACGGGCGCCTCGCGCACCCCGTCGAGATGGACCGCTTCCGGCCCAACCTCGTCGTCTCGGGCGGCGCGCCGTACGCAGAAGATGCATGGGGGCGCTTTCAGTTGGGCGAGGCGACCCTGGCCGCCGTCAAGCCGTGCAAGCGGTGCGTCGTCACGACGCTCGACCCGTCCACAGGCCGCTCGCTCGGCCCGGAGCCGCTGCGCACCCTGGCGCGCTACCGCGCTTCCGGGGGCAAGGTGCTTTTCGGGCAGAACGTTGCGGTGCTGGGCGGCGGCCTGGTGCGCCTCGGCGACGCGGTAATCGTAACATGACGGGCGCGGCGGGCGGCGAAATCTTTATGCCCTTTTAACAGTCCGGAGATTGCATTACCTTTACGCATCTCTAGTCGGAAGGGGGGTGGCGCCCCGCTCCGGCCCGGAAGGAAACGCTTCCGGCGCTTTTGCAAGCGTTCCTGCCCCCGATGAGGTTCCGCCTTCTCCAGTAAGCCTCCGGACACTCCGCCGCCGCGCCGCAGGCGCGCAGGCCGACCGCCGCACCACCGCACCGCCGGCGGGGGAAGCCCGGCAGGAATGATGAGCGCCCGAGGCGCGGCCGATTT
>CBDTTW010000283.1:0-2762 GCA_965363675.1 uncultured Rhodothermaceae bacterium
GGCGACGCCGAGTTCTTCCTGAACAAGTCCGAGCTGCAGGAAGCCATCGACTACCTGGCGGCGCACGAGGAGATTCGAGACGTGCTCCTGACGGGCGGCGACCCGCTCACGTTCAGCGATCAGAACCTGGAGTGGATCCTGGAGCGGCTGCGCCGGACCCCGCACCTCCAGGTCATCCGCATCGGCAGCCGCCTGCCGGTGCTGCTGCCCTACCGCATCACCGACGACCTCTGCCGGATGCTGGAGCGCTACCACCCGCTCTGGCTCAACACGCATTTCAACCACCCCCACGAGCTGACCCCCGACGCCGCCGAGGGCATCGACCGGCTGCTGCGCGCGGGCGTGCCCGTCGGCAACCAGACCGTGCTGCTGCGCGGCGTCAACGACCGCGCCGAGACGCTCAAGGCGCTTTTCGAGGGGCTGGTGCGCATGCGCGTTCGGCCGTACTACCTCTACCAGGCCCAGGTCATCGGCGGGACGGCGCACTTCCGCACCCCCATCGAGACGGGCATGGGCCTCATGCGCGCCCTTCAGGGCCGCACGACCGGGTTCGCGCTGCCGCGCTACGTGCTCGATACCCCCTTCGGCAAAGTCCCGCTCGACCGGAGCTACGTGCGGGGGCGGTGCGGCCCCTACGTCATCCTGGAGACCTACGACGGCCGCCTGTGGGCCGAGCCGAACCCCTTGCCGCCCGGCGACCCCCCCGCCTTCCGTTTGCCCGAGATCCCCTGGCCCGAAGGCTGCGCCACCATCGAGGGGGCGGGCGCCGCAACTTTTGCGCCGCTCTGCGCCGAAGAAGCCCGCCCGGCCGCGCCTTAAATCCTTACCTTCAGAGGCGCCGGGGCGAAAAACGCGCTCGCCGAGCGCCGAAGTTGCCGCCGCGGTAACATCCTGCCTCATTATTGACATAAGCCGCACCGGCGTATACATTCGCCAGTGCCTCATACTCCAAAGGACGCGCGTGCTTGCCCTGCGAGGGCGCCTCCCGGTAGCTGAATGTTTCGCCTTCTACTCGTCATCCTCGCGGTCATAGCAGCCATGCTGGCCTTTCTGCTGGTCGAGCCTTTGCTGTACGGCCTTGCGGCGGCCTTCCTGGTCGGAGCCGTGCTGGCCCACCTTTTCGGCATGCGCAGCACGCACCGCGCCGAGCAGGAAACCTTCGCGCGCCCGGCGTCCCAATCGCCCGAGGATGAGCTGCGCGAGCTGGGCATCGTGGAGATCAAGCCCAAGGAGCGGATCGGCAAAAGCGCCCCCGCCGCCGGCCCCAACGGCCTCGCGGAGGCCGCCGCCGAAGCCGAGCCCGCCGTTCGGAAGCGCCCGCACGAGTCGAGCGAAGCGGCCCCGAAGTCGCTGGCGTGGCGCAACAAGGAAGTCATCATGCCGTACCTGAACTCGCTTCAGGGGGCCATCGAGGCTCACACGGTATGCCTGCTCCGCCGCGACCCCGACGCGCGCCGCTACCACATCGAGGCCGTCGTCAGCAGGAACGCCTACGCCCGGTCGCAGGGGCACTTCAGCGCCGCCGAGCCGCTGATGCTGGCCGAGTCCGCCGGGACGCAGGTGGTCTCGCACCGCGTCGGCGAGCGCGGCATCTCGCCGCAAAGCCTGGGCTACTACATCGAGCCCATCGCCGTGCGCCAGGTGCTCATGACGCTCGTGCCGCACCGCGAGGACGGCGAGGTATACGTCCTCCTGGCCGACAGCATGGAGGAGGGAGGGCTGGGCAGCACCCGGAAGCAATCGCTCCTGAGCCAGTTCGCCGGTCTGCTCCGCTCGGTGCTGGAGGCCCACGCCGAGGAGGCGGCCCCCGACGGCTCCCCGGAGGCGCCCGCGCCCCGTCCGCGCCGCGAGATCATCGCCGAGGAAATGGAAAAAGCGCGCGCCGAGGGCGTCCCGCTGGGCCTGGGCCTGGTCTACCTGTGCCGCGCCGAGGAAGTGGCCGCCGAGGGCGCCCAAGCCGTCGCGGCGGCCGAGGAGCAGCTCGAACGGCAGTTGCAGCAGGCGCTGCCCCCCGAGGCTCGCATGGACCGCTTCGGGGAGCTGACCTACGGCCTGTTCTTCAACGCGGACGCTGCCGAGATCGAGTTGTGGGCGCTGGAGCTGAAGTCCGGCCTCGACGCCGGCGAGGGCGCGCTCCAGGGCGGCGTGGCCGTAGGCATCGCCATGATGCGCGAGGAGCACCACCACCCCGAAGACCTGCGCTCCGACGCCTACGCCGCTCTGCAAGAGTCGTTTGAGTCGGCCGGCAAGTACATCACCATCATCTAGCGGCCCGCGCTTCCGGACCGATCCAACTACCCGAGCGAGGCCGCGCCCGTGCTTTTCCTCACGATCGTGCTGGACGGGGTCGGCATCGGCGAGCAGCCCGACGCCGACGCCTACGGAGACGCCGGCAGCGACACGCTCGGGCATGTCTGCGCTCTCGCGCGGCCGCGCCTGCCGCACCTGGAGCGCTTAGGGCTGGGCTGCATCGCCCCTCTGGCGGGCGTACGCTGCCCCGAGACGCCTGCCGCCGGCTACGGCCGCATGCGGGCCGTCTCGGCGGGCAAGGACAGCACCACGGGCCACTGGGAGCTGGCCGGGCTGCGGGTGCAAACCCCGTTTCCGACGTACCCCGACGGCTTTCCCGAGGCCGTCATCGACCGCTTTCTCGAACGCACCGGCTGCGGCGGCGTGCTCGGCAACAAGCCTGCCTCGGGCACCGCCATCGTGGACGAGCTGGGCGAGGCGCACCAGAGCCTCGGCTTTCCGATCGTCTACAC
>CBDTTW010000284.1:0-2732 GCA_965363675.1 uncultured Rhodothermaceae bacterium
GCCCCCGGCGGGCGGCAGGCCCCGTTCGAGCCGTTCGATCTTCTGGAGCAGCGCCCGCAGGTCCACCGTCTCCGAGAGCGCGGCCATCCTGAGCAGGGCCAGCTCCATCTTGAGCTTCGGCTGCGCGCTGCCGCGCAGCGCGGCCTCCGCCTCCGACACGATGCTCATCATGCGCAGCAGCATCGAGGCGTCGAAGCGGCCGCACGAGGCGGCGTAGCGCTGCCGCGCAGCCTCGGCGGCCTCGATAAGGCTGGTGTCCGGCATCGTCAGCGCCACGAACAGATTGCGCAGGTGCTCGGCCAGACCCCCCGTGAACTCGTGCAAATCGTGCCCGGCGCGCACGAGGCCATCCACGATCTCCAGCAGGCGCGCGCCGCTGCGCTCGGCGACGGCGTCGGTCACGGCGAAGTAAAGGTCCGAATCCACGACGCCGAGGGCTTGGGCCAGCTCGGGGTAGCGCAGGTTCATGCCGCAGAGCGAGACGGCCTGATCGAAGGCCGAGAGCGCATCGCGCAAGGCGCCGTCGCCTTTGCGGGCGATCAGCATCAGCGAGGCGTCGTCGGCCGTGATGCCCTCGGCCCGGGCGATGGTTTCGAGCTGCCGGATGATCTCGCCGGTGGCGATGCGGCGGAAGTCGAAGCGCTGGCACCGCGAGAGGATCGTCGGGATGACCTTGTGCGGCTCGGTCGTGGCGAAGATGAACAGGACGTAGGGCGGCGGCTCTTCGAGCGTCTTGAGCAGGGCATTGAACGCCTGCGTCGTCGTCATGTGCACTTCGTCGATGATGTAGACCTTGCGGCGGTTGCCCTGGGGGGGCACGCGCACGGTCTCGCGCAGCTCGCGCATGTCATCGACCTTGTTGTTCGAGGCCGCGTCGATCTCGATGATGTTGAGGTTGCGCCCTTCCTCGAACGAGCGGCACGACGCGCAGACGCGGCACGGCTCGGCGCCGTCGGCGCGCTCGGCCGGCGGCGTCGTGCAGTTGATGGCCTTGGCAAGGATGCGCGCCGCCGTCGTCTTGCCGACGCCGCGCGGGCCGCTGAACAGGTAGGCATGCGCCAGCCGGTCCAGGCGCACGGCGTTCTTGAGCGTTTCGGTGACGTGCTCCTGGGCGACGACCTCGCCGAACAGCATCGGGCGGTATTTCCGGGCGGCTACGAGGTAACGTTCGTTGGACATACGGGCAGATCCGGTGTGGACAGGTCGGGCGCTAACCACCGGTAACATACCCGGGGCTCGCCCCCGGCGCAAGCCTTCTCCCGGCGGCGCGCTGTCTTTCCAGGCACAAATGATCCACACCCTGACAGCGTACGCCTAGCAGCGCACGCAGGCGCCCTCGCGCCCGGCGACTTCCGTGCCGGCCATTTCGTCGCCCCAGCGGCGGCCGTCCGGGGACTTGAACAGGCGATGCACCTCGAAGAGGAACAGCCCCACCGCGGCCACCCCGATCAGGAAGCCCATGCCGACGAAGGCGGCCAGCAGCGGCGCCAGGCTGCTGAGCGCGATAGGCCAGTTGCGGCGGATGGAGGTTTGCACGTCCATGGGCAGCCCGTCGAGGCGGCGGACGTGCAGGTTCATGAAGTGCTTGCCGAGCGAGCGGTGGCGCATGTAGTCGAATTCGAGCCCGTCGCGGAGCAGCATGTAGCCGCCGGCGACGGCGGCGCCGAGCCCGGGCGAGAACGAGGAGAGGATGCCGCCGGCTATGCCCGCCGCAAGGGCGTCGATGCCGTAGGCTACGGTGCGCTTCAGACGAAGATCGTGGTCGGTTGCGGCGGGGTTGGGGCGCATGGCAGGCTCGCAGGTCAGGGGTTCGGGGAGGGGCGCCCTCCGGGCGGCGCCGGTTGCTTCCCGTTCCTACGGAGGCCCCGCCGAAAAGATACGCGCGGAGGTTGCGCCCGGGCGCTCAGGCCCCCGCCGGGGCGGCCTCGGCGCGGCGGGCGTCGCGGAAGCAGACGCGGCAGAGCGGCTCGTAGGTCTCGCCCGCGCCGACGACCAGGCGGGCGCCCTGGGCGCTCGTGCGGTGCGAGTGGTTGGCGGGCGCCCCGCAGCGCACGCACACGGCGTGCAGCTTCGTCACGAACTCGGCGATAGCCATGAGCTGGGGCACCGGCTCGAACGGCCGGGCAAGGTAATCCTGGTCGAGCCCTGCCGCCACCACGCGCCGCCCCTCGTCGGCCAGCCTGCGGCATACATCGACCAGTTCGAGCGAGAAAAACTGCGCCTCGTCGATGCCGACCACGTCGGCGTCGCCCACGAGCAGGATGATCTGCGCGGCCGCATGTACGGGCGTCGAGGGGATGGCGACGCCCTCGTGCGAAACGACCTCGTCGGCGTCGTAGCGCGTGTCGAGGGCGGGCTTGAAGATCTGGATGCGCTGCCGGGCGATGCGGGCGCGTTTGAGGCGACGGATCAGCTCCTCGGTTTTGCCGCTGAACATCGAGCCGCAGATGACTTCGATCCAGCCCATGCGGCGGCTGGTGTGCAGGTATAGCGGCTCCATAGGGCGTGCGGGTTGAGAGGGCGCGGGGCAAGTTACGGACGGAAACGCGCCGCTGCGAGGCGGCCGGGTTCAGGCGCGGCCTCGGGGGGCGGCGAGGCTCTGCACGGCCGCGCGCACGGCGTCGGCGTCGGCGCGGCGCTCGGGCTCGGCGGGAGGCGCAGGGCCGTAGCGGGCAGCGTCGCAGCGGTCGAGCAGGCGGCGCACGCGCGCGCGGTCGTCCGGGGGCGCTCCG
>CBDTTW010000285.1:0-2728 GCA_965363675.1 uncultured Rhodothermaceae bacterium
GGGCGCACGAGGCCTCCGGCGGCGGCGCCACCGACGCGATGAGCGTCGCCGCGCGCGCCGGTTGCCGCGCCGCCACGCCGATGCCTCCGAGCCGCAGCGCGCCGAGCAGCCCGAACAGCACGGCGCGCGCGGCCCCTCCGGCCCCGAGCACCACGGCCCGCCCTCCCGCCAGCTCGGCCGCCAAGGGCAGCAGCGGCGCCAGGAAGCCCGCTACGTCCGTGTTGTCGCCGATGCGGCGGCAAACGCCGCCCTCGCGCCGGAACGCAATGGTGTTCACGGCTCCCGTGGCGGCGGCCTGCGGCGTGAGCGTGTGCACGAGCGCGGCGGCGGCGGCCTTGTGCGGAATGGTCACGTTGGCGCCCACCGCCCCGAGCGCCTCCAGGCCCGCCACCGCCGCCGCTACGGCCTCGGGGGCCACGTCGAAGGCCACGTACACGCAGTTCAGCCCCTCGGCCGCAAAGGCGGCGTTGTGAATGAGCGGCGAGCGCGAGTGCGCCACCGGACGCCCGAGGAGCGCCGCCAGCGTCGTCGCGCCGTCGATGCGGGAAGAAGGTAGTTCGCTCATGCCGAGGGGCCGCCCCCCGATGTCAGCAGATCATTACAAACGCGCCTGAACCGCCGGCGGCCGCCGCACGTAAGACGAACCCATAATATCAGGCGCCAACCCCTACAATGCCATGTCAGGTAACTTTATCGGGTACCTTATCGGATACATCATCGCCATCATCGGCGTAGGCTATGCCATGAACGCCGCCGGCGTCAGCGAGCAGTGGATCATCGCCGTCGTGCTGATCATGGTCGGCCTCGGCATCGTCTACGCGCTCTCGCGCTCGCAGCGGGACAAGCTGACGAGCGGGGCGGTGCGCCAGGACTCGCACAGCTACACCTCGGGGCCGCACCAGACCACCGAGACGCGCACCACCCGCACCGACGTGTAGGCGCGCCCCCGTTTTCGCATCGCAAAGCCTTCTGCACGCCTTTCGCCGGGGCCGCGCGGAAGGCTTTTTGCGCGCGGCGCCCGCCGCTTGCGTTTGGGCGCAGGCGTGCTCATCTTATGGGCGCCCCTTTCCCGCAGCCAGCCTTGCGCCCGCGATGCACCGGCGAACGTTTCTTCAGGCCGCCGCCCTTTTGCCCGCCCTGGGGGCCGCCCTCCCGTCCAGGTCCGCCGCCCCGTCCAGGCCCGCCGTCCGCGTCGGCATGTGCGACTGGAATCTCGGCCCGCCCTGCTCGCCCGAGCTGATCCCCAAGGCCGAGGCCGCCCGCCTCGGCGGCCTTCAGGTGAGCATCGGGACAAACCCCCGGCGCATTCCGCTGCGCGAGCCGGCGGTGCGCCGCCGCTACCGGGAGCTGGGGCGCCGCCACGGCATCGCCTTCCCCTCCGTGGCGGCGGGCCAGATCCTGAACGAGATCCCCCTGAAGTCCGAGCCGCAGTCGGCCGTGTACGTCATCGACGCCGTAGAGGCCGCCGCCGCGCTCGGCGCGGGCAACGTGCTGCTGGCCTTCTTCAACGACGGCGATTTGCGCCGGGCCTCCGGCCCCAACCAGTATACCAACCTCTCGGAAGGCCCCTACGCCTCCTACGCGCTCGACGAGGCGGGCCTGGAGCGCGTCGCGGCGGCGCTCCGGCAGGTCGCCCCGCGCGCCGAGGACGCCGGGGTCATCCTCGGCATCGAAAGCACCCTCACCGCCGAGCAGCACCTTGCCTTGCTGGAGGCCATCGGCTCGCCGGCGGCGCAGGTCTACTACGACGTAGGCAACGCCACGGCCTACGGCTACGACGCGCCCGCAGAGATCCGGCGGCTCGGCGCAGCCCGCATCTGCCAGATCCACCTGAAGGACTGGAAAACGCCCCTGCTCGGCAGCCCCGAGGGCGAGGTAAACTTCGCCGCCGTGGCCGAGGCGTGCCGGGACATCGGCTACGAGGGCTGGTTCGTGCTCGAAACGAGCGGCCGCGAAGGGCGCTTCGCCGAGGACACCGCAGGCCACGTGGCATGGGCGCAGCAGCTTTTCGGGTGACGCCCCGCTGCCCGCGCGGAAGCGGTTTCAGCGGCTAGCCGTCGAATTTATCATGTCTTAGGCCCCTCCCTCCGGCGCGCGGCGTATCTTCCCGCGCCGCCTCTCCAGCTTGCGCAGCCCGGTCCGGCGGCTTTCCCTGCCTTGCCTGAATTCCGGATATCTCATGCGTTATTCCCTTTTGCTGCCGGCCCTGCTCGCCCTGCCGGCCCTGCTCGCCTCGCCGGCGCGCGCCCAGGAGAAAGGCGACGCCGTCCAGCTTCCCGACTCGGTCGTGATCACCGCCTCCCGGCTCTCGGAAGACGCCCGCCTCACCGGGCGCCGCGTGACCGTCATCACGGCCCGCGAGATCGCCGCGCAGCCCGTCAGCTCGGTCGATGAGCTGCTGCGCACCGTCGGCGGCATCGAGACGCAGAGCCGGGGCGGCTTCGGCGCCCAGAGCGACATCACCATGCGCGGCTCGACGTTCAACGGCGTGCTGGTGCTCATCGACGGGGCGCGCCTCAACGACCCGATGACGGGCCACTTCCTGGCCGACATCCCGATTCCGCTGGCCGAGATCGCCCGCATCGAAGTGGTGCGCGGCCCGGCTACGGCGCTCTACGGCCCCGACGCCATCGGCGGCGTCATCCAGATCTTGACGTGGGCGGGGCTGCGCAGCCTCGGCGAAGCCGTCAGCCTCGACGGGGCCGCCGCGCTCCAGGCGGGCAGCTAC
>CBDTTW010000286.1:0-2682 GCA_965363675.1 uncultured Rhodothermaceae bacterium
GGCGTCGGAGCCGCCGAGGCGCTGCGGCTGGCGGCGTCGCTGGAGGCGCTGAGCGAGCATCCGTTGGCGGCGGCCCTCACGGCCCGGTACGGCGCCGCGCCGCCGGCGCCCGTCGAAGCGTTCGAGGCCGCGCCCGGCAGGGGCGTCTCCGGGCGCATCGGGGGCGTGCATTTCCGCCTCGGGAGCCACCGCTACGCGCATGCGGCGGGCGTGTGCTCGGCCGAGGTGGAGGCCGTGCTGGCGCGCCTGGAGGCCGAAGGCAAATCGACCGTCGTGCTGTTCTCCGAGCAGGCCGTGCTGGCCGTTTTCGGCATCGCCGACACGGTGCGCCCGACGAGCGCCGAGGCGCTGCGGCGGCTGCGCGCGCAGGGCGTCGAGGCGGTGCTGCTCACCGGCGACAACCGGCGTACGGCCCACGCCATCGCGGCGCAGGTAGGCATCGGCGAGGTGCAGGCGGAGCTGCTGCCGGAGGATAAGCTGGCCGCCGTCGAGCGGCTGCTGGCGCGCTACGGCGCCGTCGGCATGGTCGGCGACGGCATCAACGACGCTCCGGCGCTGGCGCGGGCCCACATCGGTTTTGCGATGGGCGCCGCCGGCACGGATACGGCGCTCGAAACGGCCGACGTGGCGCTGATGCAGGACAACCTGCTCAAGCTGCCCGAGTTCATCGCGCTCAGCCGCCGCACGCGCCGGGTGCTGGCGCAGAACATCGCCCTCGCGCTCGGCATCAAGGCGGTGTTTTTCGGGCTGGCGCTTTTCGGCTACGCGACGCTCTGGATGGCCGTCTTCGCCGACGTGGGCGCCAGCCTGCTCGTCGTCGGCAACGGGCTGCGCCTGGCGCCGGGCGCGGCGGCCGAGGCTCCGGCGGCGACCCCGGAGGCCCCGGCGGAGCCGGCCCCCGCGTGCGCGTCGTGCTGCGCCGCCGAGGCTCCGGCGGAGCGCTAGGGCGGCTATGGGTCGTCCTTTTCGAGGGGGTCGCCGAGCAGGTCTTCGACGTAGAGCATGCGCACGAGCACCATCACGACGACGGCCAGCGGCGAGGCCAGCAGCACGCCGCCGATGCCGAAGAGGATGCCGCTGGCGACCACCGAGGCCAGGAGCACGGCGGGCGGCACGTCCAGCACGCGCTTCATGATGAGCGGCGTGATGACGTTGCTTTCGAGCTGCTGCACCACCAGGAACAGACCCGCCGTATAGAGCAGCTTCCCTGAGCCGCCGGCTGCGAGCGCCATGAGCGCCGCCGGCACGAACGAGGCCGTCGGGCCGATGAGCGGCACGAACTCCAGCAGACCCGCCAGCAACCCGAGCGTCAGGGCGAGCGGCACGCCGATGACGGCCAGCCCCCCGCCGATGAGCACGCCGATGAGGGTCATCTCGAACAGGCGCGCGATGAGCCACCGCCACAGCGTTTCGCCGAGCGCGTCGAGCGCTTCGCGGGCGCGCCGCCGCCCGGCCTTCGGCACGAGGCGCACGAGGCCCGACTTGTACAGGTCGGGCTCGACGGCGAAGTAGATGCCCATGAACAGGATGAGCAGGAAGTTGGTGAGGCCGCCCAGCGTGGCCGAGACGGCGCCGGTGATGCGCGACCAGGGGCTGCTCTGGCCGCTGATGAGCTTCTCGGGCGAGGGCATCTTCGAGAGCAGCGGGAGCGCGCCGAACTGCTGCTCCAGTTGCTGCACCGTCTTGGGCAGCGTCCGGCTCAGCTCGCTTACCTGCGAGGCCACTTGCCCGCTGAGCAGCCACCCGAGGCCGCCGAGCGTGAGCGCAAGGGCGACGCACACCAGCGCCAGCGCCCAGCCGCGCGAAAGCGGCGTATGCCCGGCCAGCAAATCGGCCAGGCCGCTCAGCAGAACGCCCAGCAGCACCGCGGCGAACACCAGCAGCAGGACGTTGGCTATCGTCCACAGAAACAGCAGCAGGACGACGATGGCGATGGCAAGGGCGGCCACCGTGAGGGCGCGCCGGGTGGGCGCGTCGAAGGGCTTGCCGTGCGGATCGCCGGCGGCGGCAGTTTCCATGGCAGGGCGGGGGATGGGGGAGCAGGTGCGCTGCTCAAGATAACCGGCCCGCGCGCGGGCGCCCGCCGCCGCGCTGTAATGATGTGGTGAGCCTACCGCCGCAGGCCCTCGGGCGCTTCGATGGGCGGCAGGGGCGCATCCGCTTCGGCGGCCTGCGCGTTGCAGCAGGCGACGAGGGCCCCCAGCAGCTCGCGGGCGGCGGCCTGCTCGAAGCCGCTCATCTCGTCGAGCATCTGCCCGATGAAAGCCTCGATGGCGCGCACCTGCACCTTCGGAGGCGCCAGGGGGAGGGCGTCGTGCAGGGCGCGCTCCGGGACGAGCAGGTAGACGGTGCGCCCGGCTGCGGCGTCGTTCAGGCAGGCCGCCATGCGGCCTTCGGACGGGTGATAGGCTACGTGGATGGCGGCGTCGCCGATCCGGAAGTCGGCCGCCTCGTCCTCGGCGCGTCGCAGGTCTGCGCCGGGCAGGCGCAGCCGCAGCGCCGCCCCGAGGCCTTAGGCACGCGAGCGCCCATGACTATGCCGCAGGGCGCCAACCAGCGGTGGTCGCTGGACTTTGTGCAGGATGCGCTCACCGACAGTCGCCGCTTCCGCATTCTCAACGTCGTCGACGACTTCACGAGAGAATGTCTGGCGAGCGTCGTGGACACATCCTTGTCGGGCGC
>CBDTTW010000287.1:0-2654 GCA_965363675.1 uncultured Rhodothermaceae bacterium
GACGAAGCCACGCTGAAGCCGGTCGTGCTGGCGGGCTACCGCCTTACCCTCGTCGAGTTGCAGCCCTACCCCGGCGCCGCTCCGGAAGGGGCGCCCTACGTCGCCCGCATTCGCGTCGAAGCGGCCCTTTAGCAGCGGCCCGCGCCTACTCCTTGCCGGGGGCCGGCCCCGGCGGCACGGAAAGATCGAGGTTTGCGAGCGCTTCCGGCTCCATCCGGTAAAGGCCCTGCCGCCGGAAGTAGATCATCGTCGTGTCGAGGGTGCCGTGGCGCATGCGCTCCTTCACCTCCTCGATGTCCATGCCCTCGTTGAGCCATATGAGCGCGGCCGTGTGCGTCAGGCTGTGCGGCGTCACGCCCCGGCGCTTGATGCCTGCCTGCTCCAGGAGCGCGTTGATGCGGTTGCGCACCGAGCGCGTATTCAGGCGCTGCTCGTCCGAGCGGAAGCCGTGCGAGAGCAGCAAAGGCTCGCTCGGGCGGAGGCGGCCCCGGCTGTCGAGGTAGCGCTGGAGCGGCTCCACGACGCGCTGGTCGAGCGGCGCCTGCTGGTCCTTGACGGTGCGCCCCTTGCCCTGCACGCGCAGGTAAATGCCCATGAGCGTGTGCTCCAGATCCCGGACGTTGGCGCGCACCACCTCGATCTCGCTCAGGCCCGCGTAGAGCATCAGGTGGACGATGGCCACGTCGCGCTGCTCGATCAGCTCGGCCGAAGGCAGCGAGGCCAGGAGCGTAGCGATTTCCGAGGCGGTCAGCAGCGAGCGCGTGTGGCTGCCCGGCCGCCGGTTGCCCTTGACGAGCACCGCCGGGTTCTCGGTCAGCACGCCGATCTCGACGAGGTACTGGCACAGGCGCCGCAGCGCCGTCAGGTAGGTCGATACGGACACCTGGTGCAACCCGCGCTCGCGCATCAGGTAGTCCTTGTACGCCTCCACGTTCTCCGGCGTAAACCGGAAGCCCTGCGCGCGGGCCGCCCACCGCTCGAACTCGTTGAGCGAGCGGCGGTAGGTGCCCACCGTCTCGCGGCTTTTGTGCTTCAGGTACTCGTGGGCGAAGTCCTCGATGCGTTTGTGCAGCTCGGCTACGCTGAGCATCGGCGCCGCGAGGCGTCCCGGCTCCTGCGGCGCGGCGGCCTGGTCCTGTTGCGTCATACGAGCGCCCGGTATGCGTGCTGCGGGGGAGATGAGGAAAACGTCCCTGCAAGCAAGGACGTTTTCGGGTAAAAGTCAATAACGGCAGCCGCCGCCGCGCATCTTTGCCGCCGCGCCGCCCTAGACCGAGCCCTCGGGGTCGTACTGCTCCAGTTCCTGAACGAAGCGTTGCAGGAACGCCGCGCCCATGGCCCCGTCGATGATGCGGTGGTCGTAGGAGAGCGAGAGGTACATCATGTGCCGCACCACGATCACGTCGCCCAGGCGCGGGTCCTCCATAACGACCGGGCGCTTCTTGATGGCCCCCGTCGCCATGATGGCGACCTGCGGCTGGTTGATGATGGGCGTGCCCATCAGGGAGCCGAGCGAGCCGATGTTCGTGAGGGTGAACGTGCCGCCCTGAAGCTCGTCGGGCTGAAGCTGCTTGTTGCGCGCGCGGGCGGCCAGGTCGTGGGTGGCGCGGGCCAGCCCCGCCAGGCTCTTGTCGCCCGCGTCGCGCAGCACCGGGGCCATGAGGCCCGCCTTGCCCAGCGCTACGGCGATGCCGATGTGAATGTCCTTGCGGACGATGATGTTCTTGCCCTCGACGGAGGCGTTGAGCAGGGGGTACTCGTGCAGCGCCTCGACGGCGGCGCGCACGAAGAACGGCATGAACGAGAGCGGCGCCCCTTCGCGCGCCTCGAACGCCGCCTTGTTGCGCTCGCGCAGCCGGACGAGGTGGGTCACGTCGGCTTCGGTGAACGAGGTGACGTGCGCCGAGGTCGCCTTGGAGCGCACCATGTGCTCGGCGATGATCTGGCGCATGCGGCTCATCTCGATGATCTCGACGCGCCCCTCCGGCCCGGCGGCCGAAGGCGCTTCCGGCGCGGCGGCCTGCGGCGGCCGGGCGGGCGGCGGCGCAGGGGCCGGGCGCGGCGCGGCGACAGGCTGCGGCGCGGCGGGGGGCTGCGGCGGCTCGGGCGGCGCCGCGCGACGCTGCTCCAGATAGGCCAGCACGTCGGCTTTCGTGATGCGCCCGCCGTGGCCGGCCCCCGCGATGCGCTCCAGCTCGCGCCGCGAAAGGTTTTCCTTCTCGGCAATCGAGCGCACGAGCGGGGAAAGGAACAAGTCCCCCTTGCCTTCGGGCGCTTCCTCGGGGCCTGCGGGTTGCGCGGCCGGAGCCGCTTCCGCCGGGGCCGACCCGGTTTCAGCGGCGGCGTGCGGCTTTTCCCCGTCGGGCGCAGCGGCCTGCGGCGCGGCGGCGGGGGTCTCGTCCATCGAGGCGCCCACGATGGCTATCACGGTTCCCACGTCCACCGTCGCGCCCTCCTCCACGAGGATCGCCTTGAGCACGCCGTCGATGGGCGAGGGCACATCGGTATCCACCTTGTCGGTGGCGATGTCGCACAGGGGTTCCTCGCGCGCGATGGGCTCGCCGACGGCTTTCCGCCACTTGAGCAGCGTGCTTTCCACGATGCTCTCGCCCATCTTCGGCATGATGATCTCCACGTCGCCCCGGTCGGCGTCG
>CBDTTW010000288.1:0-2558 GCA_965363675.1 uncultured Rhodothermaceae bacterium
GCCCCGCCTGTACCTGCAAGGCGCGCTTGCCGAGGCCAGCGGTTTGCGCCGCATCCGCTACCGCGCCGCCGCCCGCTACGCCACGACGCCGCACACCTACCTTACGGCCGCCTACACCGCCGATACCGAGCCCATGCCGCGCGGTTCGCGCTACCCTGCCGAAGCGGCCGCTCTGAGCCTGGCCTTCAGCGGCGCCGACTATTTCAGCTACTACTGGCGGCAGGGCGTCTCGGTGGGCGCCGGAGTCCACGGCGGCGGCCTCCGGGCCTCGGTTACGGCCCGCTCCGAACAGCACGAGGCCGCGCCGACCGCCTGGAGCCGCGCGCCCCTACGCCGCGACCGGCTGCCCCCCAACGCCTCCGCCGGCGAGGGGGCCCTGCGGGCCGCCGCCTTCCGCCTGGAAGCCGCCACGCCCGAAGCCGGAGCCGAGCGCCGCCCTCTCGAAGCCTCCGCCGACGCCCTCGCCGAGCGCGGCGCCCTGGCCGACCGCGCGTATACCCTGCTGCACGTGCACGCCGAGCTTTCCGCCGTCACCCTGCTGCGGCGCCGCCCGCAGCCGGGCCGCCTGCGCCTGCGCCTGGCGGCGGGATATGCCTACGGCGCCCTGCCCCTGCAATACTACGGGGCCGACGACGCCGCGCTCGGACCGCTGCACCCCTTCGGGACGCTCCGCACGGCCGCCCCCTACCCCCGCGCCGGCAAGCGGTTCTTCAGCCTCCATGCCGAGCACCGCTTCGGCGTGCTGCCGTTCCAGGCGCTGCGCCTCTGGCCGCTCGTCCGCACGGGCACGGGCCTGGCCGTCTCCGGGGGCTACAGCCGCTTTGCCGAGCCCCCGGCGGCCCAAGGCGGCCCGCCGAACCTCGCCGAGTGGGGCGTCTCGCTCACCGACGTGTTCGGCACGCGCTTCCGCGTCGGGGCGGTGTGGCCCGGGGCGGGCGGGCGGCCGCTCGTCGGCATCGGCTACCGGCTGCCCGGCTCCGTCCGCCGGGCGCAGGCCCTGCGCTAGGCCCGGCGCCCCAAAACGAAAAAAGCGCCTCAGGGGGCGCTCCGGGGGCTCAGGTCGCACGCAGCAAGGCCGCCTCCTTCCCGAAATCGGGAGGTTGCAGCCCGAAGGCAGCCCCCTGCGTGCGTCTTCAAAATACCCCCGTCCCCGCCGCCGCGCAACCGCGCCGCAGTTGACCGCTGCGGGCAAAATGTGTACATAGAAGCAAACCTACTCCGCCGCCCTATGAAACGCACCCTCGCCCTCCTCGTGCTGCTCGCGCTCGGGCGCGGCGCCGCCGCCCAGATCACCGCCGAAGTCATCGCCCCCGAGCGCGCCCAGGCCACGGAGTGGTTCCGCGACGCCCGCTTCGGCATGTTCATCCACTGGGGCGTCTACTCCGTCCTCGGACGCGGCGAGTGGGTCATGCAGGTCGAGAAGATGCCCCTCTCCGAGTACGAGAAGCTGCCGCCCCGCTTCAACCCCACCGCCTTCGACCCCGCCGAGTGGGTGCGCATTGCCAAAGACGCCGGCATGCGCTACATCACCATCACGAGCAAGCATCACGACGGCTTCGCCATGTGGGACAGCCAGGTAAGCGACTACGACATCGTAGACCGCACGCCCTACGGCCGCGACGTGCTCAAGATGCTCGCCGACGAGTGCGCCCGCCAGAACATGCCCCTCTTCTTCTACCACTCGCACCTCGACTGGCGCCACCCCGACTACTTCCCGCGCGGCCAGACCGGCCAGTATGCCGGCCGCCCCGACTCGGGCGACTTCGACCGCTACCTCGACTACATGGACGCCCAGATCACCGAGCTGGCCTCCGGCCGCTACGGCCCCATCGCCGGCTTCTGGTTCGACGGCTGGTGGGACCAGCACACCACCCCCAACGACAAGTCCAAAACCGAAACGAACGTGGACTGGCGGCTCGACCAGACGTACCGCCTCATCCACCGGCTGCTGCCGCACGGCCTCATCGCCAACAACCACCACGTCACGCCCTTCCCGGGCGAGGATATCCAGGTCGTCGAGCGCGACTTGCCGGGCCAGAACACCTTCGGGCACAACACCACGCACGTAAGCACGCTCCCGCTCGAAACGTGCGACACCATGAACGGCTCGTGGGGCTACAACAAGGACGACCACAACTGGAAAAGCAGCGCCGACATCATCGGCTACCTCGTGCGGGCCGCCGGCGTGGGCGCCAACCTGCTGCTCAACGTCGGCCCGACGCCCGAGGGCGCCTTCCAGCCGGAGGTCGTGGAGCGCCTGGCCGAGGTGGGCCGCTGGACGCGCGCCCACGGCGAGACGATCTACGGCAGCCAGGCCGGGCCGATGCCGCTGCAACCGTGGGGCGCCTCGACGCAGCAGGGCGACCGCGTATACATCCACGTCCTCGACGCGGCGGCTCCGGCGGCGCTGGCGCTTCCCGGCACAAGCGGCCTGCGCGTGGCGCGCGCCTACCGCTTCGGCGGCTCCGAGCCCGTCGCCTTCCCGTCCGGCCCCGAAATCACGCTCACGCTTCCCGCCGAGCGCGACCCCCTCGATACGATCATCGTCCTCGAAACGG
>CBDTTW010000289.1:0-2554 GCA_965363675.1 uncultured Rhodothermaceae bacterium
GCGGGCGGCTCCGGAGCGGCAGCCGGGGGCGTCGGAGAGCCGCCGCCCGCCGACTCGATGACGACCTCCTCCAGGCCCGCGTACTTGTGGTTCACGGCGAGCGCCAGAGCGTCGGAGGGCTCGAAGGCGACGCTGCCCCGGAAGCGCCGGAACGTGCCCAGGCCCGGAACGACCGCGCTGCCCTGCTCCTCGATCCGCTGTTGCAGAGCGGATACGTACCGGCTCAAGGCTTCTTGCGCCTGCTCCGGGGGGATTCCCAGCCTGCGTGAGAGCTGCTGCATCAAAGCGTTTGACATCGCAGGAGATAGCTTGCGCGGCCTATTGCGCAGTGAAAATAACGGTGTCTCGCGGCGGCAGAAGCACGTAGTCGCCGCGCTCGTTTTTGTCCACCCAGCTCAGGCGGTGGGTCGTTTTGAAGGAGCCGAGACCGTCGATGTGGATTTCTTCGCCGTTGGTCAGCAGCTCCCGGAGGGCCCGGGCCAACTCGGCGGCCAGTTGGGTTTCAGGTATGGCGTCCATAAGCAGCGGAGGGAAATATGCGGCGCGCAGCGGGGGGATCGGGCTTGCGTAGAATATTACGCTGTATCGGCAAAACAAGCAGCAGGCTTAGCACGCTCGCCAAAAAAAGCGTCCCCGGCAGGGTTAAAAACGGATGTTGGCGCCGAGGCTGACCATCGTAGGGGCCAGTGGATAATTCTCCCAACGCTCCAGCCGGTCGGCGCTGAGGTTTTCGGCGCGGAGGGAGAGGCCTATGTTGTTGGTGATCTGGTACGAGGCGGCGAGGTCGGCATCGAAAAAGTCGCCGATGGTGCGCGTCTGTCGGAGGTCGTGGTAGCGCGCGCTCTCGTAGTCGGCCACGACCTGCACCTGCGCCCTGCCGTCGGCGAACGTGACGGCGAGGAGGCCGCGCCCGACGACGGCGCCGAAGTACGGGATCTCGGCGTCGAGGTCGGTCAGCCAACCGTCGCGGAGCGTGACGCCGAGCGAAGCCTGCAACCGTCCCGGCACGGCTGCCGTGGCGTCCGCTCCGAGGTAGGCGATTTTGGCTTCGTCGTAGCGCACGGCGGCCAGGAAGTTGCCCCCGGCGCCGGCGAACTCGAAATACTGGAACGACGGAGAGCGCTGGTAGCCGGCTTTGCCGGAGAGTTGCACCGGCCCGGCGAAGATTTCTGCGCCGCCTTCTGCGTTGAGCGTGAAGAGCACGGGCCGCAGAAGCGGTTCGTCCTCGACGAAGGGGTTTTTCTCGAAGATGCTGCGCGCGGAGGTCGGCTGAAGCGTGGGGGTGTTGCGGGCGTAGAGGCGGAAGCCGGGCGAGGGGGTGAACTCCAGCAGCGCGTCGGGGAGGATATAGTTGGCGCTGGCGAGCGTTTTGTCGTCGGCGGCGGCGCCCGGAGCGTCGTCCGTGACGGCATACGTCAGCAGGCGTCCGCCGACGCTGAGCTGCATGTCGGCGCCGTAGCGAAAGCGGTAGGCGGCGGCGGCGTTCAGGTGGGCCGTCGAGTAGTCGCGGAGGCGGCCGTCAACGCCGGCGCTGGAGAAGGCGGCGTCGGCGACGAGGGCGCCGGCGCCCGGCGTGGTCAGGTTGAACTGCCCGCTCAGGCGCTGCTCTGAGAGGCGCGAGGGCGCGGTGCGGACCGGGTCGGGGCGCTCGGTCTCGAAGCCGCTGGTTTCGAAGCGCAGCCCGGAGTGCAGACGCACGCGCCGCTCGCCGCGAAGGTCGAGCCAGAGGCCCGCGCCGCCGTTGGCGTACTGGCGCTCGGGGTAGCCGTTCTCGGCGAGGGCCAGTTGCGGCGACTGGCTGCCGAAAAGGCGGTACTTTTGCGTGTCGCCGTCTATGTTGCCCCCGGCCGCCACGTAGCGGCCGTGCGTGGAAAGGCCGCCCAGCACGTCGAGCGCGTCGTAGGGCGCGCGGAACGCGAACGGCCCGGTGAAGGGCTGATGGCCGGCCGAACCTTGATAGGAGACGCGGCCGATCACGGAGGCGCGCGCCGAAAGCGGAGCGCCCACGCGCCCGCGCACGCTCCGGGTGACGTAGCGCCCGACGAGCGCCTCGACCTCGCCGGTGAGCGGCGTTTTGCCGGTCAGGCTGGAGATGCCGGGGGCCTCGGGGCGCTGCATGGGGTTCTCGGGGAGCGCGCTCCGGTCCTGCTTGTACTCCTCGGTGAAGGGCCGTCGCCCCTCCGGGATGACCGTCTGACCCGGCGGCTGGTGCATGCCGGTGAGCGCCGGGCGCGAGGCCGAGGGCAACGCGACCTGCGCGGCCCCTCGGATGACGTATTCGGACGGCTCCAGGTCGGGGAGCCTGGCGCTGTCGGCGGGCGTTCCTTGCGCGTACGCCCGTAGGCCCGGCAAACAGGCGAGGCAGCCAACGAGCATCAGGGTGCGGCGTAGAGTAAGCATGAGCATCAGGGGGCGGCGCATGGGGCGGCGTGAGCGCTAGAGCCGGCGCTTTTCGGCCTCGGCGGTGGCGGCGGTGTACGTGTCGCCGTAGTCGGCAAGGATGCGGTCGTAGATGCGCAGGGCATCTTTGGAGAGGTTCATGTCGCGGTAGAGG
>CBDTTW010000290.1:0-2475 GCA_965363675.1 uncultured Rhodothermaceae bacterium
TGGCCTCCTCGGCCCCCGGCGCCGCCACGTCGGCGAGCGCCTCGGCCTCCGCGATGAGCGCCTCGATGGCCGCCAGCCCCTGCCGCCAGAACGACGTATCCGTCAGGTCAACCCCGAGCCGCCCGACGAGCAGGTGGGGCCAGTCCGAGCCTCCGGCGGCCAGGAGTTCCAGATACGCCTCGGCGAAGGCCGCCCCCTGCTCCCGGTAGCGCTGGTAGAGCGCCAGCACCAGCAGCTCCCCAAAGGCGTAGGCGTAGACGTAGCCGGGCGTGTGGACGAAATGCGGGATGTAGCTCCACCAGTAGCGGTAGTGCTCCCCGAGCGTCACGCTGCCGCCGAACAGCTCGCGCTGCGTCGCCAGCCAGTGCTCGGCGTACTGCTCCGCCGAAAGCTCCCCCTCGGTCCGTCGCGCCGTGTGGATGCGGTCCTCGAACCGGTTCATGGCCACCTGCCGGAACACCGTCGCCATGGTGTCGTCGATCTTGCCGACGAGCATCGCCAAGCGGTGTTCGTCGTTGCTCTCGGCCGCGAGCAGCCGCTGGAACACCAACATCTCGCCGAACACCGACGCCGTCTCGGCCGTCGTGAGGGGCGTGTCGGCGCTGAAGACGCCCTGCCCCCGCGCGAGGTACTGGTGCACGCCGTGCCCCAGCTCGTGCGCCAGCGTTTGCACGTCGCGGGCGCGGCCGGTGTAGTTCATGAGGATGTAGGGATGCGCGCTCGGCACGGCCCCGTGGCTGAAGGCGCCGCCGCGCTTGCCGGGAGCCACCGCCGCGTCGATCCACCGGCGCTCGAAGAACAGCCGCACGATCTCGCCCAGGCGCGGGTGAAACGCCTCGTAAGAAGCCGTCACGGCTTCCTGCGCCGCCGACCACGTGTAGCGCGCCGGGTGGGCGGCGATAGGCGCGTAGCGGTCGTAGTCCATCATCTCCTCCAGCCCGAGGAGCCGCCGCTTGAGGGCGTAGAAGCGGGCCACGAGGTCGTACCGCGACGTAACCGCGCCGACGAGCGCCTCGACCACCTCGTCGGTCACCTCGTTGGCGATGTTGCGTCCCGAAAGCCACGTCTCGAAGCCGCGCAGCCGGTCGTCGATGGCCTTGTCGGCCAGCACCGTATTGAACACATACGTAAGCTCACGGCTGAGCGCGACGAGGCCCTCCGTGAGCGCCTGCGCGGCGCGCTCCCGCAGGGCGCGGTCGGGCTCGTGCAGAAGCGCCAGCACCTCCTGCTCGGAAAGCGCCTTGCCGTCGAGCGTGAAGCGATGGGCCGCCAGCGTCTCGTCGAAGAAACGGTTCCACGCCGAAGCCCCGGTCACCTGTTTTTCGGCCAGAATCTTCTCCTCCGGCTCGGTCAGCAGGTGCTTGCGGTGCAGGCGCTGCACCTCCAGGTAGTGGCGATACCGGGCCAGCTCGGGGCTTGCGATGCGCTGCCCGGCGTCCTCCTCGGAGAGGGCCGCCCATTCCAGATCGAAGAAGATGAGCTTCTGCATCGTCTGCGTATACGCCTCACGGACCTTTTGCAGAAGCGCTCCATTTTGTGGATCTTCCGTGGAGGTGGACCACTTCAGATAGGCGTACGTATAAGCCCTCCCGATGCGGTCATGCAACGCCTCAAGGTTGTGCAGCGCCGCCGCAAGCTCGGCGCTCGAAAGGCGCGCCATCGTCCCGCGGTACTGCTGCTCGAAGGCCGCCGCCTCGGCGTCGGCGCGCTGCAAGTCGGCGTCGAGCGCCGCCGGAGCTGCGTAAAGATCGTCGAGAGACCAGCGGACGCTTTCGGCGCCGGTAAGGGGTGCTTCCATAATGCCCTGAAAAAGTGACCGTCGAGATTCGGAGAGGATTCCATTAACTTACGATAATCGCGGCGGGGCCAGGCGTGGCCGCGCGCAAAGACTACGTAACCCTGCCCATGCCCTACGCCTTCGACGAAGATACCGCCCTGGAACCTCTCGGCCGCGCCACACGCATCACGACGGAGGAAGACTTTCTGCAAGCCTGCAAGGAATCGGAGCTGCGGCCCGTCGTGCTCTTCAAGCACAGCGTGACGTGCCCCATCAGTTCGTGGGCGCGCAGCGAGATGCGCCCGCTCTGGAACGACTTTTCGGTATACGAGCTGTTCGTGCAGGACTCACGGCTGCTCTCGGGGATCATCGCCGCGACGCTGAACGTCCGTCACGAGTCGCCGCAGGTGATCGTGCTCTACAAGGCGCGCCCCACGTTCCACGCGTCGCACAGCGGCATCCTGGAGGATGTCGTCCGCGACGCCGTCCGCCGGGCGTCCCATGCCGGCGCCTGACGGCCGGTTCGCGGCAGCGGCGCTGTGCCTGCTGGCGGCGGCCTGCCGCCCGGAGGCTCCTCCGCCGGGCCTGTCGCCGCCGCCCTCGGCCGCCGCGCCCGCGCCCTACCTCGTCCCCGTCACGCCCGGCATTCCCGTCGCCGGGCTCCGGCTGGCCTCGGCATCCGCCGCCGACAGCCTCGC
>CBDTTW010000291.1:0-2465 GCA_965363675.1 uncultured Rhodothermaceae bacterium
CTGAGCACGAGCCCGGCGCTCGCCACGACGCTGATCGGCGTGGCCGCCGGGCGCCTGCTGCGCCGCGAGGGGGCGACGACCGAGGCGGCGGCGCGCCTGTTTGCGTGGGGCGCGCTGCTCTCGGCGCTCGGGTACGTATGGGGGCTGTTCTTCCCGATCAACAAAGCGCTCTGGACGAGTTCGTACGCGGTGCTCACGGCTGGGCTGGCGCTCACGGCCCTTGCGCTCTGCCTCTGGTACGTCGATGTGCGCAAGTCACGGGGGTGGACGCGGCCGTTCACCATCTACGGGGCCAACGCCATCACGGCCTATGTGCTGAGCGGCATCCTGGCGGTGCTGCTCTACACGATCCCCGCGCCTGCCGGGCAGGGGTCGCTGCAAGGCTACCTCGTCGAGGGGGTGTTTCTGCGCCTGGCGCCGCCGCAACCGGCCTCGCTGCTCTACGCGCTCACGTTTACGGCGCTCCTCTACGGCATCGTGTGGGCGATGCACCGCCGGAGCATCGTGCTGAAGGTGTAGCGGGGGTTACTTGACCAGGAGCATGGAGCGCGCCCGGGCGCCGTGGGGCGTGCGCACGCGGTAGAGGTAGAGGCCGCTGGCCCACGCGCTCGCGTCGAGGCGGACGGTATGCAGCCCAGCCTCGACGTAGCCGCTCATGAGCGTAGCGACGCGGCGGCCCATCGCGTCGAAGACTTCAAGCGAGAGGTCGGTGGGCTGCGTCACCTCGAAGCGAATGGTGGTGGTCGGGTTGAACGGGTTGGGGCTGGCGCCGAGCAGGGCGACGCCGAAGCCTGGGGCGGCGCGGGAGGGCGTGAGCAGTTCGACGCGGACGGGAGCGGCCATGCCGGCGAGCGCGCCGCCGCCGGAGAGCTGCACATCCCAAAGGGGCGACCACCCGGACCAGCCTTTTTGCCGCAGGTACGATACGTTCTCCGGGGCGTAGGCGGCCAGGGGCAGCACGAGCTGGTTGCGGTCGGCCCCGCGATCCCGGAAGCCGACGAAGAACACGGCGGGCAGCCCCGAAAGGCGCTCGTGGTAGGCGTGCAGCGAAAGCGCGGCAAAGCGCAAGTCGGCGCCGACGACAGGCGCGAAGGTGCGCGCGTCGGGGCGGCTGAGCGTAAAGAGCGTATCGCCGGGAAGCGCCCCGGAGGCGTCGGGGAGGCGCACGACGAGCGTGAAGTCGCGGGGGCTGCCGGCGGAGAGGCCGTCGGCGTCGGCGAACTGGCTGAGGTAGAAAAGGGGCAGCCAGACGCGCGAGAGCGTAGCGGCGCCGGGGTCAGGGTTGTGAAACCGGGTCGTGACCTCGCCGCCGCTGAGGCGGAGGAAGGTCGCGGCGGCGCCGCTGTCGTAGCGGCTGCGGGCGGCCTGCCGGAGCGGCCCGTCCGGGCGCCAGGCGGCTTCGTAGCCGAGCGTAAGGGGGGATTCGGTGAACAGGTCGGTATGCGCCGCGATGAGCGTGACGCGGGCGTAGCGCCCGGGGAACGAGAGATTGCCGGGGGCCAGGTCGTCCCGGATGGACCAGGCGCCGCCGGGGGTTTCGAGCACGGCGCGCAGGCGCAGCGGGGCGCGGGCGGCGGACCGCTCGGCGTCGAGCTGGAGCGTCAGGTCCTGCACGCGGTCCCAGACGAGGTAGGCGGCGCCGCCGGGGTCGAGCACGAGGGCCGTCGGCGGCGCCGCCTCGGCGGTCAGGCCGTCTACGTAGCGCGTGGGGTCGGCTTCGAGCGCGGCGTAGCGGGGCGCCGCGTAGGTGAAGCGAGGGTCGAGGCGGCGCGCCGTGAACCGGTTGGCCGTATGGAAGTCGAGCACCACGTCGGCGAGGGCGGGGCGTCCGGGCGCGTCGCGCAGCAGGTCGGCGTAGGCGTCGGCGCCGCGCAAAGGCGCCTTGCCCTCCAGGCTGCGCGCGGCCAGCCCACCGACGAGCGCGGCCCCGAAGCGGTCGGCGAGGTAGGTCGTGAAAAGCCCTGCGCGTTGGTAGTCGCGGGTGAGAATGGAGATCGGCTCGCCGCGCCGCCACCGCAAGAGGGCGGCGGTGTGCTCGGCGGGGTGATGCAAGTAGTCGACGGCGCGCGAAGGGAAGCCGTTGAGCACCTCGGCCCACTCGGAGAGGCCCTCGTTGACGAAAGTGCGCTCGCCCTCGTCGTAGTTGAAATGCAGGAGGTGCTGGTGCTCGTGCGCCGCCGTGACGAGCAGCTCGTCCAGGTTGATGGGGCGGGCGCCGGGGCGCGAATCAAGGTAAAGCACATCGGCCTGGTTGCCGCGCCCGCGCGCGGCGTAGGGGTTGAGGTCGGCCGCGGCGACGTAGCCGAAGACGCAGCAGTCGTCCGTGCCCTCGGTGATGTCGTAGAGGAGCACGTCGAGGCGGCCGTCGCCGTCGTAGTTGGGGGGCGGGCCAAAGACGGCCTGGTTGTTGGCGATGATGCCCCGGTCGTCGGCCCCGGCGCGCACGGCGAGCGCCTCGACGAGGC
>CBDTTW010000292.1:0-2431 GCA_965363675.1 uncultured Rhodothermaceae bacterium
CCGCCGCTCGTCTCTCTGGCGGCGCTCGCCCTGACGGGCTTCTCGCTCGCGCCCATTTACCCGTGCATGATGGCTGCCACGCCCCTACGCGCCGGGCGCCGGTACACGGCCCACGCCATCGGCTACCAGTCCAGCGCCGCCATGGTCGGGGCGATTCTGCTGCCGGGGGCGGCAGGCTTCCTGGCCGACGCGCAGGGTCTGGCCGCCGCGCCGCTCGTCCCGGCGGCGGGCGCGGCGCTGCTGCTCGGGCTTTTCGAGGCGCTGCGCCGCCGCGCGCCGCTCCCGCAGGCCGCCTTACCCGGCCAGCAGCAGGCGCAGCCCCGCCGCGAGGGTCAGCACGAGCGCTAGCTGCTCGAACAGGCGCTGGTCGAGGCGCTCGATGACCCACCGCCCCGAGACGGCCCCCAGCACGGCAAACGGCGCCAGGCGCAGGCTCAGCCCCAGCGAGGCCGGCCCGATCAGCCCCAGCCCGTAACTGAACGGGACTTTGAACAGGTTCAGGATGAGGAAGAACCACGCCGCCGTGCCGACGAAACGCAGCTTCGGCAGGCGCATGCTCAGCAGGTAGAGGATCATGAGGGGCCCGGCGGCGTTGGCGATCATCGTCGTGACGCCCGCGGCCAGCCCGATGCTCCCGACGAACCACGGGTTCGGCGCGTCCTCGGGCGCCGCCGGGCGGCTCCGGCGCAGGTATTGCAGCCCCACCAGCGCCACGAGCACCCCGCCGATCAAATACCGCACGGCTGCGTCGTCCATCTGCCCGAAGGCCAGCGCCCCCAGCACGACGCCCGCCCCGGCCCACGGAAACAGCCGCACCAGGTGCGCCCACGCGGCTTCGCGGCGGTACAGCCCGACGGCCACCACGTCGCCGGCCAGCAGCACGATCAGCACCACCCCCACCGACGCCCGCGCCGGCAGCACCGTCGCAAAAAGCGCCACCGAGAGGATGCCCAGCCCCGCGATGCCGGTTTTGGAAAGCCCGACGAGGAACGCCGCCGCCGCCGCCACGACCCACTGCCACGGCTCAGTCAGCATGCATCACGTCCGGATAGGGAGGGGCCGCCGCTACGCAAGGTTGTGAAAGACCTTCTGAATGTCGTCGTCCTGTTCGAGCTTGTCCACCAGCTTGAGCACCTCGTGCGCCTGCTCCTCCGGCAACTCGACCGTGTTTTCGGGAATCCACTCGACTTCGGCGCTCTCGGGCGTGATGCCTTTGTCCTCCAGGTACTTCTGCATGTGCCCGAAGTCGGCGAAGTGGCAGCGCACCACCAGCACGTCCTCGCCGTCCTCGCCCGCGCCCTCGCCCATTTCTTCGAGGCCGTAGTCGATCAGCTCCAGTTCCAGCTCCTCGGCGTCGATGCCCTGCGGCTTGAGCTTGAACACGCCCAGCTTGTGGAACTGGAAGCTCACGCTGCCCGAGGTGCCCAGGTTGCCGTTGCCCCGGTTGAAAGCCGCGCGCAGGTTCGCCACGGTGCGCGTCGGGTTGTCGGTGGCGGCCTCGATCAGCAGCGCCACGCCGTGCGGGCCGTAGCCCTCGTAAAGCACTTCCTCGAAGTTGTCGGTCTCCTTGCCCATGGCGCGCTTGATGGCCGCGTCCACGCGGTCCTTGGGCATGTTGACGGCCTTGGCGTTCTGGATGCAGCGGCGCAGGGCGGCGTTGTTGTTCGGGTCCGGGCCGCCCGCCTTCACGGCAATCGCGATTTCCTTGCCGATGCGGGTGAACTGCTTCGCCATGCGGTCCCAGCGGGCGAACATGGTGGCCTTCCGGACTTCAAAGATGCGTCCCATAAAGTGGCGGCGCGTGCGTGCGCCTGGCGTCTGGTAAGTGGGGTGTTGCAAACCCCCCAAGATAGCAAAAAAGGCGGCTCCCCCGGCTAAATCTGCGCGCCTTCGGGGCCGCCCTCGGCCGGGGGGGCGTAGAGGTAGCGCTTGATTTTGTTGGTGGCCGTCTTCGTGAACGGCTCGGGCTGCTCGATGAGCCGGGCCAGGCGCGAGGACGCCGGCAACAGCCGGTTGACGTGCAGGCGCACCTGCTCCAGGTGCTCGGCGATGTGGCGCGGCTCGACGAGCGCCCCGCCGAGCGCCGCCTGAAGGTGCGCGTAGTCCGGCACGACGCGCGCCACGAGCCGCCCTTCCTGCCCGTACACGATGGACTCCTCGACCCCCGGCGCGGCGTTCAGCTTTTCCTCGATCACCTCGGGGTAGATGTTCTCGCCGCTCGGCCCGATGATGACGTTCTTCGAGCGCCCCTTGATGAACAGGTAGCCTGCGGCGTCGCGGCAGCCCCGGTCGCCCGTGATGAGCCAGCCGTCGGCGGTGAAGGCGGCGGCCGTATCGGCGGGGTTCTGGTAGTAACCCCGCATGACGTTCGGCCCCCGGACGAGGATCTCGCCGACGCCCGTGGCCGGGTCCGGGTCGTCGATGCGCACCT
>CBDTTW010000293.1:0-2422 GCA_965363675.1 uncultured Rhodothermaceae bacterium
AGGTTGATGGCGTAGGCGATCAGGAACGGCTCGATGCCCATCTTGTAGAGGCGGCTCACGGCCGCCGGGGCGTCGTTGGTGTGCAGCGTCGAGAACGTCAGGTGGCCCGTGTTGGCGAGCTTGATCGCCAGCTCGGCCGTCTGGCGGTCGCGCATTTCGCCCACCATCACCACGTCGGGGTCGTGGCGCAGGATAGCGCGGAGGGCGTCTTCCAGGCCCAGCTTGTAGTTGAGCTTGATCTGCCGGACGCCGGGGATGATGTACTCCACCGGGTCTTCCACCGTGAGCACGTTGACCTCGGGCGTGACCACCTGGTGCAGGGCCGCCACCAGCGTGGTGCTCTTGCCCGAGCCGGTCGGGCCGGTCAGGATGACCATGCCGTGCGGCTGGTGGATGGCCTGGTTGAACCGCTTCATGGCGATTTCGAGCAGGCCGAGCTTGCTCAGGTCGGTGATCACCTTGCGGTCGTCCAGCACGCGGATGACGATGCTTTCCGAGCGCAGTTCCTGGCTGGCGTTGGCGATCGGCAGCACCGAGACGCGGAAGCGGATTAGGGCCTCGTCGATCCAGCGCTGGATGAAGCCGTCTTGGGCCGCGTCGCGCTCGAAGCGGTCCACGTTGACCGAGTTGTCCTTGATGACGGCCAGCAGGCTCTCGGGGTGCACCTTGTCTTCGAGGTGCCACAGGCCGAGGCGGCCGTCCACGCGGAAGTGTATCTCGATGCGCTTCTCGGCGTTGGGGTAGATGTGCACGTCCGAGGCGCCCTGCCGCACGGCCTCGACGAGCGTGGCCTCGAACAGGTTGATCAGCGTCGAGCGGCTGATCTCGGCCTCCAGCATGTCCTCGTCGATGAGGCCCGCCTTCTGGTCGTAGTTGGTCCCGAGGTCTACGGCCATTTCGCCGCCCGAGAGGCGTTCGAGGTACTCGTTCTTCCGGGGGAACGCTTCCTTGATGGCCGCCGCCACGAGCGCCTCCGGGGCGTAGCGCAGCTCGAAACGTTCGAGCTTGAGCTTCTGCATCAGCCGGTGGACTTCCGGGCGCGTGGGGTCGTGCGTGATGAAAATGAGTTTTATGGCGCCCGTCTGCGGCTCCAGGTCGCACTCGAACGGCAGCACGCGCAGGCGCAGCAGTTCGTCCTTGCGCTCCTCGCTGAACGTCTCGACGACGGAGCGGGCGAACTCGGGGTCGGGCTGACCCTCGCCCAGCCGGGCAGCCGGGAACGCGTAGACGCGCGCGGCTTCGGCATAGACGGCTTCCTTGTCCACGCCGCTCGCTTCGACGAGGATGCGCCAGAGGGCTTCCTTGCCCCGGTCCTTGGTCTGGCGGCCCTGGGCGTCCTTGACCTGCTGCGCCGTGACGATCTGCTTGCGGAGCAGCATCGCCACCACGCGATCCTTGGCCTGGATGCTTTCCAGCAGCGCCGGGTCCGGCGGCTCCGGGTCGGTTTCGGGTTCGGGCGGCAGGCCGGGGTCGGCGGGCGGCGCGTCGGCGGGCGGCGGCGGGCCTCCGGCCTCGGCGTCGGCGGCGGACTCCTCGGAGCCGGTGTGCTCGGCGTGGCCGGAGCGGTCGGCGCCTTTGTCGGCCTGCTCGTCGCCGGTGCGGGCCACGGGCGGGGCGGCTTCCACGGCCACGCCCTGCTCGGGCGCGGCGGCGTCTACGAGGCGCGCCAGGTCGTTGAACGTCAGGCCGCTCGGGCTGAGCGCCGGGCGCGGGCGCACCTCGGGCGTAGGTTCCTCGGCGGCGCCGTCGCCGGCGTGCTCGGCCCACGGGTTTTCGAGGGCGGCCGGGGCCGGCGGCTTCGGGGCGGGAGGTTTCGCAGCGGCTTGCGCGGCGGCGGCCTGGGCGGCGGCTTGCGCAGCGGCGGCCCGGGCGGCTTTGTCCTCGGCGGCCTTGTCCTCGGCGGCTTTCTGCAAGGCGCTTGCGGCGGCGCCGAGGCGCTCGGCGATGGCCGCCTCGGGGGCGTAGCGCAGCTCCACCTCCAGCCCGAGCCCCGCCGTAAACTCCCGCACGCGCGGGTTGGAGGGGTCGTGCGTGGCAAACACGAGCTTGTGGCTGCGCGTGGCCGGGTCCATCACGAACTCGTAGGGCAGCAGGCTCAGGCGCGGCATCTCGTCGGCGACGGCCGGCGGGAACAGCCCACGCACGGCCTCGACCAGATCGGCGGTAGGCTTCTTCGGGCTCAGGTGCGCCGCGTTGAAGCCCTGCACCCGCGCGGCCTCGGCAAAAATGGCGTCCCGGTCGATGCCGGGCATGTCCAGCAGGGTGCGCCACAGCTCTTGCGTGGGCTCGCCGGTCTGGCGGCGCACCGCCATGAGCGCTTGCGGCATCGAGACGATGCCCTCCTGGAGCAGCGTCGGCGCGATGCGGTCCTTCATCAGGGCGTCGAGCGGCGAGGCGGCGGGCTCGGCGGCGCGGGGCAGCG
>CBDTTW010000294.1:0-2411 GCA_965363675.1 uncultured Rhodothermaceae bacterium
GGGCTACCGCCTCTACGTGCGCGGCGACGGCCAGTGGGAAGCCATCAATCCCCGCCGCGACCGCGACGAGCACCTCGCCGCCGCCGCCGAGCGCGCTTTCGCCCCCACGACCCTCGGCGCCGAGCTGTTCTACGCCGGCGTCCGCCGCGACGCCTATCAGGCCATCTCCTTCCTCAACCGCGACACCCCTACCGACCGCCGCTCCGAAACCGTCGAGGCCACCACCAGCGACACCGCCGCCGTCACGCTCCGCCTCGACTCGCCGCTCATCGGGCGTCTGCGCCTGGAGGCCCGGGCCAACGCCGGCCTCAACGGACGGGGCATCCGCACCCTGCGCGCCCCCCTGGAGTCGCTTTTTTTCGACACCGACTTCAGCCGCCGCGTCGCCGGAGCCGAAGTCGGCCTCATCTACGAGCGCGGCCGCGCCCTGGCCCGCCTCGCCGTCGAGGCCGAGGCCGAGGACGAGCAGCGCGCTCTGGCCAACCGCGCTGCGCTCCCGGCGGCCCAGGCCGCGCAGAAGGCGGGCCTCCTCCAGCAGGCCGACTACGACCGCGGCGCCTTCCGCCTCTCCGGCGCCCTGCGCGCGCCCCTGACCCGCCGCCTTTCCGCCCAGTGGGACGGCTCGGCCGGCATCCTCCGCCACGACACCCCCGAGGTCAACCTCGACGACCGCGACGAGGTGTACCACTACCTGCAAGGCGGCCTCTCCTACGCGGCGAGCCGCTACGTGCAGGTCGGCCTGCTGCTCTACGCCACTTACTACCACACCGTCTACCTGAGCGCCACCCGCTCCGCCGAGAACGCGCGTCAGCGCTCGCTGCGCCTGCGCCCGAGCATCCAATGGACGCCCGGGCCGCCCACCCGCCTGCGCCTCAACTCGGAAGTGCGCTCCACCTACACCGTCGAGGACTTCGTGCTGCCCGGCCGCCGCCCCCGCGACCAGTCGGCCCGCGAACTCAAGTACGAGGGCGAGCTTACGCGCGACTTCGGCCGGGGGCTGCGCCTGCTCGCCGAGGGCAGCTACTCCTCGCTCATGCTGGGGCGGCTGCTCTGGCGCTCCTTTGCCGAAATCCCCTCCGACACCCTCAACACCTACAGCGGATGGGTGCACCTGCAGGCCGGGCGCGCCGTCACGGCCGACATCGGATTGCGCTTTTTCATCCGCCGCGACTTCGACCGCTCCGTGACGGTGCGCTACGCCCGCCCCGACGCCGCGCCGGGCGCGCCCCCGGGCGCGATCACGCGGCAGGGCCGCGTCCGCATCGAGCAGGTCGGCCCCACCTGCGGCCTCGCCTGGCCCATGCGGCGCGGCTCGTCGCTGCGCCTCGACGGCTGGCTCGACGTGCAGCATGTGCGCCGGCGGCTCTTCGGCCCGCTGCCGCCGGCCTCCGCCGAGGCGATCCGCCGCGCCGGTCGCCAGGGCTCGCGCCTCGTCATCCCGAACCTCAGCCTCTCGGCCCGCTGGCAGCTCTAACCTTCCCAACCCCCATGCCCCCAACCCTTCCGCTCACCGTAGGCGTCACCGGCGGCATCGGCAGCGGCAAGTCCACCGTTTGCCGCCTGCTGGCGCAGCACGGCGCCGACGTGTTCGACGCCGACGCCGAAGCCAAACGCCTCATGACCGAGGATGCCGCCCTGCGCCGCCGCATCGGGGCGGCCTTCGGCGCGGACATGTACACTCCCGAAGGCCCTCTCGACCGGGCGCGCCTCGCCGCCGCCGTCTTCCCCGACCCCGAGCGCCTGGCGGCTCTCAACGCGCTCGTGCATCCGGCCGTCTACGAAGCCTTCGGCCGGCGGCGCGCGGCGACGGCGGCGGACGTGCTTGCCCTGGAGGCGGCGCTGCTTTTCGAGTCCGGCGGCGAGGCGCACGTCGATCTCGTCGTCGTCGTCGATGCCCCCGAGGCCCTAAGGCTTGCCCGGGCCGCCGCCCGCGACGCCGTTGCCCCCGAGGCCGTGGCGCAGCGCGCCGCCCGGCAGGCGCCCCCCGAGAGCTACCGCCGCCGCGCGGACCGCGTCATCGAGAACGACGGCTCCGCCGAGCATCTCGCCGAGCAAACGCGCCTGCTCTGGGCGTGGCTGTGCGCCCGCGCCGAGGCGCGCCGGTAAACAAAAAAGGGGAGCCGCCCCCTTCGGACGGCTCCCCGTAGCCCGTAAGCCGCGCGCGGCCTACCGGCGGATCTTCAGGCGCTGTCCTGCCTGGATGTTCGAGCTGCGCAGGTTGTTCCACTGCTTGATGTCCGAGACCGAGACGTTGTACTTGCCCGCGATGCTCGACAGGTTCTCGCCACGGCGCACCTTGTGCGTGATCGTTTTGCTCTTGGCGGGAGCCGTGCGCGCCGGAGCTTCGCTCGTGCGCACCGAGGAGGAGCCGCCGCCCGGGTAGATGTTCAGGCGCTGCCCCGTCCGGATAG
>CBDTTW010000295.1:0-2383 GCA_965363675.1 uncultured Rhodothermaceae bacterium
GCCGCTGCCGCCTGAACGGCCGCCGCCGCCGCCATAGCCGCTTCCGCCGCCATAGCCGCCGCCACCGCCGCCCGAACGGCGCTCGCCGCCGCCATAACCGCCGCCGCCGCCGCCCGAACGGGGCTCGCGCGGACGCGCTTCGTTTACCGTAAGCGTCTTGCCTTCGTAGTCGCTGCCGTGCAATTCTTCAATGGCCTGCTTCGCCTGCGCATCATCGGTCATTTCGACGAATCCAAAACCACGGGATCTGTCCGTTTCATGGTCCTTGATGATTTTGACGGAGCTGACTTCGCCGTACTCGGCGAACAAGTCACGTAGCTCGTTCTCGGTGGTTTTGAACGGAACGTTTCCGACGTAGATATTCATACTTCCTCAGAAAAAGTTAAACCGTGCGCATGCTCCGGAGAAAGCTAACTGCCTGAAGAGGTGGGCTCCGCGCTCATCCTCAGGCAGTTAGCTTGTGGCAGCCGTACGACGCTTTGTATAGGAACAAGCGTTCTACACGGCAGCCTGTAGCAAGATCCATTTTCGTTCCCGGTTTACATATAATTACGGAGAATATTATTGCGTTTTCGCGTATGGAATGCTGGGTTCTGGGCGATGCAGCGCTCGACTGCATCACGATTGGGTCGGCGGAGCGGGCGGAGGAGCGGCAGGGGGGCGCCGCGGCGAACGTAGCGGCGGGGCTGGCGCGCCACGGGCGGGCCGTGCGGTTGGTCTCGGCGGTCGGCGCGGACGCCGCCGGGGCGGCGGTGCAGGCGGCGCTGGCGCGGCTGGGCATCGGCGTGGAGGCGCGCGCGGATCTGCCGACGCGCCGCCTGGAGATCGGCGTGTCGGCGGACGGGTCGCGCGTTCGCTTGCTTACGCCCGAAACGGCGGACATGGCGGCGGTCGCGGCGTTTCAGGGCGGCGGCCCGGCCCCGGCAATGATCTACACCTCCGGGACCGTGCTGTTGCACACGGCAGCCTATGAAGCGGCGGCGCGCCTGTTCGAGCAGGCGCCTCCGGCGGCGCTGCGGGCCTTCGACTCCAACATCCGCGTCGGCAGCGCCTCCGATGCGCCGCAACGCATTGCACGCTTCCGCCGGATGGCGGCGCAGGCGGACGTGCTGAAGCTGGGGCGGCGCGAGTGGACTGAGTTTCTGGGCGCGGCCGATCCGCAGCGCCTTCTGGCAGCGTTCGGGCTGAAGCTGCTCGTCCTCACGGACGCCGGGCAGGGCGCGACGCTCTACGCGCCGGGGGGCGCGGCGCAGCTAGGGGCGGCCCCGGCGGCGTGCCTGGACCCGACGGGGGCGGGTGATGCGTTCCTGGCGCGCCTGCTGGCGAGCGTGCTGGAGGCCGGTGGGCGCCCGGCGCTGGAGGCGGCCGGTGGGGCCGCGCTGGAGCGCTGGGGACGGCCGGCGGCGGCGTGGGCGGCGCGCATCACCGAGCGCGTCGGGGCGACGACGGCGTATCTGGAGTGAACGCGGCAAAAAAACAGGCGGCTGCGTAGGGGCAGCCGCCTGCGGTCGGGCGTACGGGCAGGGTCAGGCGCGGCCCCACTCGGTGTGGTGCTTGCCGGGGCGGTCGGTGCGTTCGTAGGTGTGCGCGCCGAAGTAATCGCGCTGGGCCTGGATCAGGTTGGCGGGCAGGCGCGCCGTGCGGTAGCTGTCGAAGTAAGCCAGCGAGGCGCTCATGGCGGGCGCCGGGATGCCTAGCTCGACGGCTGTCGTCATGACGTGCCGCCAAGCCGCCTGGCGCTTGCTGATGGCGTCTCGGAAGAACGGGGCCAGCAGCAGGTTCGGCAGGTCGGGGCGGTCGGCAAACGCCTGGGCGATGTCGTTGAGGAAGCGAGCGCGGATGATGCAGCCGCCGCGCCAAAGGCGGGCAATGGCGGCGTAGTCGAGCTCGTAGCCATACTCCTCGCTGGCGGCCCGCAGCATGGTCATGCCCTGCGCGTACGAGCAGATTTTCGAGGCGTAGAGCGCATCGCCGACGGCCTGGATGAACGCTTGCCGGTCGCCGGCGTAGCGCCCGGTGGGGCCGTCTATGACTTCGGCGGCGGCCACGCGCTCGGACTTGTAAGCCGAGATGATGCGCGCTTCGAGGGCCGCATTGATCGTCGGCGTCGGTACGCCGAGGTCCATCGCGTCCTGGCTGGTCCACTTGCCGGTGCCTTTCTGGCCCGCCTTGTCCAGAATCACATCCACGAGCGGCGCCGACGTATCGGGGTCGGACTGCGTGAAGATGTCGGCGGTGATGCTGATGAGGAAGGAGGAAAGCACCCCCTCGTTCCACTCGGCGAACACGTCGTGCAGCTCGGCGGCCGAGAGGCCGAGGCCCCGGTGCAGCAGGTCGTAGGCTTCGGCGATGAGCTGCATGTCGCCGTACTCGATGCCGTTGT
>CBDTTW010000296.1:0-2367 GCA_965363675.1 uncultured Rhodothermaceae bacterium
TCGTGATGCTGATGTTCCTGTTCAACATCCTCATGACGATCCGCAAGGCCGGGCGCTGGACGACCACCGAAGGGGTGCTGGTGGCGGGGCTCGGGCTGGCGGCGCTGCTCTACCTGCCGGCGCTCGGAGCCTTCGACAACTACACCGTCAGCATCTTCTACCGCTGGTGGACGATCCACCTGTGGGTCGAGGGCGTCTGGGAGATGGTGCAGGCCGGGTTGCTGGCTTACCTGCTCATCCGCCTTTCCGGCGCCGACCGCGAGGTGATGGAGAAGTGGCTGTACGTGATCGTGGGGCTGGTGTTCATCGCAGGCATCCTCGGCACGGCGCACCACTACTACTGGGTGGGCGTGCCGAGGTACTGGCTGCCCATCGGCGGGCTGTTCAGCGCCCTGGAGCCGCTGGCGCTTTTCGTGATGGTGGCCTACGCCTACATCGCCATGCGACGCTCGGGGCTTTCGCACCCCAATACGCTGGCGCTCCACTGGACGATCGGCAGCGCCGTCTTTACCGCCTTCGGCGCGGGCCTGCTGGGCCTGGCGCATACGTGGCCCGCCGTCAACAAGTGGACGCATGGCACGCTCATCACGCCGATGCACGGCCACTCGGCCTTTTTCGGGGCGTACGTGATGATCAACCTCGCCATCATCACGTTCACCCTGCCGGCGCTCACCAACCGGCGCATCGAGGACGGGCAGAAGCTCGGGTACTGGGCGTTCTGGCTCATGGTGGCCGGCATGTTCGGCATGACGCTCGCCTTCGGGACGGCGGGCATCTCGCAAACCTACCTGGAGCGCATCATGGGCCTGGGCTACCTCGAAACCCAGCTCAAGATCCAGGTGCACCTGCTCATGCTCACGGCGACGGGCATCCTGTTTACCATCGGCACGGGCTGCTTCGTGTGGGACTTCTTCCGCGCCCGGCCGCGCCCGGAACTCGTGGCCGCCGTCCCGGAGCCCGAGGAGCCGGTCTCCGCCGTCGTTGTCTGAACGCTTCTTGCCTGACGTTTCGCTATGTCTGAACCTGCGCCGCACGCCTCCGCCCTGAACGGCCTCGCCCATGAGGGGGTGCGCCGTCCGAGCGCCGAGCCGTACTACGTCCCCGCCGCCGACGAAGTCGCTATTTTCGAGCAATGCCACCGGCGCAGCCTCGGGGTGATGCTCAAAGGGCCTACCGGCTGCGGCAAGACCCGCTTCGTAGAGTACATGGCCTGGCGGCTCGGCCGACCGCTCGTGACGGTGGCCTGCCACGACGACCTCGCGGCGAGCGACCTGACGGGGCGTTACCTCGTGCGCGGCGGCGAAACGGTCTGGCAGGACGGCCCGCTCACGACGGCGGCGCGCCTGGGAGCGATCTGCTACCTCGACGAGATCGTCGAGGCCCGGCAGGATACCGTCGTCGTGATTCACCCGCTCACGGACCACCGGCGCCTGTTGCCGGTCGAGAAAACCGGCGAGCTGGTCGAGGCAGCCGAGGGCTTCCAGCTCGTCGTCTCGTACAACCCCGGCTATCAGCACGTGCTCAAGGACCTCAAGCCGAGCACGCGCCAGCGCTTCGTGGCGCTCACGTTCGACTTTCCGCCGGAGGGGCAGGAAGCCGAGATCGTGCAGCACGAGAGCGGCGTCGGGGCGGCCACGGCCCGTATGCTCGTAGCCCTGGGCGGGCGCCTGCGCAACCTCCGCGACCGGGGCCTGGCCGAGGCGCCGAGCACCCGCCTGCTCGTGGCGACGGCGCGGCTCATCGCCGGGGGCATCGCCCCGAGGACGGCCTGCCGGGTTGGCCTCGTGGCGCCGCTCTCCGACGACGCCGACCTCGTGGCGGCCATGCACGACCTGGTGCACCTCACCGTCATCGACTGAGCCGCGCCGTGGCCGAGCCGGAAGACATCCTTCTCGAAGGCGCGCACCACGCCACGATTTTCGCGCAGCGGCTCTGGCGGCGGCACGCGGGCGTTCCCGAGCCGGCGACGCTGCGGCTCGTAGACGTGCGGGCGCGCCTCGAACTGTTCGTGCAGGCCGCCTTCGGCCTTGCCGTCAGCGTGGGCGCCGCCGACCCGCCGGCGCTGCCTTCGTGGTTCGCCCGCCTCGGGCGGCGCATCCCGGCGCACCTCATCGAGCGCCGCACGCTCGGCGTCGCCGCCGGCGCCCGCCTGCGCCTGCCGCGCGCGCTCCCCGACGCCGACGGCGAGGGACTGACGGCCTACCGCCTGATGGCCGCCGGCCTGGCCGTGCGCATTGCGCGGGGCGCGCACGCGCACATCCCCGACGAGGCGCTGCCGCGCGACCTCTACCTGGCCCGCGAAGCCGCCGCCGCCGACGCCTACCTGGCCGCCGCCCTGCCGGGCCTGGCGCCGGCGCTTGCGGCGGC
>CBDTTW010000297.1:0-2364 GCA_965363675.1 uncultured Rhodothermaceae bacterium
GAAGGCGCCCCCTCCGAAGGCGCCCCCTCCGAAGGCGCCCCCTCCGAAGGCGTCCCCGCGTCCTCGGCGGCGGCCGAGGCGTCCACCGGAATCGCAGAATAGCCGCCCGGAGGCGTTGCCCGGCGCCCGGGCAAGCGTTAATCTAGGGCCTCCTCCGCTCACTCCTTCGCCGCCCCGCCCTCCGTGGTTCTTTTCGTTTCCGACATGCACTTCGGGCAGGACGACCCGGCGCGCAACCGGGCCTCCGAGGCGGCGCTGATCGCCTGCCTGCGGCATTACGAAGCCCAGGCCGAGCGCCTCTACCTTGTGGGCGACGTGTTCGACCAGTACATCGAGTACCGCAGCCTGGTGCCGCGCGGGGCGGCCCGCTTTCAGGGGCTGCTGGCGGCGTGGACCGACCGGGGCATCGACGTGGCGTACCTTCTGGGCAACCACGACCCCTGGCACCGCGACTACTTCCGCGAGGAGCTGGGCGTGCGCGTGGAACCCGACGCGCTGATCGAACCTCTCTACGGCCTCCGAGTTTACATCCGGCACGGCGACGGGCTGGACCCGGCGGCGCGCACCTACAACCGCCTGAAGCCGTGGCTGCGGCATCCGGCGCTCGTGTGGGCCTACCGCAGCCTGCTCCCCGGCGACGCCGGGATGTGGCTGGCCGCGCGCGCCCGGCAAAAAGCCCGGCACGACGCCGTGGATATGGGCTCGGCGGAGCGTCTGCGCCGGTGGGCCCACCGGCGGCTCTCCGAAGGGGCGGAGGATGCCGTCGTGCTCGGCCACACGCATTACCCCGAACAGGTGGTCTGGCCCGAGGGGGCCTACGTGAACACCGGCTCGTGGCGCGAAAACCAGACGTACGCCTGCCTCGACGCCGAGGGTTTGCGCCTGCTCTCGTGGAACGGCGGCCGTCCGCGCCTCGTGGAGCGCGCCGCATACTAGTCGGTACGACTTAAACGCCCGAGCGGGGCCGATGCCATGGCTGAGTGGAGTTACTCGAAGAAAGAACTGGACGATTACTTCAGCAACCCGGCCTCGCGCCGGGCGAAGCCGGGGCCGCCGCCCGCCGCCGGGCCGCCCCCGCCCCCGCGCACGCCGCCGCGCGGCGGCGTGCGCGGCTACTTCGAGCGCCGGCTGGGCGATGCGCAAAAGGCGCAGGCGGCGCACGCCCTGGCCGTACTGCTCGGCGTCGGGTTTGCGTTTCTGCTGCTCATAGGCGTGGTGTTCCTGTTCGTGGCAGGCGACTTGCCCTCGTTCAAGCAGCTCGACAACCCGAGCGTGCAGCTTGCCACGGTGGCCTACACCGCCGACGGCGTCGAGCTGGCGCGCTACGCCTTCGAGAACCGCTCGTGGGTGTCGTACGAGGAGATCTCGCCCAACGTCATCAACGCCCTGATCGCCACCGAGGACCACCGCTTCTACGAGCACTGGGGCATCGACCTGTTCCGCACGTTTGCGGCCGTGGGGCACACGCTGCTCGGCAGCACCCAGGGCGGCTCGACGATCACGCAGCAGCTCGCGCGCAACCTCTACAACGACCAGATCGGCAAGGAGCAGACCGTAGGCCGCAAGCTCAAGGAAATGGCGACGGCCATCCAGCTCGAACGGCGCTACACCAAGCGCGAGATCATCGAGATGTACCTGAACACCGTCGAGTACGTGTACAACGCCTTCGGCATCGAGGCGGCGGCGCGCACGTTCTTCAGCAAGCCGGCTTCCGAGCTGAGCGTGTCCGAGAGCGCCACGCTCGTCGGGATGCTGCAAAACCCCTCGCGGTTCAACCCGGTGCGCTTCCCCGAGCGCACGCAGCAGCGCCGCAACGTGGTGCTGACCCAGATGGTCAAGCGCGGCTACGTCGAGCGGGCCGACTACGACAAGCTGAAGGCCGCCCCCATCGAGACGCAGTTCAACTCGTCGGAGATCACGGCCAGCCTGGCGCCCTACTTCGCGGAGTACGTGCGGAACTGGCTCAAGGAGTGGACGCGCAAAAGCGGCCGCGAGATGTACGCCGAGGGCCTGGTGGTCTACACCACGCTCGACTCGCGGATGCAGACGCTGGCGCAAAAGGCCGTGGACCAGAACATGCCCGGCCTGCAAGCCGTCGTCGATTACGAGTGGAGCTGCTCCGGCTGCGGCGGCGCCATCAGCTCGGAGCCGGGGCCGTACCTGGCGCGCACGGTCGATAGCCCGTTCGGCTACTTCTGGCAGTCGCAGCCCCGCGTCGTCGAGGAGTGGGTGCGCAACACCGAGGCGTTCAAGGCGCTCCGGAGCGAAGGCGTGGCCCCGGAGGCCGCTTTGCGCCGCCTGCTCGGCCAGCCTGCGTTCGTGGACTCGCTCCGCGCGGCGCGCACCCGCCTCGAAGCCGGCCTC
>CBDTTW010000298.1:0-2343 GCA_965363675.1 uncultured Rhodothermaceae bacterium
GGCGGGTCGTTGCGCAGCACCGTCAGGCCGAGGGCCGGCAGCCGCCGCGCCAGCCGCCCGCCGATGGCGCCGCAGCCGACGATGCCGATGGTCTTGCCCGCCAGCCGCGCGCCGGTTTGCCCGGCCAGCGCGTAAAGCGCCGCCAGCACGTACTCCACGACCGACCCGGCGTTGCTGCCGGGGGCGTGCGCAAACGCGATGCCCGCCTCGGCCAGGTAGTCCAGGTCCACATGGTCGGCGCCGATGGTGGCCGACCCAACGAAGCGCACCGGCGAGCCTTCGAGCAGCGCCCGGTCCACGCGCGTGACGCTGCGCACCAGCAGCGCGTCGGCGGAGCGCAGGTGCGCGGGCGTGATGCCGTAGCCGGGCAACAGCGTGGCCTCTCCGAAGCCGCTGAACGCCTCCTGGATGAACGGGATGTTTTCGTCGGCGACGATGTGCATGGCGGCGGTCGAACCAAAACGAGGAAGCGCCCGGGAGCCTCTGCGCCCGGCGCGCGGTATCAGGAGCAAAGTAACGCCCCGCAAGCCCCCATGCCAATGCTCCGCATCCACCTGTTGCTGCTGGTCGCCCTCTTCACGCTCGGCCCCGGCTGCGCGCCCCCGCAGCCCACCGGCCCTGACGCCGAGGCGGCGGCCCTCGGCCTGCCGCCGCTCTCCCGGCCGGACTACACCACCCAGGGCGTGCGCATCGCCACGCTGAACACGCACTTCCTCTTCGACGGCCTCGGCAACGAGGGGCAGGCCACGTTCGAGCACCGGGGCGACCCGGCGAAGGCGCGCCGCCACCGCGAGGCCATCGCCCGCGTCGTCCGCTCCCTCGACGCCGACGTGCTGCTGCTGCAAGAGGTCGAAAACGAGTCCGTGCTGCGCGCCCTCGCCGATTCGTCGCTGCGCGGCATGGGCTACGCGGCCTACTTCGTCGAGGGCAAGGACACGTACACCGGCCAGGACGTAGCGATGCTCGCCCGCATCCCTATCGACAAAATCGGCCGCACCGACGCCAAGGAACCCCTGCCCGACGGCGCCCTCTACGGCGTCAGCAAAAACCTCTACGCCCGCACGACGCTCTCCGGCAAGCCCGTCACGCTCGTGGGCCTGCACTTCCTCGCCTTCCCGACCGACGCCTCGCGCAAGGCCCAGCGCGAAGTGCAGGCCGAGGTCATCCGCAAGTTCATCGTCGCCGAGATGCGCGAGGGGCGCGAGGTGCTCGTCGCGGGGGACTTCAACGACTTCGACGGCGCGCACCCCGACGCCGGCGGCGCCCTGCCCATCACGAACGTGCTCGCCCGCATCAAGCAGGCCGGGCGCGGCTCCGCCGACGACCTGGTGTGCGCCGCCTCGCAGGCGCCTGCCGAGGAGCGCTACACCTCCTACGCCGACCGCAACCGCGACGACTTCGCCGACCCGGAGGAGCGCAGCGCCATCGACCACATCCTGCTCTCGCCGGGCCTGGCCGCCGGGCTGCTCGAAGTAGACTACGTGCACACCTACCCGCTCGGCTCGTACTCCGACCACCACCCCATCGTCGTAACGCTCCGCCGCTAGGGCCGCCCGAAGCGTTACGATCCGGCGCCCCCGACGAACCCCGGCGCCCGGCGCTCGTTCATCATGCTGCCCTACGAGGCGGCTGCGCGCCCTTTCAACCCGGAGCAACCCTATGACGACCGACCAAGCCCCTACCCCTCCCGAGACGCCCTCCGACTGGCAGTCGGTGCTGCAAAACGGCGACCAGAACGCCTTCCGCACGCTCGTCGAGCCGTACATGGATACGCTGCTCGACGCGGCCGCGCACAAGCTCGACTTCTACCGCCGCCAGGGCGCCCTGCGCCGCGACGACTTCACGCCCGAGGAGGTCGTCGGCGAAACGCTGCTCTACGCCTGGGCGCACCGGGGCAAGCGCCCCGGCGATATGAACCTGCGCTCGTACCTGCTCGGCACGCAGTACCGCGTGCTCCAGCAGCTCACCCGCCAGCAGCAGGCGTACCGCTACGAGAAAGCCGTCTCGCTCGACGAGGACCCCTTGCCCAACGCCACCGACGGGGCCACCGAGGAGCAGTTCTGGGAGTGGCATCAGCCCGACGACGTGACCACCTGGGACGAGCTCATCCCCGGCCAGCGCCCGGTCGATTACGAGCCGGCCCGCCGCCGCGACGGCGCCAAAAATCTTCCCGCTGACCACTACCACGTGCTGATGCTGCACGACGAGTACGAAATGCCCCTCGGGGATGTGGCCTTGACCATGAACCGCGCCGTTCAGGAAATAGGACAGCTCCTCGGCGAGGCCCGCGCCAACCTCCGCGAGCGCGGCATCGACACGACCGACCCGGCCGAGGAAGCCTCG
>CBDTTW010000299.1:0-2262 GCA_965363675.1 uncultured Rhodothermaceae bacterium
ACGTTCTCCATCGTGGCCGTCTTCGTGCCGGTGGCGTTCATGGGCGGCATCATCGGGCGGTTCTTCTACCAGTTCGGTGTGACGGTGGCATGGGCGACGCTCGTTTCGCTTTTCGTCTCGTTCACGCTCACCCCGATGCTCTCGGCGTGGTGGGGCGTCAATCCGCACGTCCACGACGGCGGGGCGCGCGGCAATGTCGTCACGCGGGCCATCGGGCGGTTCAACACCGGTTTCGACCGGCTCATCGACGGCTACCGCGCGCTTGCGGCGTGGGCGCTCGCGCATCGCCTGGCGACGCTCGGCGCGGCCGGAGCCGCCTTTATCGGCGGCCTGATGCTTTTTCCGTTCATCGGCGGCGAGTTCATGGCGGCCAGCGACGACTCTGAGTTCATGGTCACGTTCCAGACCTCGGAGGGGGCCAGCCTGGCCTACACGCAAAGCAAGGCCGACCAACTCATCGGGCTGCTCGGAGCGATGCCCGAGGTGGACTATACCTACACCACCATCGGCGCGGGCCTGACGGGCACGGTCTCCGGCGGCGAGGTTTACGTAAAGCTCAACCCTCCGGATACGCGCGCGATGAGCCAGGCGGAGATGATGGCGTTCGTGCGCACGCAGGCGCAGACGGTCTACGGCCTGCAAATCGCCGTCGTGGAGCCGAGCATCGGCGGGGCGGCCCAGGCGCCGATCCAGGTGGAGGTGCGCGGCCCGGACGTGCGCGAGCTGCAACGCGTGACGGCGCTCGTCGAGCGCGAGGTGCGCCGCGCGCCCGGCGTCACCGACGTGGACAACTCCATCGGCGAGCCGCGCCCGGAGTATCGCATCCGCATCGACCGCGACCAGGCCGGCGCGCTCGGCCTCGACATCGGCATGATCGCCGCGACGGTGCGGCCGCTTCTGGCGGGGCAAAAAGCCACCTCGTGGCAAGACCCGGGCGGCGAGGAGCGCGACGTAACGGTGCAGATCGACCCGGCGCGCCGCGTCTCGCCGGACCAACTGGCCGAACTGCCCATCGCCGTGCCGGGGCCGGGCGGGCGCACCGTGCCGCTCAAGCAGTTCGCGGCGCTGGAGGAGGGCGACGCGCCCGCGCAAATCGACCGCAAGGGTCTTCAGCGCGTGGGCTACGTTACGGGCTCGGTGCTGCCGGGCTACAGCCTGACCGAGGCGTCGGCGGCCATCACCGAGCGCGTCTCGGCGCTCGAATTGCCGGAAGGCTACACCGTACAGCTCGGCGGCGAGACCGAGCAGTTCCAGGAGACGGCCGGTTACGTCGTGGAAGCGCTCGTGCTTGCCATCATCCTGATTTTCCTGATCCTGGCCTCGCAGTTCGAGTCGGTGGTGCAGCCCTTCGCCATCATGCTTTCGCTGCCGCTCTCGCTCATCGGCGTGTTCATCGCGCTGCTGCTGACCAACGACACGATGAACATGATGTCGATGATCGGGGTGATCATGCTGATGGGCCTCGTGACGAAAAACGCCATCCTGCTCATCGACAACGCCAACGAGCAGCAACAGGTCTTCGGGAAGGACCGCATCACGGCGCTCATCGACGCCGGGGCCACGCGCTTCCGCCCGATCATGATGACCACGCTCGCTATGATCTTCGGCATGCTGCCGGTGGCGCTCTCGCTGGGCGAGGGCGGCGGCATGCGCGCGCCGATGGCCCGCGCCGTCATCGGCGGCCTCATCACCTCGACGCTGCTGACCCTGGTGGTGGCGCCGGTGGCCTACACCTACTTCATGGACCTGGGGGCGTGGTTCGGCCGCCTCTTCGGTCGCGGGAAGGAGGAGGAAACCGAGGAGCCCTCGGAGGAACTGGTAAACGCATGAGCCCTGCGCCGGGGCTGTGGTCGGAAGGCTTGGGGATCCAATCGGCGGCGGCGCGATTAAAGCCGCACAGAAAGGCTTCAGATTTTCCACCACAGCCCCGTACAGGCGTTCCATGCAAAGGTTACCCGTTCTTTTGACCCTGCTTCTGCTTGCCCTGAGCGCTCCGGCGGCGCAGGCCCAAAATGCTTCCCTGAAGGTTGGGGATAAGGCGCCGGAGTTTACGGCGGTGGACGACGCCGGCAATGCCTGGAAGTCGGCGGACTACGTCGGCGACAAGCTGCTGGTCGTGTACTTCTACCCGGCGGCGATGACCGGCGGCTGCACCAAGCAGGCGTGCGCCTTCCGCGACAACCGCACCAAGCTCAACGAGATGGGCGCCGAGGTCATCGGCATCAGCGGCGACGACCCGGCGGGTCTGGAAGTGTTCCGCAA
>CBDTTW010000300.1:0-2227 GCA_965363675.1 uncultured Rhodothermaceae bacterium
GCGTGAAGGTGGCCGCCGGCCCGGAGGAAGCCGTCGAGCAGGCCCGCCGGATCCTCGGCATGCAGCTTCGCACGCCGCAAACCGGCCCCGAGGGCCAGCGCGTCCGGTCGGTGCTCATCTCCGACGCCGTCCGCATCGCCCACGAATACTACGTCGGGGTGACGCTCGACCGCCAGCATAGCCGCAACGTCATCATGGCCTCGGCCGAGGGCGGCATGGACATCGAACAGGTGGCCGCCGAGCGCCCGGACCGCATCCTCAAGGCCCGCATCGACCCGGCCATCGGGCTGCAAGACTTTCAGGTGCGCGAGATCGTCTACGGGCTGGGTTTCGAGGGCGCAGCCGCCGGCAAGGCGTTCCAGTTCCTCAAAGCGCTCTACCGCGCCTATGTCGAGACCGACGCGTCGCTGGCCGAGATCAACCCGCTCGTGCTGACCGAGGACGGCGACGTGCTGGCGCTCGACGCCAAGATCACCCTGGACGACAACGCGCTCTACCGCCGCTCCGAGCTGGCCGCCCTCCGCGACATCCACGAGGAGGACCCCCTGGAGGTGAAGGCGGACGCCCACAACCTGAACTATGTCAAGCTCGACGGCAACGTGGGCTGCATGGTCAACGGGGCGGGCCTTGCCATGGCGACCATGGACATCATCAAACTGGCCGGCGGCGAGCCCGCCAACTTCCTCGACGTAGGCGGCGGCGCCAACGCCAAAACCGTCGAGGCCGGCTTCCGCATCATCCTCGAAGATCCCAACGTCGAGGTGGTGCTGGTCAACATCTTCGGCGGCATCGTGCGCGGCGACCGCGTGGCGAACGGCATCGTGGAGGCGGCCCGCAACGTGCAGATCAACGTGCCGCTCATCGTGCGCCTGCAAGGCACCAATGCCCAGGAGGGTCTGGCGATCCTGAAGGAAAGCGGCCTGAAAATTGAAACGGCCATTTTGCTGAAGGAAGCGGCCGAAAAGGTAACGCATGCCCTGGAGGAGGTGCGCGCCGAAAAGGCGTAAATCGCCTCCTAAAGGTTTATTTGCGGCGGCCGGGGAACGAGCGTTCTCCGGCCGCCGTCGTTTTTGAAGGCGCGGGACGGGCGGCGGTGTGAAAAAAAGATGCATATTCGTATTTTTGATCGTTTAGGTGCAGCATAATCAAAGGTTTGGAAATAACTTCCGCCGCCCGCCCCGCTTTCGGCCTTCCCCGGCCGTTTTCTCCGCATCCGCCCGCCGCTATGCCCTGCCGCCGCGCCCTGGTTTTGTGTTTGCTTTTCTGGCCGGCGGCGTGGGTCGCCTCGGCGCAAGGATGGCAGTCCCTGGGCGGCTTGCCGGGCGTGGACGGCGAGGTGGAAGTCGTGCTGGAAGCCCCCGGAGGCGGCGTCTACATCGGCGGCGCCTTCCGGGTGGCCGGAGCGGCCGAGGCGGCGAACATCGCCCGCTGGGACGGCGCGGCCTGGCAGGCCGTGGGCGGCGGCGCGAACGGCCGGGTGCGCGCCCTTGCCCTGGGGGCCGGGGGGGCGCTGTATGCCGGCGGCGACTTCACGCAGGCAGGAGGGGCGCCGGCGGCCTACCTGGCGCGCTACAGCGGCGGCGCCTGGCACGCCGTGGGCGGCGGCATGAATGGGTCGGTGCTGGCCCTGGCGGTCTCCGGAGGCGCCGTGTACGCGGGAGGCGTGTTCACGCAGGCCGGCGGCGCTCCGGCGGTCGGCATCGCGTGGCGGCCCGAGGGCGGCGGCGCGTGGCAATCGGCGGCGGGCGGCGCCAACGGCCCCGTCGAGGCGCTGGCGGCGCGGCCCGAAGGCGGCGTGTACCTGGGCGGCGCCTTCAGCGTGCTCGGCGGGCAGACCATCAACTACGTCGCCTCGCTGGACGGAGGCGCGGCGGCCCCGGTCGGCACGGGCGCGAGCGGCCCGGTGCATGCGCTGGCCGTGTTCGGCGCGCGCCTGTACGCCGGCGGCGACTTTGCCATCGCCGGGCAGAAGGTCGTCTACAACGTCGCCTATTTCGAGGCGGAGGCGTGGCAGCCCCTGTCCAGAGGCACAGATGCCCCGGTGCGCGCCCTCGCCGTGGATGCGGCGGGCGCGGTTTATGCCGGCGGCGCTTTCACGCAGGCCGGGGGACAGCCTGCCCCCAACCTTGCCCGGTGGAGCGGCGGCGCGTGGCAGGCCCTGGGCGCGGGCGTCGGCGGGCCGGTCGGGGCGCTCGCGGCGGGCGCGGACGGGCTGTACGCGGGCGGC
>CBDTTW010000301.1:0-2175 GCA_965363675.1 uncultured Rhodothermaceae bacterium
CGCTCCGACGCGAGCAGGCGCATCGGCGGGCGCGCGATCCGGCGCGGCAAAAGCGGCAGGCCCGCCCCCGGCACGACCGGCGCGTAGCTCACGATCCGCTCGTCGAGCAGCCCCGCGTCGTAGAACTGCCCCGCCAAATCGCCGCCGCCCACGATCCAGATGTTCTTGGCCCCGGCCGCCCCCTGCATCGCGGCGTGCGCCGGGCGCACGTCGCCCCGCACGAAGCGGATGTCGGCCCCCGGAACCGCCGCCGGCTCCCGCGTGGCGAACACCCACGTCGGCTGCCGGTACGGCCACGTCCGCGCGCCCGCTCCGAGGTCGTGCCCGTAGATCCATGCATACGTCGAAGCCCCCATCGCCGGCCCCCCCACGTCGGCCGGAAACGCCCGGTAGTCGTCCTCGCCGACCCCGGTAAACGGAAGCAGCCATTCCAGGCCATGCTGCGCGTCGGCAAGGAAGCCGTCGAGGCTGGATGCCGTGTAGTATTGCGTCTTCGGCATCTATTCCCCGGCGGCGCGGGCGTTTTCCTCGGCCTCCCGAAAGGCGACGATGCGCCGCACCAGCTCATGCGGAAAAGGGCGGCCGTGCAAAAAGCGCAGAGTCGCTTTGCCGCTCCGGTAGGGCGCCAGCGCCTCGCCGAACGCCTCGGCAAGCCCCGCTGTAACCGGGTATAGCCCCACGTGCCTCTTGAAGCCGCCGAGGTACAGCAGATAGCGGCCGTGGCGGCGGCAGCCGATCATCCCGTAGCTCAGGCGCTCGGTCGCCTCGGGGGACCCCTCGCGCACGGCCGCGCGCAGCGCCCCGAGCGCCGCCTGCGTCTCCGGCGGCAGGGAGGCGACGTACTGCGCCACGGAAGCGGCGGCGCGCGCGCCTTCAGATTTCCGCATAAGCCCTCGCAAAGAGATCCCGGAGCCTGCCGAGGGGATGGTTTCCATATTCCGGACAAATCCGTTGCATGAGCGTTGCAAAGCATTCCAACATTAACGGCAGCCCCGTGTTTAACAACACGATTGCGCTTCTGTCGCCGCCTTGCAGCGCTTCGGCGACGCTATCTTTTCGGAATATACCAAGCTTTAAAGGGAGATTCGGACATGGCAGACATACCGGTAACAAAAAACAAAGGCGGCGCCTGGTGGATGTGGCTCCTCGGGCTGTTGCTGCTCGGCGCCCTGGCCTGGATCGCCTTCTCCGCAATGGACAACGACGACGCCGTAGAGACCGACCCGGTAGCCGTCGTCGATCCGGGCGAGCCGGAGCCCATCGCCGTCGCCGTCGGAACGACCTTCGGCGAGATCCTCGCCAACCCCACCGCCTATGCCGGCCAGGCGCTCAACGGCGCCGAAGTCAACGTGCCGGATGTGCCTTCCGACCGGGGCTTCTGGATCGAGCAGATGGGCGAGCGCATGTTCGCCATCCTCAACGACGGGCCGGAGGAGGCTCCCGTAGACATCAACCAGGGCCAGGTGCTGCGCATCGAGCGCGGCATCCTCCGCGAGCCGTCGTACCTCGACCAGCTTCCGGGCGAGCCGCTCGAAGCCGAGACGCGCCGCCTGGCCTCGGAGCAGCCGCTTTTCCTGGAGGTGAACGACGAGGATGTCACCATTCTCAGCCCGGCAGGGGCCGAAAGCGGCGCCCGCGCCGCCGGCGAGGCCCCGTAACGCCGCGCAGGCCCTCCTATTCGAGCATACCTTTTTTCAAGCCTAGACCGGAGCAGGAAATGGCACGTTTTGTTTTATCGCAGGATAGCGAGTGGGAGCTGGAGCACGAGAGCCAGGACATTCGCGGCTGGAACGTCATCGACGCCAAGGGCGACGCCGTCGGGCGTGTGGCCGAACTCATCGCGGACACCGAGACCGAGCACGTCGAGGTGGTCCGCCTGGAGGACGGCCGCGAGTTCCCCGTGGAGGCGCTTCACCTCGGCGACGTGGTCGTGTTCCTCGACGCCGTAGCCGCCGCGCCCGACGCCGCGCCCTACACGCGCCGCCCCCTCCGCCGCCGCGCCCTCTGATCCGGCGCCCGCATACGGAAACATCTTTGCGCCGGGCGGCCTATGCCCGGCGCTTTTTTGAGTGCTGCGAAAAGCGCTTTTTGCCCTCAACCCTTCAGGAGGTTTAGCATGCCCCGCTATGCCGACCGCCCCGACGACGGCGGCCGCCCCCGAGACCGGGCCGACGC
>CBDTTW010000302.1:0-2174 GCA_965363675.1 uncultured Rhodothermaceae bacterium
CATTCACTAAAAATTAGAAATTTAATTTTTGTCGTCTCAGCCGATAGGGTCTACACGGAGCCCAGCCCTGCGCCGCAAGACTCCGCCCGGCAGGCGGCGCACGCATAATTCTAGAATCATACACAAAACGGCTCTTGTGCCTTTGCTCCGCAACCGTTTACCCTTAGAGAGCGCATGCGCCCTACGGAATCAAAACCGGCTGCCCCGACCCTGAGATGAAGCTTGCCCTGACCCTCACGCCTCCTGTCGCCACTTTGCCGTACTCCTACCAGTCGGCCCTGACGGGCTGCCTGCACAAGTGGTTCGGGGAGGACAACCCTTACCACGAAGGCGTAAGCCTCTATGGCGGTTCGTTCCTCAAGGGCGGAACGCGCGCCGCTCGGGGGCTGGCCTTTCCGCGCGGAGCCACCTGGACCCTAGGCTTCCTGGAGCACGCCATGACCCGCGACATCCTGGAGGGCATCCTGCTGGAGCCTGAGGTGGCCTTCGGCATGAAGGTAGACGGCGTGCGCCTGCTCCCCGAGCCGGACTTCGGCACGGCCGCATGGTTTCGCGTCAACGGCTGCATCCTGCTGCGCCGCAAGCGCCCCGACGGCTCGCAGGAACACCTGCTCTACGACCACCCCGAGGCCGATGAGGCCCTCACGCGGAGCCTGCAATACAAGCTGCGCCACGCCGGGTATGAAGGGCGGCATCTCGAGGCGCAAGCGCGCTTCAACCGCCGCTATGAGCGCGCCCGCAGCCGCAAGTTCACCGTCCACGGCATCGAGTACCGGGGCAGCGAGTGCCCGGTGCACATCGCCGGCACGCCCGAGGCCCTGGCTTTTGCCTGGACGGTCGGCATAGGCCAGCTCACCGGGTGCTGTTTCGGCGCGCTCGAATAACGGAGGCCCTTTCGCATGATGCTGCATGTCGTTACGTTCGGAGGGCCCTTCGGCTTCCTCAAACCCTGGACGGCCGTCCGCGACGGGGTCACCTACAGCCAGCAGTTCCTGACGCCGTCCACGCTTGCCGGGATGGCGCTCAAGCTCGGCACGGGCCCGATCCTCCGGCATCGCCTTTCCTTCGGCGGCATGAGCGGCCAGCAGGAGGCTACGCAGTCCCGGGCGGCCTGCGCCCCCAAGGCCGGCATGCCCCGCAAGCGCGGCGCGCTGCTCGAACCGGGCGCCTACGCCGCCGGCGGCATCCTGACGCGGTATGTGCTCGTCGAACCGAGGCTGCACCTGGCCTTCGCGGAGCCCGCCGACGCGGCGCGGGCCGCCTGCCAGCACCTCTGCCTGTGCCGCAACGAAGACGTGGTGCTGCCCGAGCCCGCCGGCCCGCGCGCCATGCCCGCCGACGCCTTCGACGCGCTCGACGGATTCGAATTTCGGCCGGGCGAAGGCGAAGGCGCCTTCCTGGCCGGCTACGACCGCTACGCCCAAGGCGCCCCCCGCCCCATGTGGGGCCGCCTGGAGATTGTGGGCAACGCCGTTCGGGACCGCTAGCATGAAAACCGCGCCGCTGCTTGCCAAAAGCGCCCGCAACGGAAGCGGCGCCACGCTCGCCGAGCACCCCCGCCACGTAATGGCGGCCGCCGCCCGCATGGCCGAGGCGTGGGGCTTCGACCCCGACCTTGCCCGGCAAGGCGGCCTGCTGCACGACCTCGGCAAGGGCCACCCCGTTTTTCAGCAACGCCTGCAAAAAGCCAAGGACGACACGCTCGACCTCATCGGCGACGAGCCGTTCCGCCACGAGCTCGCCTCGCTCCTGTTCCTGCCGCTCTTCCCCGAAACGGCCTGGCCCGCGCTCGTGGAGATGGTCGTGGGCCACCATAAGTCCGTCCGGGACGACGCCCGCGCCTTCGGCCTGCTCGACTTCGAGGAAGAGCGGCGCCCCGGCTGGGCCTTCGCCCGGCACGCCGGCGACTGGCCCGTGTGGGCCGCGCGCGTCTGCGCCGAGGTGCTGCCCGCCTTTCAGGGCGAGGCGGCCCTCACCGCCCTGGAGCCGCCCTCGCGCGAGGCCGCCCGCGCCGCCTTCGACTGGTGCATCGGCTACGCCGCCGGGCGCGGCAAAGGCTGGTCGCGGTGGCGCGGCCTGCTCATGGCCGCCGACGGCTTCGCCTCGGCCGCCGACGCCGAGGCCGAACGCCTGGCCGCAGGCTTCTTCCGGCCGCCCCGGCTCGGCGGCTTCGA
>CBDTTW010000303.1:0-2151 GCA_965363675.1 uncultured Rhodothermaceae bacterium
CGCGGCGGCGGCGGCGGTTACGGCGGCGGCGGCAGCCGTTCGGGCGGCGGCGGTTACGGCGGCGGGCGCGATGCCGGTCGTGGTGGGCGCAGCTCCGGCCGAGGCTTCTAATCCCGGTCTGCCGGAAGGCGCACCCCTTCAATCAGGGGCGCCGAGGCTTTAGCGAAAGGCTCTTTCTCCAAGAGAAAGAGCCTTTCGCCGTTTATGGAGCCCCTTTATAAAAATGAGCAGCGCCCGAAAGCAGGGGCCCCACTCCCCTGCGCTTCAGGCGCTGCTCAGGCATACGTACACATCACACACAACAGGAGGCGATGCGCGTGCGTGTTCTGCTTGCGGCCTCCTGCATCCTCCCTACGGACCGATCCGCCGAAAGGTTGCATCCCGAGCCGGCGGAAACTCAACTCTCTCCGAACGCGCTCGTCTTCGGATCGGGAAGCGTCTCGTAGAGCCGCACCCCCGCTTGCCGCATCTCGTCCAGAGCTGCCCGGAGCGACCCATCCAGGTCGATGCCCCGGCAGGCCGGCAGCGCCGCCGACGCCCGGAACCCCAGCGCCGCCGCATGCACCGCCGACGCCCGGACGCAGAAGTCCGTCGCCAGGCCGGCGAAGCACAGATCGGTCAGCCCGCGCGTGCGCAGATATCCTTCGAGGCCCGTCGGCGTCCGGCCGTCGTTCTCGAAGAAGGCCGAGTACGAGTCCACCTCGCGCCGGAACCCCTTGCGCAGGATCATCTCTGCCCGCCCGGCATCGAGCGCCGGGTGAAAGGCCGCGCCCGTACTGCCTTGCACGCAGTGGTCCGGCCAGAGCACCTGCGGCCCGTACGGCGCCTCGATGAGGCTGTAGGGAGCCGCCCCCGCGTGCTGCGAAGCAAACGAAAGATGATCCGCCGGATGCCAGTCCTGCGTCAGCAAGACGTGCTCGAACCGGCTCATGAGTTCGTTGATGACGGGCGCCGTTTCGTCCCCGTGCGGCACGGCAAGGGCGCCGCCGGGGCAGAAGTCGTTCTGCACGTCGATGACGATCAGGACGGGCTTCATAAAGGGTGAAATCAATTTGTAACAGCCGTGCAATACCTGGCCGCTTTGGAGTCCAAGCGCAGCGTGCGGTGTTATAGCACACGCCGAAAGCGAACGTTTCCTCAGACCGCTGCCTTCACCGCAATGAGCACGTCCCCCGACATGTTGAAACGCTTTGCCGACGAGGTCAACCTGCACGAGCTGCACCTGGAGGAAGCGCCGCGCTGGCTCGCCATCGGCGGCGGCGGACTGCTGGCGCTCTACGGGCTCTCGCGCGGTTCCGTGCCCGGCCTGCTGCTGAGTCTTGCAGGCGGCGCGCTCGCCTATGCCGGCTGGCGCTCCGGCGCCTTGGAAGCCCCGCCGGCATACGCGGCCGGCGCCGCGCCGACCGTCACGCACCAGGCGACGCTCGCGGCCCCTCCCGACGCCGTGTACGCGTACCTGCGCGACTTCGGCAACTGGCCTGCATGGGCCTCGCACGTTGCCTCGGCCGACGCCCTCGATGCGCGGCACACCACGTGGCGCTCGCCCGAGGTCTTCGCTCTGGAGTGGACGACGGAAACCACCGACGAGACGCCCGGGCGCCGCTTTGCTTGGCGCTCGCTTCCGGGAGCCGACGTAGAGGCCGAGGGCGAGGTGCAACTGACGCCGCATGCCTCGGGCGGCGCCGAGGTGCGCCTCCGGCTGGCCTATGCCGCCCCCGCCCTGCTCGCGCGCCGCCGCCCGCTCGACAGCCGCTTCTACGAGCGCGTCTCCCGCGATATGGAACAGCTTCAGCCTCACCTGGACGCGCACTTCGCGGAACGCGCGTCTGCCCCGGGCGCCGCCGGCGCGCCGCCCGCTTCCCAGGACTAACCAACCGTACCTTCTCGCATGGGTTTTTTCCGAACGGCTTCGGTCGCCGCAGCGGCAGGGCTTGCCGGCGGCCTCGCGGCGCAGCGCTGGCTCCGCCGGCAGCGCCGCATCAGCTTCACCGGGCGCGTGGTCGTCGTTACGGGCGGCTCGCGCGGCCTCGGGCTCGAAATGGCCCGCCTTTTCGCTGCCGAACAGGCGCGCCTGTTCATCATCGCCCGCGACGCCGGCGCGCTCGAACGCGCCCGCGCGGACCTGGCTGCACGGGGCGCCGAGGTCACGGC
>CBDTTW010000304.1:0-2136 GCA_965363675.1 uncultured Rhodothermaceae bacterium
AACCACTACTATATTATCGGTTGATTTCGTGAAAACTATTATTGAAGAAACGGTGAAATTTGCCATCAGGAATCTTGCCTGACACGTTGGGTATGTGCAACTTGCCCTAAATGGAGTGCAAGAAGAACATACGTGCAAGCTGTCAGGCAAGAATATTAGCCGTACACCTGGGTAAAGACGCTGGTATGCGTAAATCCCGGTAGACCGTCATCCTGCTGCGCGCCCTCACGGCCCGACGCGGCGCAGGCGCACGGCTTTGATGTCGAACGCCTGGTCGGCCGAGAAGGCGGCGGGGGCCAGCGTCAGGCGGGTGCGGCCGCGCGGCAGCGCCAGCGCGCCGAAGTCGAGCGCGGCCCACACCTTCTCGTACACCTCGCCGCGCGCGACGCGGTCCGGGCTGGGCAGGGGCGCGGGGTCGTGCCCCCGCTCGATCGCGCCCTCGATGACCTGGCCGCCGACCTCCAGGCGCAGGCGCGCGCCGGGCCGGGTTGCGGTGTAAAGCGCGCTCACCTCGTAGCGCCCTGCTTCCACCACGTCCAGTTCCCACCAGGCCCGGTCGGCGCCGCGCTGCCAGCCGGTAAGCCAGTCGTTGGCCCAACCCGACTTGCCGAAGTAGCGTACGGCGCCGCCTAAATAGGCTTCCGGGGCCGGCAGTTCCACGAGCGGACGCGCCGCGTAGCCTACGGGGATCGCCGGGCGGCCCAGCGCGCCGCGCGTGACCTCGTCGTACCAGGCCTCGTAGGCCGCCGCGAGCGGCTCGACAACGGCCGGTTGTGCGGCGGCGAGGTCGGTGGTCTGGCCCGGGTCGAGCAGCATGTCGTAGAGTTCCCAAGCCTCGCCGTAGCGCACGGCCCGATGCCGGGCGGTGCGGACTGCGCCGGGGTAGCGCTCCAGGCTGTCGCGGCGGCTGTGGTGGTGAAAAAGCATCCGGTCCGGCCAAGCCGCGGCCGGGTCTTGCCAGAGCGGCGCCAGGTCGCGGCCGTCGAGGGGCCGCCCCGCCGGCAGGGCCACGCCCGCCAGCGCGGCCAGCGTGGGGAGCACGTCGATGTGGGCCGCCGGCGTGCGGATCGTGCGGCCCCGGGGGATGCGGCCCGGCCAGCGGATGAAGAACGGCACGCGCACGCCGCCCTCGTGGACGCTGCCCTTGACGCCTTTCATGCCGCCGTTGAAGCGGTCGCCGTTGGGGCCGTTGTCGGTAAGGAAAACGACGATGGTGTGCTGCGTCAGCTCCAGTTCATCGAGGCGGGCAAGCAGTCGGGCGAGGTTATCGTCCGCGTTCTCGACCATTCCGTAGGCGGCGGCCGTCTTGTCGTCCAGGCCGCGCGCCTTGTACTTGTCGAAGTAGCGGTCCGGAACCTGAAACGGGCTATGCGGCGCGTTGTAGGGCACGTAGCAAAAAAACGGCCGGTCGCGGCGCTGCGTGATGAACGCCAGCGCGGCCTCGGTGAGCACGTCGGTGATGTAGCCCTCCGTCTCGACGGGCGCGCCGTCTTGCTCCAGGGTCGTATTGAAGTAGTTGTTCCAGTGACCGGCGCTGAAGCCCAGGAAAGCCTCGAAGCCCTGCCCGGCGGGGTCGCTCGGGTAGTGGGCGCCGTTGTGCCACTTGCCGAAGAGGCCTGTCGCATAGCCGGCGTCGCGGAACATCTCGGCAAGCGTGACCTCTTCCGGGCGCATGGTCTCCAGCCCGCGCGTCACGCCGGAGACGCCGGTGCGGAGGTGGTAGCGACCGGTAAGCAGGCTGGCCCGCGTGGGCGCGCAGACGGGGCTGACGAAGAAGCGGTCGAAGCGGGCGCCTTCCGTAGCCAGGCGGTCCATCGTCGGCGTGTCGATCTTCGAATTGCCGTGGGAATACACGTCGCCCCAGCCCTGATCGTCCGTCATCACGAGCAGGATGTTGGGGCGGCGGTCCTGCGCCGCGAGCGGAGCGACCCAGGCGGGGGCGGCGAGCAAGAGAAGGCCCAGCAGGAAGGGGCGCATACGGGTCGCGGAGCAAAAAACGGGGGGAGAAAGCACCCTCGCCGCCTGCTCTCGGCGGGCGGGCTAGGGTGCGCGGCGCAGGCCGTACTAAGGTAACGCCATCGGCGCGTGCACGGCGTACGGCCTCGCCTGCCATTGTTTCTTTCCATGCGCAGCGGC
>CBDTTW010000305.1:0-2120 GCA_965363675.1 uncultured Rhodothermaceae bacterium
AAGGCTGCCGCAACGCGGTTATTTCGGCGCGTCGCAAAGCTCAATGTGTGGTGAACTTGCGGCACCACGACGGCTCGAAACATCGCATAACAAGCACGCGAGGTCGCGGCCGAGGTCCGTTCGTGTTCGCGTAAAAGGTTGAAATTGCGAGGTGTTTTCGCGTGGCTTGCGGCGCTTCCCGCGGCGCTGGGCAGCGTCGGCGGCCGGGTGTGGAGAAAAGGCCACACCGTCGATATAGACACCTGTGGCCCGGCGTAAGGTTTGTGGGCCGACGGGACCGCGGATGCGAAGTTTGGCAGGCAAGCGGGCGCGGGCGCCCGGCGGCGGCGTCGCGCGGTCCAGGCGGCGGCCACCTCCGCGGGGTTTTGCGGCCCAGGGGCGCTGCATCGGGTGGCGTGTCACCGTGGGACGCGGCGTCTCTGCGGCGATGGACACCGGGCGGAGCGCGCCCCGCAGGTCGACCACGGCGAGCGATCGGTGCGCGAGCCGGCGGAGCGGCGCTCGCCGGTTCGCGCCCCGCAGGTCGACCACGGCGAGCGATCGGTGCGCGAGCCGGCGGCGCTCGCCGGCGAGGCGGTCTTTGTTCTTGTGGAAAAGACGGCGCCGATGCCGGGGCACGAGCGGCGGCATCGTGGAGCTGGCGGGCGGCTCACGGGGATCGGCCGTGCTTCGCCACGAACAGGCATGAATGCGGAGACAGGCGCCACGCAAAACGCATGGGCGCCGTCGTGGCACAGGGCGGGCAACAGCGCGTCGTCCGGGCACCTCGGCGCGCGCTGGGGCGCCCGTGGCCGGTCATGCGGGCAGGATGGGCCGGTCCCTGGCGAGGACCCAAACGAAAAAACGGCCGCAGGCGCCCACGCAGATGCGTGGGCGCCGGGACCGTGGAGTTGCGAGCGGGGCTCGCGGTGGCGGGAGCCGTCGTGGCTCACAGCTTGATGTCGATGCCGAGCTCGAGGCAGACATCGGCGCCGACGTACACGTCCGCGTCGCAGAACAGCGAGCCGTCGATGTCGCAGTCGGCGTGGCACTTGGCCTTCACCTTGGCCTCGCACTCGGCGTAGGCCTCGATGTCCCAGTCGACCTCGGCCTGGGCCTCGCAGTAGGCGTGCACGTCGACGTTGCAGGCGGCGTGACACTCGGCGTCGACCTTCACTTCACAGTCGAGGTCGAGGTCGAGGTCGATGTCGAGACAGACATCCAGGTCGACGTCGATGTCCGAACCACCCTTGTCGCCGATGCTGATGTCGAGGAGACCGGCCTGCTGCACGGGCACGGCGGAGAAGTTGGGGATGAAGGCGAGGGTGGAGGCGACGATGATGGTGGAGAGCATGGGGTGTGGTCCTTTTCCTTCGAGGAGCCCCTCGAAGCAGAGTTTCTTGTGCGCCGCCGGAGGATTCGCAGCGGCTCGATGAGGTGATTATGGGAGCCGAAGATTCCGCGGCCACGTCGGGCCGCGGACGAATGTGTGCAGTCGCGACGGCGCGGACCAGCCGATCGGCCGGGAGACGGCTTCGACGGGGTTTTCAGGCCGATTTGGGAAAAATTTCAGATGTCCGACAGGTGCCCGAAGGCGCCCTGAAACCGGTCCTTTGCTCCCCCTCGCAAAGCTCAACGTGTATTGTTCTTGCCGCACCACCACGCCGCGAAAGATCGCATAACTCTGTCCTGATGCCCGCAGCCCCCAGGCTGCTGCGGGTCGCAAGCTATTGGGATTACTGAGGAATTCGGCGGGCCGGGCGGCGCTTCCCGCGGCGCCCGCGGGCGGGCGGGCGGCGAGTGTTTTTTAATTGCCACACCGTCGAGATTTGTCCGTGTGAATGGACGTCAGATTCGTGGGGCAGGCGCGGGCGGCGAATCAAGATTGTGAGGCGGCGAGCGGCCCGCAGGCCGCCCGCTCGCGCCAAACATCAAGATCCTCGCGCGAACGCGCTGCTCTCTGCGCTTTCATCAAACCGGCGGGAGCAGCTTGCCCGGGTTCATGGCGCCGGCGGGGTCGAGGCCCTGCTTGACGGCGGCGAGGGCGGCGAGGCCGATCGGCCCCTTCTCGCGCGGCAGCCAGGGGGCGTGGTCGGTGCCGACGCCGTGGTGGTGGCTGACGGTGCCGCCGCCGGCGACCA
>CBDTTW010000306.1:0-2116 GCA_965363675.1 uncultured Rhodothermaceae bacterium
TCGACAGCGACGACCGCGTCACCCCCGCCAACGAGATCGATCCTGCCACCGTCCTCGAGATCGAAGACCCCCGCAAACGCGAACGCGAAGGCATCTAATCACCCGGTAAAACGAAAACCGCCCGGCGCCGGTACCGACCTTTCCGGGCGGCCCACGCCGCCGCTGAAGCGGCCGCCGCCGCCGAACGAGCCTGCCATGCGCCGATGAAAAACGCCCTCAGGGTTGGGAGAGTCGCCGGAATCGGCATTTATCTGCACTGGACGTTCGCCGTGCTGATCGCCGGGTTGTTTGCGTTTTACCTGGCGCAGGGGCATCCGGTCGGGGGGGCGCTGGCGGGCGTCGGCATCATCCTGGTCGTGTTCGGCTGCGTGGTGCTGCACGAGCTGGGGCACGCCCTCACGGCGCGCTATTTCGGGGTGGGCACCCGCGACATCACGCTCTACCCCATCGGCGGCGTGGCGCGCCTGCAACGGCTGCCGAGCGAGCCGATCAAGGAGTTCTGGATCGCCATTGCCGGGCCGGCGGTCAACCTCGTCATTGCGGCGGCGCTGGCGCTCGGCATCGCCGCTACGGGCGGCTCGCTGCGCCCGAGCTTGCTGGCGCTGCCGGGCGCCGACCTGTTGCGCACGCTCTTGTGGCTCAACCTGCTGGTGGTGGGCTTCAACATGCTGCCGGCCTTCCCGATGGACGGCGGGCGCGTGCTGCGGGCGCTGCTGGCCACGCGCATCCCGTATGCGCGCGCCACCGAGATTGCGGCCAACATCGGGCAGGGCATGGCGATTCTGTTCGGCCTCGTCGGGCTGGTGGTGTTCAACCCGATCCTGCTGTTCATCGCCCTGTTCGTCTACCTCGGGGCGCAGCAGGAGTCCAAGCAGGCGGCGCTGCGGGCCATCGGCGAGGGCGTCTCCGTGCGCGAGGCCATGATGACGCGCTTCACGACGCTGCGTCCGGACGACACGCTCTCGGCGGCCATCACCGAACTGCTGGCCGGCTCCGAGCACGACTTCCCCGTCGTCGAGGGGGGGCGGGTGCTCGGCGTGCTCACGCGGGCCGATCTGCTGCGCGCGCTGGCCGCCGAGGGCGCAGGGGCGCGCGTGGCGGACGTGATGCGGCCCAACTGCCTCTCCGTCGAGGACGAGGAGATGCTCGACGCCGCCTTCCTGCAGATGCAGGAGGCGGGCTGCACCACGGCGCCGGTGGTGCGCCGGGGGGCCGTCATCGGCGTGCTGACCCTGGAGAACGTGGGCGAGCTGCTCATGGTGCACACGGCCTTGCAGAAATCCGGCGGCGCGCGCGCCTGAAGCCGGCGGTTTGCCCCGGCGCCGCGTGCGGCATATATTGATGCTTTCTACAGGTTTGTTGCGTGAGGTGATGGCGGTCGTCTGCCACCCGTTGGAGTATCATCTCGCTTGTGAATCCTGCCCGCATCCTGATCGTCGATGATCACCCCATTGTCCGGCAAGGGCTGAGGGAACTCCTTGGCCGGGAATCCGATTTGTGCGTCGCCGGGGAAGCCGGCGGGGCCGACGAGGCTATTGCGGCGCTGGAAGAAGGCCCCTTCGAGGCCGTCATCGTGGAGCTGTCGCTGCAAGGGCGCAGCGGCCTCGACCTGATCCGCCAGATCTCCGGGCTCCGCCCCGGTCTGCCGGTGCTCGTGCTGACCATGCACGACGAGATATTCTACGCCGAGCGCGCGCTGCGGGCGGGCGCGCGGGGCTACGTGATGAAGCAGGCCCCCATCGAGCGCATCACGGCGGCCCTGCGCCAGGTGCTCGGCGGCGGCGTCGCCGTCAGCGAGCAGGTCGCCGGGCGCATCCTCGCCGAAATCGTCGGGCAGAGCCGCCCCCACCCCGACGCCCCGGCCGCGCGCCTGAGCAACCGCGAACTGGAGGTGTTCCGCCTGATCGGCCAGGGGCGCAGCACCCGCGAGGCCGCCGACGCCCTCCACGTGAGCGTCAAAACCGTCGAGTCGTACCGGGCGGCCATCAAGGAAAAGCTGGGCCTGCGCACGGCCGGCGAGCTGGTGCGCGCCGCCGTGAGCTGGGTCAACGACGCGGCGAGCTGAGCCCCGCGCCGGGCGCGGTTGAACTCGGTGGAGGCGGGTGTTACCTTTGCC
>CBDTTW010000307.1:0-2113 GCA_965363675.1 uncultured Rhodothermaceae bacterium
GCCGGCATCCGCGCCCAGGCCGTGACCGTCGCAGGCCGCCTCGTGGACGACTTCCTCATCAAGGAGGCCGAACGCGTCGTAAACGTGTGCAACGCCGCCTCGCCCGCCGCCACGGCCTGCCTGAACGTGGGCCGGCTCATCGGCGAAACCATGGCGCGCCACTTCCGCTAGGCGGGCTGCCGCACCTCGATTTGCCCGCCGGCGATGCGGGCTTCGTAGCGCTGCTGCGGGTGCGTGGCCGGGCCGTGCACCACGCAGCCGTCGCGCAGGTTAAACACCGAGTCGTGCCACGGGCACGTCACCTTGCCGTCGTGCACCTGCCCCGCTTCGAGCGGGCCCCCGGCGTGGCTGCACACCGCGTCGAGCGCGTAGACGGCCTCGCCCTCGCGGTAGAGGAGCAGCCTGGCGCCGTTGTAGTCGGCGCAGTGCGTGGCCCCGTCCGCAACGTCGTCCAGGGCCGCTACACGCGTCCAGGCGGCGGGCAGTTCGGGCCGGGCGCTGTTGTCCACCCCGACGCGGTGGCGGTAGACGAGGTGGCCCCCCAGCCAGGCCGAGAAGCCCGAGAGCGCAAACGCCGCCGTCGAGAGCAGCACCCCGCGCCCGCGCCGCCCTTTGCGCCGGTCGCGGAGCGAGAAGAAGTACAGCACGACGCTGATCTCGTTGGCAAACGCGTGCAGCGTCGCCGGGGCGAGGGCTTTCTTGGGCGCGCCCGAGTAATCGGCCATGCCCGCCAGCGCCGTCGGGATCGCGCTGGCCGTGCCGAGCGTCAGCACGGCGTCGGCCACGCGGCGCGCGGTATCGCTGTCGGTGACCGCGGCGAGGGCGTCGAAAATGGCGCCCGCCGTCCAGGCGCCTATCGTCAAATCGGTCAGCACGGGGTGCAGCGGATGCCCCAGCCAGACGCCGTGCAGCAGGTCGGCCAGCTTGCGCGCCGGTTCGCCGCCGCTGAGCACGGCCGCATGCAGCGCTTGCGAAGCCTCCAGGCCGCTGCGCTCGATTTCGGACAGGTGGTCAATCGCGGCGCTGATCTTTTCGGGAAGCATAGGTTCAAGGGATAAAGCAGTGCGTCGGGGGACGAGGTCTCTACGCTATGGTAGAGCCGCGCCCGCCCCGAGGCAACCCGCCGATTGTACCGTTCTGTTGACCAATCCGGGCGGCGCCTCCCGGCGCCGGAGCGTGGAGATGCGCCGCCGCGAGCGCGGCGCATGGAGGGCGCGCCAAAGCCGCATGTTTGTTTGCGCCCCAATTGGGAGAGTCGCGCCCGAGGAGTCCGTAACATGTTTAGCATAAGGCACATCCTGCTCCTTTCATCCGGCTTTCGGCGATCTTTGCTTCGGCGGCGCGCATGCAACTCGTATACGGTTTGAGCACCCCCACCTCCCCGCGTCCGGCTCCGGCGGCGCAGCCTCTGCCCGAGTGGGTGCGCGCCGCCGTCGTCTACGACGGCCGCCCCGGCGACGCCTCGGCGGCGGCGCTGCTGCGCCAGGTGCTGGATGCGCTTCCGAAGGCCGATCTGTTCTCGCTGCACCCGGTGGGCGCAGGCGCGCCCGGCATCCAACGGAAGGCGCAGCGGCCGCGGCTCGGGCAGGCCGCCCGCGCGCTGCGCCTGCACCCGTCGCTCCTGGAGCCTCTCGCCCTGGAGTCGTTCGACCTCAGCCCCTACCATCTCGTCGTCTCGCTCTGCCACGGCAGCGCCGGGGCGCCGCGCACCACACCCGCCCAGACGCACGTGCGCCTCGTGCAGACGCCGTTCGGGGCCGCGCCCGGCATCGTCGGCCACTACCTCGGCCTGGCCGATGCCGCCGCCGCAGGCCGTCCCGACGTGCACCTTGCCACGTCCGTATGGGCGGCGCAGCACCTCTATAAACGCTATCGCCGCGAGGCCGAGGTGGTGCATCCCGGCGTTGCGCCGGTGGCCGGGCCTCTGCCGGCGGGCGGGGGCGGGCACTACGCCGCGCTCGTCGAGGGCGAGCCTGGTCCCACGCTCGAAATGGCGCTCCAGGCGTGGGGGCAGCTCCGGGGGCGCCCCCTGGTGGTGCATAGCCGCACGCGCCTTCCGCGCCGCCTGCGGGCTCTGGCCCCGGAGAACGTGCAGCTTGTGGCGGGCGCCTCG
>CBDTTW010000308.1:0-2059 GCA_965363675.1 uncultured Rhodothermaceae bacterium
GGGCGGCGGTAGGGCGTGGAAAACAGGCGTCGGGGGGCGCGCACGGGGGGAGGGCGTGTGCTATCTTGCAAGGCGAAAATTCGATGAACGGCTCGCTGCGGCGGGCGCTTTCTCTCGGCATAGGCCCATGCTCCGGAATACGCTTCGCAGCCTCATGTGCTGCGCCCTTCTCCTGCCGGCGTCGGCGTCGGCGCAGCTTCGCCTGCATCCCCTGTTCACCGACGGCGCGGTGTTGCAGCGCGAGGCGCGTGTGCCCCTGCGTGGCGAGGCGGCGCCGGGGGCGCGCGTCTCGGTGAGCTTCGGCGGCAAACCCTACACCACCACCGCCGGCCCTGACGGTAAGTGGCGCCTTGTCCTGCCGCCGATGCAGGCGGGCGGCCCCTACACGCTGCACGTCCGCGCCGAGGGCGAGGACGTGCGCCTGCGCGAGGTGTACGTCGGCGACGTGTGGCTGGCCTCGGGACAGTCGAACATGGAATGGGTGCTGCGCGACAGCCGGGACGCCGCCGCCGAGATCGCTGCGGCCAACGACCCGCAAATACGCCACTTCAAGGTTCCGCACCTGTGGTCGTACGCGCCCGTCGATACGCTCGTGGGCGGGCCGTGGCGCCCGGCGACGCCCGCCTACGCCGGGGACTTCTCGGCGGTGGGCTACTTCTTCGCGCGCGCGCTGCGCAAGTATGTCGAGACGCCGATAGGGCTGCTCAACGCCTCCTGGGGCGGCAGCCGCATCGAGCCGTGGATGAGCGCCGAGGCGCTGGATCTGAAGCCGAACGACATCGCGGGCCTCGCGGCAGAGCAGACGCGCCAGGCCGAGGCCGTCCGGCGCAACCTGGAGACGCGCCTGGGCGCGCTCCCGGCGGCGGATAGAGGCATGGTCGGCGGCAAGCCCGTCTGGGCCGACCCCGATCTGGACGCCTCCGACTGGCAGGAAATCGCCGTGCCGGCCATGTGGGAGACGGCGGGCTACGAAGGCATGGACGGCGTCGGGTGGTACCGCACCACCTTCGAACTGACCGCCGCCGAGGCGCAGGCGGGCGTGCGCGTCGGGCTGGGCCAGATCGACGACAGCGACGAATCGTACCTCAACGGCGTGCGCATCGGGGGGATGACCGCGGCCTACAGCGTGCCGCGTGTGTACGCCGCGCCGCCGGGAGCGCTCCGGGCGGGGGTGAACGTCCTCGTCGTCCGCGCCGAAGATACCGGCGGCGGCGGCGGCATCGGGGGCTCCCCGAGCGAGCTGTGGGTCGAGGCCGGAGGGCAGCGCCGCCCGCTCGCCGGTCCGTGGAAGTTCAAGGTGGGCTCGCTCAAGCCGGCCCCGACGGGGAACTACAACCAGATCCCGACGCTGCTCTACAACGCCATGATCTATCCGCTGCTCGACTTTCCCATCAAGGGCGTCATCTGGTATCAGGGCGAGTCCAACGCGGGCGACGCCGACGCCTACCGCTACCGCGATCAGTTTGCGACGATGATCCGCCAGTGGCGCCGCGACTGGGGCGGCGAGGCGTTCCCGTTCCTGTGGGTGCAGCTTGCCAACTTCATGCCGGCCGACGCCGAGCCGGCGGAAAGCGGCTGGGCCGTCCTCCGCGAGTCGCAGACGGCTACGCTCGGCCTGCCGGGTACGGCCCAAGCCGTCATCATCGACATCGGCGAGGCGGGCGACATCCACCCGAAGAACAAACAGGACGTAGGCGCGCGCCTGGCGCTGGCCGCCCGCAAAGTCGCCTATGGCGAAGAGGATTTGGTATACTCGGGGCCGGTGTACCGCGCCATGCGCCGCGAGGGGGGCCGGATCGTGCTGCGCTTCGACCACGTAGGCGGCGGCCTCGTGGCGCGGGGAGGCGCTCCGGGCGGGTTTGCCGTTCGCGGCGCCGAAGGGCCGTGGGTGTGGGCCGACGCCGCGATCCAGGGCGACGAAATCGCCGTCGGCAGCCCGCGCGTGCCCGATCCCGTCGCCGTTCGCTACGGGTGGGGCAACAACCCCGACCGCGTCAACGTCTACAACCGCGAAGGGCTGCCCATGACCCCGTTCCGCACCGACGCGCCCTGAGCCTAG
>CBDTTW010000309.1:0-1999 GCA_965363675.1 uncultured Rhodothermaceae bacterium
AGTTGACAATTCCGCCGGGAAGTCGTCCGCAGGTGATCGCTGCGGTCGCCGGGCGCTTCATGGCCTTCGAGCCGGCGGCCTTTGAGGCAGCACTCCGAGACACAGCGTTGGCGCGGGAGCTGGATGTGAAACCCGGGCAGCTCTTCGCATACATGCTACCGGAGACCTATCGGTTCTACTGGCTCAACGAGGCGCCAGGGGTGGTGAAGCGCCTCAAGAAGAGCTTCGACGACTACTACACACGCGAGCTAGAGGCCGGTGCACGGCGGCAGAACCTCTCCAGAGATGATGTGATCATCCTCGCATCGATCGTCGAATGGGAGGCGTTTCGTGACGACGAGAAGGCGCGTATTGCGGGCGTGTACCTGAACCGCCTGCGCATCCGGATGCCGCTTCAGGCCGACCCTACGGTGCAGTACGCCGTCATCGACCGCGAGGGGCGCAAGCGACGGCTGCTCTTCGCGGACTACCGCATCGACAGCCCGTTCAACACGTACCTGCACCCCGGCCTGCCCCCCGGGCCGATCACGAACCCCTCGCCGTCGTCGCTGCGCGCGGCCGCGCACCCGCAGCAGCACGACTACCTGTACTTCGTCGCGCGCGGCGACGGCAGCCACACCTTCAGCCGCAGCTTCGACGAGCACCGGCGGGCGGCGCAGCAGTACCGCGCCCTCCTGGAACAGCAGCGGCAGGCGGCCCCGTAGCCGGGCGCCGCCTACTCGAAGCGCAGCAGCAAGTTCGAGTGGTCGCTGAGGAACAGGCGGGCGTCCTGGCCCGTCAGGGCGCTAGTGCCCTTCATGCTCGGGTCGCCGAGCGCCTGCACGTACCACGAGGCTTTCGGGCCGTTCGGCAAATCGTTGAGCTTGATCGGCGTGCGCGGGTTCGGCAAGGGGGCGTCCATGTCGGGCAGGTAGGTGATGTAGTTGCCCTCGGCGTCGTAGTCGCGGCCGTTGGAGACCTTGTTGAGCAGCAGCATGAACGCGCCGATGTGCGTGTTCCACGAGAGCGACGGCCCCCAGAAGCCGCCGCCGTCCGCCTGCTGCCAGCTTCGCTCAGGCGCCAGCAGCGGCGTCGCCTGCCCGATGGGCGTAGCCGGCCACGCCTGGCCCAGTTTTGCCGGGCTGCGGCCCTGAAGCCCGGGGCCGGAATAGCCGCCGTCGCGCCAGCGCAAAGCCTTGCTCGCGCCGTCGGCGCCCAGCGGCGCGTCGAGGTCGGCGACGGCGATCCGGGCGATCTGGATGCCCTGCCGCGCCGGGTCGTCGCCCGAGTAGTCGGTGAAGACGATATAGGCGTAGCGCCCTTCCGGATCGACCGCCATGCTCGGGTCGCCGACGCCGCCGGTGAAGAAGCGCATATGGCTTTCGCAGGTCACCGGGAACGCGCCATCCGAGAGCACCAGCCCCAGGTTCTGCCAGTTCAGGCCGTCATCCACCGACTTCGCCAGGCCGATATGCGCCACGGTCAGGTAGGGCCGCTCGTAGGGCGCCGGGCAGCGCACGTAGGGGCCTTCCTCCAGGTGGTAGAGCCCGTACAGCGCGCCCGTATCCGGCTTGCGGTACACCGACTCGATCCACCGCATCTGCGTATTTGTGGGGCCTTCGGGCGTGTTGATGTCATGCCGGTACCACCCCGCCTTCTCGTCCCACCCGAACTTCGGATCGTCGTCGTTGAACCGCGCGAGTTGGAACTGCGTGGCCGTGGTTACGTCCGCGCCCCCGTTGCTGCGCCACGGATGCTGGTTAGCGACCATCTGGTAGAACGCGTCGCCGATCCAGAAGGAGGGGCGGTTGCAGTCGCTGCCGATGGGGCTGGTAATCTTGATCTCCGTCGCAGGCACGAGCGTGAGCTTCGGCGGCGTGAACGGCGCAGCCTCCGGCTCGGCGCCCGGTCGGCCGCCCGAGCACGCAGCGGCCACGATCACGAGGGCGCCCAGCAAGGCGGATAGGTTGCGCATAAGAGAAACATGCTGCGGAACGGAAAAAGCGGTTGCAGCAAGATA
>CBDTTW010000310.1:0-1994 GCA_965363675.1 uncultured Rhodothermaceae bacterium
GTACAACCCGGCCACGCTCGCCGTGGTGGTGGGCGTCTACGCGGCGGCGAGCAACTTGCAGCCCATCTCGGGCCTGATCGCGGCGTGCACGCTCGGCATCGCGCTCACGAACCAGCCGCCGTTTTCGGACCGCCGCTCGTTCGAGCTGCGCGAGGATGTGCGCGTGCTGCTCGTGTCGGTGCTGTTCATCGTGCTGAGCGCGCGCATCCGCCTGGAGGATTTGCAGGCGGCGTTTGTCGGGGGGCTGCTGTTTCTGGCGCTGCTGGTGCTGGTGGTGCGGCCCCTGGCCGTCGTGCTCTCCGGCGTCGGCTCCGACCTGACGTGGCCCGAGAAGGGCTTCCTGGCCTGGATGGCGCCGCGCGGCCTGATCGGGCTGGCCCTCGCCTCGCTGTTCAGCCTGCGCCTGGGCGAAGTCTTGCCGCAGGAAGCGGGGCTGCTGCCGGCGCTGACGGTCATCATCACGCTCGGCACCGTGTTCGTCTACGGGCTGACGGCCTCGCCGGCAGCCCGGGCGCTCGGCCTGGCGCATTTGCAGCCGCAGGGCATGCTGCTGGTGGGGGCCCACGCGTGGGCGCGCGCGCTGGCGCGCGTGCTGCGCGAGCTGGGCGTGAGCGTCAAGCTGGTCGATACGAACGGCGCCAACATCCAGGCCGCCCGCGCCTCGGGGCTGCCCGCCGAGCAGGTCAACCTGCTGGAGGAAGGCGCCCTCGACGAGATCGACCTGACCGGCATCGGGCGCATGCTCGCCCTAACGCCTAACGACGAGGTGAACGCCCAGGCCGTAGGCGAGTTTTCGGGCCATTTCGAGGGCGCCGAGGCGTTCCAGCTCGCCCCGCGCAAAAGCGTCGGCATCGAGCTGCCCCGGCGTCTGCACGAGCGCTACCTGTTCGACGGGTCGGCGACGTACACGTTCGTCGCCGACCGCCTGCGGCGCGGCGCCGAGATCACGACGCTGCGCATGCCGCTCTCGGGGGGGCAGGGCGCCACCCTGGCCGACATCGCCGACGAGCGTACGCTGCCGCTGTTCGTGCTGCGCGGGTCGCAGTGCTCGATCGTGTGGGGCAAGGACGCCCTCGCCACGGCGGTGGCCCCCGGCGATCACATCGTGGCGCTCGTCGGGCCGGCGCACCCCTCCGGCGAGCCGCTGGAGTACTACCGCCGCCTCTCCGTCGGGCGGGGCGCGTCCTGAACCGGCGGCGCCCCGCCGAGTTAACGATTTGGCAACCCGCCGGGCGGCCCCCCGGCGTTATCTTTGCCGACCCCCTACCTCCGACCTGCACGCCGCCGCTATGGACGACCCTACCGCCGCCTCGATTCTCGTCGTGGACGACGAGGAGGACATTCTGGACCTGGTGCAGTACAACCTGGACCAGCAGGGCTACGAAACGACGGTGGCCCGCGACGGCGACGAGGCCCTGGACCGCGCGGGGGTGCTCCGGCCGGACCTCATCATCCTCGACGTGATGATGCCGCGCATGGACGGCCTGGAAGTCTGCCGCCGTCTGCGCCAGGACGCCAACCTGCGCAACATCCCGATCATGATGCTCACGGCGCGCGCCGAGGAGGAGGACCAGGTGCGCGGGCTGGACGTAGGCGCCGACATCTACGTGAGCAAGCCGGTCTCCATCCCGGTGCTGCTCAGCCAGGTGAAGGCCCTGCTTCGGGGGGCGCAGCGCCGCGAGACGCCGCCGGATTTACTGCGCGCGCACGACCTGGAGATCAACCGCGACCGTTACCTCGTCTTCCGGCGCGACGGCGGCGAGACCGTGGAACTGCGCCTGCCGCGCAAGGAGTTCGAGCTGCTGCACTTTCTGGCCTCGCACCCCGGCAAGGTGTTCTCGCGGCAGGAGCTGCTCGACCAGGTGTGGGGCCGCGAAGTGTACGTCGTAGACCGGACCGTAGACGTGCACGTGCGCAAAATCCGCGAAAAGCTCGGCAGCGACTACCTTGAAACGGTCAAGGGCGTCGGCTACCGGTTCATGAAATGACGCCGC
>CBDTTW010000311.1:0-1990 GCA_965363675.1 uncultured Rhodothermaceae bacterium
AGTACACCGCCGCGCTGCCCGCCACGGCGCCGCACGGCCTCGTCTCGCTGCGCATCGTGGCCCGCGACCGCGACGGCAACACCCTGGAGATGCGGGCCGAGCCCGCGCTTTACAACGCCGGCGGCCTCCTCGCGCCCGCTGCTCCGGCGCTCGCCGCGCCCGCCCCGCTGGCCGCCGACGTGCCTCTTCTGCCCCGCCTGGCATGGCAGGCGTCCGCCGGAGCCGTGGGCTATCAGGTGCAGGTGGCCCTCGACGCCGCCTTCCGGCAGATCGTCGCCAACGACTCGGCCGTTACGGCGCTCGAAAGCACGCTTGCGGCTCCGCTCCGCTACGCGACGACCTATTACTGGCGCGCCCGCGCAATCGGCCCCGGCGGCCCCGGCGTGTGGTCGGCTCCGGCCGCCTTCACCACGCGCGTGCTGGCCGCCCCGGCCCTCCGCGCCCCCCTCGCCGACGCCATCGTGAGCCCCTCGGCCGCCCTGCTCCAGTGGGAGGCGTCCGCCGAGGCCCGCGCCTACCATCTGCAAGTGTCGGCGAACGCCGCCTTCACCAAAATCATCTTCAACGACTCGACGCTCACCACGCTCAGCCGCACCCTCGGCGGACTGGCCGAGAACAGCCGCTATCACTGGCGCGTACGCGTGGCGACGGCCGTAGGCGCCGGGGCATGGTCGCAGGCGGCCTCGTTCCTCACGTCGCCCGCCCGGCCGGAGCAGCAGGTGCGGCTCGTGGCCCCGGAGGAGGGCGCGCCTCAGCCGCGCCGCGTTGCGTTCGCGTGGGAGGCCATGCCGGGGGCGACGCGCTACCACCTCCAGGCCGCCCCGACGGCGGCGTTTGCGGCCCCCGTCGTCAACGACTCGTCGCTGACGGCCCTGCGCCTGGAGGCCGGCCCCCTCCCGAGCGCCGCCGGCTACTACTGGCGCGTGCGCGCCCTCAGCCCCGGCGGCCCCGGCCCCTGGTCCGCGCCGCGCTACTTCCCCCTCCTCCCCGGCACGGCTTCCGAGGCCGACGGCGACCTCCCCGGAGCGTTCGCGCTCTACCAGAACTATCCCAACCCCTTCAACCCCGCCACGGCCATCCGCTTCGACGTGCCCGCCGCCGCCGACGTGCGGCTCGACGTGTACGACGTGCAGGGCCGCCGCGTCGCCGCCCTGGCGCACGCGCCCTTCGCTCCGGGCCGCTACACGATCCACTGGGACGCCGGGGCCCTGCCGAGCGGCCTTTACTTCTGCCGCATCGTCGCCGGGGACTTCACGGCGGTGCGCAAGCTGACGCTGCTCCGCTAGCCGGATCGCCGGAGCGGCAAACCCCTTCGCCTGCCGAGGCGCTGCGCGTGGTGTGCAGCGCCTCTTTTTTAGAAGCTTCCTTCGTCGAACCGCCTCCCACAGGCCCGCCGGAGCCGATGCGCCGGGAGCCCAAGCGGAGCGCCGTGCTCGGCCTGCCGCCCACGCGCCGAAAGGGCGCTCGGCGCCGCATCCTGCTATTCCCCCCTTGCGCGGCGACCCTGCGGCGGTCCCGTGGCGCGGTCCTACGACGCCGTCGCCTGCCCTACGCCGCCCGCTTTTCCCCTCCACACGCCTGCGCATGACGGCGGCCGCAGCGCCCTTCCGTGACGCCCGCCCGCTTCGCGGCGATTGCCCCGATCTCCGGACCGGAGACGCCTTGTATGGGCGCACGCCTCCTTGGACTGCGCCCTGCCGTACGCGGCCCAGACGTGGGGCAACCTGGCCCCCCAGGAGCACATCCGCCCTGTCTTCGGCGAAAGGCCGGGAGGAGCGGCGGCGAGTTTCCGGGCATCCGGGTTGCGCCGCCGCCGCAAGCCACGTTTGCCCTACGCCCGGCGGCGACGCAGCAGCCCTGCGGCTCCCGGAAAGCCTCCGCGCTCCCGACCGGCTCGTTGCGGCCCCCCGCCCCCCCCTGCTCCCCGGCGGTCCGGGGCGAGGCGATCGAGCACTTCTCCCTGCTCCTCCGGCCGCCACTGCAGGCGGAT
>CBDTTW010000312.1:0-1987 GCA_965363675.1 uncultured Rhodothermaceae bacterium
GCTGCTTCACGGCGGCCGGGGCGGCGGCCGGGTCGAGCCCCTTGAGGCGGTCGAGGCCGACGAGCGCGGCGCAGAGGCGCCCCGGCGCGGGGTCGGCCGTGCGCCACGCCTCGAAGGCGCGCCATGCCGGATGCCGCGCGTCCGGCGGCGCGGGCGGCGCGGCATCCGGCGCCGGGGACGCCGGCGCCCACCCGGCCAGCTCGCGGCAGAGCGGGTTCAGGTACGTCCCGGCGATCCATTCGATGACGGGGGCCGCTACGGCGTCGCCGAAGCCGAAAAGCACGCTGCCGAGGGTCATCGACGGGTCGAACCTAAAGTCGGCGGCGCCCATGAGCGCGGCGCACTCGCGGCCGGAGAGCAGGCGCGCATCGACGCGGCCCTTGCCGGCGCGCACGACGATCTGGCGGGCGCTGCCGCCCTTGGGCGTGCGCAGGCACCCGGCGATGCCGTCGGTGCGCAGCTCGGCCGTGGAGCGCTTCTGGCCGTCGCGCAGGCGCATGCGGCGAAAGGCCGTGCCGTAGTGATATTCGGGGGCATGGCGGCGCTCCTCGACCCAGCGGCGGTGGCGGTCGAACATCTGGCCGAGCAGGTATTCGGTGCGCGCCTCGGGCCACCACGGCTCGGCCTCGTCGATGAGCGCGTCGAGGCGCGTGCGAAGGCGAGGCAGGGGCGGCAGCGCGCGCAGGCGCCACGGCAGATCGGGCCGCCGCTTGATGAACGCCGCGATGCGGGCCGGGCGGGCGGCGTGCTGCGCTTCGAGGGCCGCTTCCAGGGCAAGGTAGTCTTGCGGCTCCTGGCCGAGCGCGCCCAGGATGAACAGCCGCACGCGGCTCTGCGGCACGAAGTGCGCGGCGTTGATGAGCAGCAGATCGAGCGCGTAGCCGAGGGCCCCGAGTTCCCGCAGGGCGAAGGCGAGATCCTGGCCTTTGTCCGAAGTCAGGAAGCCTTCGACGTTCTCCAGCATAACGATAGGAGGCCGCCGCCCGCCCATTTCGTGCAGGATGCGCAGGAAGCTGTTCACGCTCGGCGACTCGGCGCCGTCGAGGCCGCCGCGCGCGCCCGCCAGCGAGAAGTCGGTGCACGGGAACGAGGCGTGCGCGAGCGTGACCGTGGGCGTCTCGTCCCCGGCCACATGCAGCACGTCGCGGACGTGGTAATGCCCCTTGCCGAAGTGCCCTTCGTAGAGGGCGCGCTTGGCGTCGTCGTAGTCCACGGCGTAGACCACGCGCCAGCCCTGGCGGCTCAGCCCGAGCGTGACGAGGCCGATGCCGGCGAAGAAATCCGCCGCGGTTTTGGGCAGTTCCTGGTTCATTTTTCGCGTTGTCCGGTAAAAGACCTTTCGGGGGGCGCCCATACGCGCCGCCGCTTGCCTGCGCAGACGATGGACAATTTAACGCCGGAAGACCGCTACAAAACGATGTTCGCCGTCAAGGCGAGCGGTTCGGCGCTGGAGCGCGCCATGCGCGAGGCTCTGGAGGCGTGCGGCCTGACGGGGCTGGAGTACAACCGCGCCGACCTCTACGGCAAGCCCGACATCGTGCACGAGGCCGCTCGGGTGGCCGTCTTTCTCGATAGCTGTTTCTGGCACGGCTGCCCGCGGCATCTGCGCCGCCCCGCCTCGAACACCGACTACTGGCGCCGCAAAATCGCGCGCAACCGCCGCCGCGACCGCCTCGTGACGGCGACGCTGCGCGCCGAGGGCTGGCGCGTCTTCCGGATATGGGAGCATTCGGCCCGAAACCCCCGCGCCCGCCGCTGGTGGACCACCCGGATCGCCAACGCCCTCCGGGAGGGCGCAAACGAAAAGCCCCCAGCGAAGATCGCCGAGGGCTGAGCGGCCGCTGAGGCAGCCCGAGGCTTCCGCGCTGTGGTCGGGACGACAGGATTGAGGGTTGAGCGGACGTAAACGGTCTCTCAAGCCGGTGGGCGTAAGCCGCTAAAATGAGTCGATTTATACGTGGCATAGGATGGCGCGCCGGTCATCATC
>CBDTTW010000313.1:0-1959 GCA_965363675.1 uncultured Rhodothermaceae bacterium
CCGCCGCGACGAGCGCGCCTTGTTCGAGCTGCTCATCAGCGTGGCCGGCATCGGGCCGCGCCTGGCCCTGGCGGCGCTCTCGGCCATGACCCCGGCCCACCTGCGCGAGGCCATCGCCTCGGGCGACGCGCTCGGGCTGACGCGCATCCCCGGCATCGGCCGCAAAACCGCCGACCGGATGATCGTCGAACTCCGCGACCGCCTCGCCGGGCTGGGCGCCGCTGAGTCCGGCCCCGACGCCCGCGACGCGCGCCATGTGGCCCGCGCCGACGCCCTCTCGGCGCTCGAACAGCTCGGGCTGAGCCGCGCCGTGGCCGAGCGCAACCTCCGCAAAGTGCTCCGCGACCGCCCCGAGATCAGCGGCGCCGACGAGCTGGTGCGCCTGGCGCTGCGCGAATCCTGAGCGGCGGCGCACGCGCCGACTCTTTCCGGCGCACAAAAAAATGCGCCGAAAGCGACTTCACACAATCTCCACCTGCGCGCCCCACTTATCGCAGCAGGGTGCTAAGATTGCGTACCGACCGGTCTATAAACGACTTATCACCGCGCCCGGAGCCGTGCGGTGACCAGGCGGCAAGAGCGAAGCGCCTAAAGGCCGCTCTGTTCGCCGTCTCCTGCCGGCCCCGCCGCCCCCCTAGACCGCTCGCCCACGCGCCGAGGGTGAACCGCACGCGGAGCCTCCTGCCCGACGGCCCTACCCGATCGGCCGCCTTTTGCCTGGTTACGCCTATGGGTACGTTTCTGAAATGGGCCGCCGTCTCGTTCGCGTCCCTGGCGGCTGTGGCCGCCCTCGCCGTAGGGGCCGCCTACGCCGTCTTCAGCAGCGACGTAGACAACGTCTATGCCGTGGCGGCCACCCCCATTCCGACGCCGACCGACGCGGCGCACCTTGCCGAAGGCCGGCGCCTCATGCGGACGCGCGGCTGCGTGGACTGCCACGGCGAGGACCTGAGCGGCAAGGTGTTCATCGACGAGCCGCCCCTCGGGCGCATCGTGGCGACCAACCTGACGCGCGGCAAGGGAGGGCTCGGGCAGGTCTATACCGAGGCCGAGTATGCCCGCGCCATTCGCAACGGCATCCGCAAGGACGGCAAGTCGGTCATCTTCATGCCCTCTCAGGAGTACTACACCATCAGCGACGAAGACATCGCCGCCATGGTCGCCTACATCAAATCGGCGCCCCCGGTAGACCAGGAGCTTCCGGCCACGCGGGTCGGCCCCGTGGGGCGCGTGCTCTACGCTACGGGGCAGATGAAGCTGCTCCCGGCCGCCGTCATCGACCATGCTTCCGCGCGCCTGGTCCCGCCTGCGCGCGGCGTCACGCCCGCGTACGGCGCGTACCTGGCCGCAAGCTGCGCCGGCTGCCACGGGGAGCGGTTCTCCGGCGGCCCCGTGCCCGGCGGCCCTCCGGGGGTGAAGACGCCCGTCAACCTGACGCCCGACCCGGCCACCGGCCTCGGCGCCTGGACCGAGGCAGACTTTTTCCGCGCCCTCCGCGAAGGCAAACGCCCGGACGGCTCGGCCCTGGACCCGTGGATGCCCTGGAAGCTCACGCGGGAGTTGACCGACGATGAAATCCGTGCAATGTGGCTGTTTTTCAAGACGCTCCCGCCCACGCCCGAGGGGAATCGGTAGGCGCGGCGGAACATCTTGGGCGCTGGCGCGAAAGAGGGTGCGCCATTGGCTTCCCGTCTGCGGCTCGTGGGGCGGTTCGTGGATACGAACCGCCCTTTCGTTTTCTCCCCGGTCGCGGCCTTCCCGCCCGCCGGCCTAACACTCCCCCATGCTACACCACAACCTGCGCAACATCGCCATCGTCGCCCACGTCGATCATGGCAAAACGACCCTTGTAGACGCAATGCTCTGGCAAAGCGGCGCCTTCCGCGCCAACCAGGACGTTCAGGAGCGCGTCATGGACTCGATGGACCTCGAACGCGAGAAGGGCATCACCATCATGGC
>CBDTTW010000314.1:0-1890 GCA_965363675.1 uncultured Rhodothermaceae bacterium
CCGACTGCACCGCGAGGCGGCCGGGGTCCGGGGCGCCGAGGCGCTGCGCCGAAGCCGCGCCGGGCGGCGCCGCCAGCGCGCACGCCAGACCCGCCAGCAGAACAGCGCGCGCAAATTGCAGCAGGAGCATAGGGCCTCAGAGGGCAGGGCTTGTAAACGCAGCCGTGAGGTCTTCGCCGGTGGCCGGGTCCAGGAAGCGGTACGCCAGCGGAGCGAGCTGCTCGTCGGCCTCGACGTGCACGCGCACCAGATGCTTCATGAACCAGCGCGTAGACTGGTTGGGCAGCTTGCGGTTCAGGAAGGCGGCCGTAAACGGATGCACCACGAGCCGCACCGAGCGCCGGGCGCCCTGGCGCTTGGCGGTCACGATCCACTCTTCCATGCGTTTGAGCAAGTCTTCCGGGCTGGGGGCAGGCTCGGCCTTGCGGGCGTGCTCGCGCGCGCTGCGGCCTCTTGGCGCGTGCTCGCCTCGGTCGCTGCGCTCGCCGCGTTCCCCACGGCCGCCGCGATCCTCGCGGTCGGTGCGCTCGCCGCCGCGGTCGGGGCGCTCGGCCTTGGGGCTGCGCTCGTCGCGTTCGTTGCGGCTGCGCTCCTCGCGCTCGCTGCGGTTGTTGCGGGCGGGCGGCTCGACGGCGTCAGGGTGGCGCGAACCGTCGGCGGTGGCGTAGGCGGTGATGCTCGGGCGCAGGCGCTGCCGCGTGATCTGGACGACGCCGAAATCGCTCATCGGAAGCAGCTTGGTGACGGCGCGGTCCTTCTTGAACTCGCGCTTGAGCTCGTCGTAGATCTTGGCGCGGTTGCGCTCGTCGCGCAGGTCGATGAAGTCCACGACGATGATGCCGCCGAGGTCGCGCAGGCGGATCTGGCGGGCGATGACGCGCGCGGCCTCCAAGTTGACGCGGAGCGAATTTTCTTCCTGGGTCATGCCGCGCCCGGAGCGCCCGGAGTTCACGTCGATGACGTGCATGGCCTCGGTGCGCTCGATGAACAGGTAGCCGCCGGTGGGCAGTTCGACGCGGCAGGCAAACGCCTGCTCGAACTCGCGGGCGATGCCGACGGTCTCGAAGATGCTTTTCTTGGCTTTGTGCATTTGCACGGCGGCCGACATTTGCGGCGCGACGGCCTGCACGTAGCCTTTGATGTTGCGGTAGAGTTTGGGGTCGTCGATGAGGATGCGGTCGTAGTCCTCGGAGAACAGGTCGCGGATGACGGAGGAAGCGAGGCTGACGTCTTCGTGGACGAGCGCGGGAGGCTCGCCGGCTTCGGCAAGCTTCTTCTCGATCTTGCGCCACTTGTCCACGAGCAGGCCGAGGTCGATGTCGAGCGCCTTGGCGTTTTTGCCCTCGGCGACGGTCCGCACGATGACGCCGAAGCCGTTGGGCAGCAGGCTTTTGGCGAGGGCGCGCAGGCGGCGGCGCTCCTTGTAGGAAACGATTTTCTTGGAGACGGCCACATAGTCGGCCAGGGGCACAAGCACGAGGAAGCGCCCGGCGAGCGAGATGTCGGTGGAGACGCGGCTGCCTTTGGAGGAGATAGGCTCCTTGACGACTTTGACGAGGATGCGCTGGTCGCGCTTGAGGTAGGTAAAGAGAGGGCGGTTGTCGCGCAGGGGGGCGGGCGCTTCGTCCTCATCGTCGTCGGCGGCGTCTTCCTGGCGCATGGTGCGGCGCTGCGCCGAGCGGCGGTGACCACGGGAGCGAAGGTCGGTGACGGCGCGGTGGGCCTTATGCGCGTCTACGGGGTCGGCGGCGTCTTCGGACTGCTCTGCGAAGATTTCGGTCGTTTCGAGGGTCTCCGGCGCCTCGGCCTGGTTCGCGGCTTCGAGCGGCTCGGCGGCTGGGACAAGGTCCTCCGTATCGGTGGGTTCGGCGGCGTCTTCGGACGGGGGGG
>CBDTTW010000315.1:0-1859 GCA_965363675.1 uncultured Rhodothermaceae bacterium
ACGTCCCACGGCTCGGCGATGAGCTTGACCTGGCTGAGGATGGGGTCCTGCTGGATGATCTTGAAGAAGGCCGCCAGCATGTCCACCTCGTAGAGTTCGCGCGCGAGCGCCGAGGCGAGGTCGAAGCGGAAGCCATCGACGTGCATCTCCGTGACCCAGTAGCGCAGGCTGTCCATGATGAGCTGGAGCACGTAGGCGTTGCCGGCGTCGAGCGTGTTGCCGCAGCCGGTGTAGTCCATCAGGTAGCGCGCACTCTCCGGAGACGGCTTATAATACGAGAGGTTGTCGATGCCCCGGAACGAGAGCGTCGGGCCGAGGTGGTTGCCCTCGGCGGTATGGTTGTACACCACGTCGATGATGACCTCCAGGCCCGCCGCATGCAGCGCGCGCACCATCATCTTGAACTCCGCGACGGCGCTGAGCGGCCCTCCGGAGGCGTATTCCGGCTCAGGGGCGAAAAAGGCGAGGGTGTTGTAGCCCCAGTAGTTGCGCAGCCGCTTCTCGACGAGGAAGCGGTCGTGGATTTTGGCGTGGATCGGCAGCAACTGGATCGTCGTGACGCCGAGCGCACAGAGGTGTTCGAGGACCGGCTCCGAGACGAGGCCGAGGTACGTGCCGCGCAGCGGCTCCGGCACGTCCGGATGCAGGCGGCTGATGCCCTTGACGTGCGTCTCGTAGATGATGGTATCCTCCCAGAAGATGCCGGGCGGGCGGTCGTCGCCCCACGGGAAGCCGTTGTCCACGACGGCCGCGAGCGGCGCGTAGGGCGCGCTGTCCCGGCCGTCCGGGATGAGGTCGCCGGCGGGCTGGCCGATCTCGTAGCCGAACAGGCTGTCGTGCCAGGAGAGCGGCCGCCCGACGGCGCGGGCGTACGGGTCGAGCAGCACTTTGCGCGGGTTGAAGCGGCGCCCTTCCTCGGGGCGGTAAGGGCCGTGCACCCGGTAGCCGTAGAGCTGTCCCGGCCGGACGCCGGCGACGTAGGCATGCCAGATCGGGCCGGTGCGTTCTCCTAGGGGAATCGGGTCGGCGGCGAGGCGACGCCCGCCCGGCTCGAACAGCAGCAGTTCCACGCGGTCCGCGCCGCCGCTGTAAAGGGCAAAATTGACGCCTAGCCCATCCCATGCAGCGCCAAGCGGGGACGGCCGGCCCGGCGAAACTCTATAACTAGTTTGCTGGTGAGTTGCGTAGTCTTTTTCTATCCCGACCGTAGCGATCTGGTGCATGCGGGGCCCGGCCGAGGCCGGTATTCTTGAAACGAACGTAACAAAGGTCGCTGTAGGGGGCGCGTATCTTGCCAGCGGCTTTGCCGGGCAAAGTTAACCCATCCCACCCGATACGCCGCACCGGCTGCGAGCTTTATCTCAAGATATAACGCGCTTTTAAGATGGAATCATCCAAACCCGCAGATACGTCCACGCTTCCTTCGCATTGGTCCCGTGTAGTTTTGGTTTCCGTCGACCCGGAGATCGACGGCGGGCGCTGGCCCATTGCGCGGGCCGTCGGCGAGGAAGTCGAGGTGACGGCGGGCATTATCGTGGACGGCCACGAGAAGGTCATGGCCGAGCTTTCGTTCGGCCCGCAGGGCGGCCCCCGGCAGTGCGCCCCGCTTACGCTGCGCTACAACGATGAGTATGTGGGCTGCTTTGCGCCGGACGCTCTGGGCGTATGGGAATACCAGGCGTCGGCGTGGCTCGACCGGTTCGGGACGTGGCAGGACCTGTTCGCGCGGCGCGTGGCGGCCTCTGAAAGCGCCTACGAGCTTCAGAGCGAACTGCTCGAAGGCGGCGCCCTCCTGGCCGAAGCCGCCGCGCGCGCCTCCGGCGCCGACCGCGACGCCCTGGAGGACTACCGGGCGCGCT
>CBDTTW010000316.1:0-1801 GCA_965363675.1 uncultured Rhodothermaceae bacterium
ACCCGAGGAGCTGCTGGGCGTCCTCGCGCACGTGGAAATGCGTGTGCAAAAGCGCCTGCTCGCCCTCGGCCGGCAGCGCCTCGTAGGTGGAGGTGGGGATCATGACGTGGTAGCCGATGCCGCCTGCATCCACGACGGCGTCGGTGGGGCGCTTCTCGACGAGGCGGCCGGAGAGGTAGGTAATCATGGGGCGCGTCGGGTCAGCGCGTGAGCGCGGCGTCGGGGTGGAGGTGAGGCAGGGCGGTGCGGTCCCAGCGCATCACGATGGGCAGGCGCCGCCCCATGCCGAAGGCTTTGTCGCTCACGCGCAGGCCGGGAGGGGCCTGGCGGCGCTTGTACTCGTTGCGGTCCACCATGCGCAGCACCTCCAACACGAGGCGGCGGGCGTAGCCGGTGGCCTCGGCGATGGCGTCGGCCTCCATCTGGCGCTCGATGTAGGCGTGCAGGATGGCGTCGAGCACGGGGTAGGGGGGCAGCGAGTCCTGGTCGGTCTGGTCGGGGCGCAGCTCGGCCGAGGGCGGCTTGGTGAGGGTGCTGCGCGGGATCACGTCGCGGCCGGCAAGGCGGTTGACGTGTTCGGCGAGGGCGTAGACCTGCATCTTGTACACGTCGGAGAGGACGGCCAGGCCGCCGTTCATGTCGCCGTAGAGCGTGGCGTAGCCGGTCGCCATTTCGCTTTTGTTGCCCGTCGAGAGCAGCAGGTAATCGTACTTGTTCGAGAGCGCCATGAGCGTTACGCCCCGGCTGCGCGCCTGGATGTTCTCCTCGGCGACGCCGGGCGCGGCGCCCCCGAAGATCGGCGCGAGCATCTGCGTGAACGCCTCGACGGCCGGCAGGATGGGGACCTGGTGGAACGTGATGCCGAGCGCCTCGGCCAGCAGGCGCGAATCCTCGACGGAGCCCGCCGACGAGTAGCGCGAAGGCATCGTGACGCCGACGACGCGCTCCGGCCCGAGCGCGGCGGCGGCCAGGGCGCACGTCACGGCCGAGTCGATGCCGCCGGAGAGGCCGACGAGGGCTTTGGTGAAGGCGCCCGTCTTGGCGGCGTAGTCGCGGATGCCGAGCACGAGCGCGTCGTGCAGGTCGGCCGTTTCGTCCTCGCGGGGAGGGCAGGCGTCGGGGGGCGGCGGCGCCTCGGAGTCCCACAGGATCAGGTCCTCCTCGAAGCTGCGCGCGCTCACGAGGCAGCGGCCGTCGGCGCCGAAGACGCCGCTGGCGCCGTCGAAGATGAGTTCGGTGTTGGCGCCCACCTGGTTGACGAACAGGAACGGCGCGTCGTAGCGGCGGCAGATGCCCGCGATGATGGCGCGGCGGCGGGCCGTCTTGCCGGTCGAGAAGGGCGAGGCGCTGATGTTGAGAAACACGTCCACGCCGCCGCCGGCGAGCTGCTCGATGGGGTCGCAGGCATACAGGGGCGCGGCGGTCGGCGGGGCCTCGGCGCTCGGAGCCTCGCTGTTCCACATGTCTTCGCAGATGTGGAGCCCGAGGCGCAGGCCGTTCCAGGCGACGGGCGCTGAGGCGTGGGCGGGCTCGAAATAGCGGCTCTCGTCGAACACGTCGTAGGTCGGCAGCAGCATCTTGTGCACCGTGGCGACGGTCTCGCCGGCATGGAGCAGGCGCGCGGCGTTGTAGAGGCGCTTGCCGGCCCCGCTGCGGTTGGGCAAGGGCGCCCCGACGACCACGCCGAGCGAGGGGGGCAGCGCGCGGGCCAGCCCTGCCAGCGCCTGCTCGACGGCCTCGATGAAGCGGGCGTTTTCGAGCAGGTCGAGCGGCGGGTAGCCCGCCACGCAGTGCTCTGGGA
>CBDTTW010000317.1:0-1789 GCA_965363675.1 uncultured Rhodothermaceae bacterium
AGGGCGCCGCGCCTCAGGGCGCAAGGCGGGGCTAGCGTCCGGCTTTGCTCGCCACGTTGAACCAGAAGCGCACGTTCGACGGCGGCTGGAGCGACGACTCGGCCAGCGGCCGCAGGGTCACCCGGGCGGCCTGGTAGTAGCCCTCGGGCTGATAGTCGAACGTCAGATAGGCCTCCGGGTTGAACGTGCCCTCGGGAATCCTGCCGCTCTCGAAACCGGCGTGCACGGGGGGGCCGCCGGCGTAGATCACGTTTCGCTGCGAAAGCTCGCTCATGAAACGGGGGTCGTACACGTCGTCCACCGCCATCAGCCAGGGGCCGTATACCACCGTTGCGACCGCCGGGCGGCCGGGCGCGACTTCCTGCCGGCGCGCGTCCACCAATTTCAGCACGGGGGTAAGCTCGATTCGGATCACGTCGCCCGGCTTGAGCGCTTGCCCGAGCGCCAGGTAACCGTTTTCCTCTGCCGCGCCGACCCGGCGGCCGTTGACCGTAAGGCGCGTCGCCGATGACCAGTGCGGATTGCGAATGGCCAGGCGGGCCTCGGGGGTTTTTACCGCACGCACCCGCACCGCGTACGTCGGCAGGGCGCTTTTCTCCTTGGTCAGCGTCAGCCCGAGGTCGTCGTTCTCGAACGACGCGGGGTAAAACAGGTTGAGCCGCGCCAGATGCCCCTCGGCCGAGAAGACGACCTTGCGCGTCTCGACGAGCGCCTGCAAGCCGTGGTAGTTGCAGCACCACCACGACCGGCCATGCACGAGCGGGACGGAGAACCCGAAGCCGCGCGCAATCTCGTGATGCCCGAAGTCGCCGGTTTGAAACTGGTTGTACAGCATGTGATTCACCAGCAGGTACTCGGCGGAGTCGAGGTACGTCATCTTGCCCGTCGCCTGCCAGAGCTGGTAGAAGAACATCAACAGGTCGGCCTCGGAGCATCCTTCGTCGCGCACCCCTTCGGCGGAGGCCGAGTACGCGAAGAACTCGGGCACCCCTCCGGTGGGCATGTAGTCGTCGCCGCCGACGATCTTCTCGAAGGCTTCTTCGGCATACGCCAGGTGTTTCGGGTTTCGGGTAGCCTCGTAAAGCATGACGACGCCGCGCAGGGTATTCAGGTAGCCGTGGCTGTGCTGGTTGCCTGGCTCCGGAAGCAGCGGGTAGATGTGCTCGGCGGCCGCCAGATAGCGCTGGTCGCCGGTATGCTCGTATAGCTTTACCATGCCCTCGGTGATCTGCGTGAAACAGATAAACCCGAGGGCGCCCATCGTCTTGAACCGGTCGATCACCGCCGGCTGCGAGGCGGCATCGGCGACGCCCATCAGAAACGCCCCAAGCTTTTTGGCCGCTTCGAGCGCGCTCGTTTTTTCAGGATAGCGCGCGTAGTAGTCCAGCAGCCCGGTGAGCAACCGGCCGTTGCCCCAGAGCAGCGCCATGTGCGGCCCCTGCATCGCCTTCGCCTCGAACACCAGCGAGTCGGCCCCGAAGCGCCCGTCGGCTTTCTGGGCGCCGACGATGTCCGCCGCCAGTTGGTGCAAATCGACCGGGTTATCCTGGGCGTCCACCTGCGAGAGCGCCGACAGATAGCGTCCCGACTGGTCGCCGCTGAAGTTGGTGAACCGGCGCCGGCGCTGCGGGTCGAGGGTGAGGCCTGCCAGCAGGAAATCGCTGGTGATCTCCGGCTGTTTGCCGTGCATGATGCGCTCCTCGATCAGGCGCTGCCGGTAGTCGAGCTCGCTGCCGATGCGCGCCGGGGCCGAACGCTGCTGCAAGCCGGCGCACGAGAGCCCGGCGCA
>CBDTTW010000318.1:0-1743 GCA_965363675.1 uncultured Rhodothermaceae bacterium
ATTATGCTGGCAAGGGTGATCCCACTTCTTGCCTCAAGTGCATGACACACTCTAGCGGATCCTTCCGCACGAGCTACGAGCGGCCGGCACTGAAGCCGGGGGAGTCGGTTTTATGACATAGAATCCTGCTACAGTCCCACACAGGGGGCGCGGTAGTTTGGCGATAAGACGGTGGCTCCGCCTACGCGGGGATAGACCCGGACCCACGAGATTCGTTACATCGCCGCCGTCGGTGGCCCCGCCTACGCGGGGAGCATTTCCCGTGGAGGCGCAAATCGCACTTGCCGCAGCAACGAGGATGCCTCCGGCTGAGGATGCCTCCGGCTGTGGAGACCTTACGATCAACGAAGCTGAAAAACTGTTTTCCCGGCTGGAGGCCGGAGGGAACCCTAGCCGATGCTTTTGAAATAGCAGCTTTCGGTGACCTGCCCCGGCGCGCCGCCGGTCGGGCTAGGGGCGGGCGGGCGGGCGCAGGCGGGCGGCGTCGCGCATCGGGGGGCGGCCGAAGAGGCGCTTGTACTCGCGGCTGAAGTGCGAGGCGTTGTCGTAGCCGACGCGGCGGCCCGCCGCCGCGGCGTCGAGGTCTTCGCCGAGCAGCAGGCGGCGGGCTTCCTGCAGGCGCAACTGCTTTTGGAAGCCGACCGGGGTCATGCCGGTGACGGCCTTGAAGTGGTGGTGGAAGCTGGAGACGCTCATGCCGAGGTCCTCGGCGAGGCGCTCCATGCGCAGCGGCTGGTCGAAGTCTTCCTGGAGGCGCGCCGTCGCGCGGGCGATGCGGCCGCGATGCCCGCCCAAAACGGCCAGGTGGCGGAGGCGTTCGCCCTGGGCGCCCACGAGTAGGCGGTAGACGATCTCGCGGGTAAGGAGGGGGCGGAGCACGGGGGCCTCGGCGGGGGTCTCGACGAGGCGCACGAGGCGCACGACGGCGTCGAGCAAGTCGGTCCCGATAGGGCTTACGTCAACGGCCGAGGCGCCCGTGCTGCGGCTTCGCGGCGCGAGGCGCCCGGTCTCGATCAGGACGGAGCTTACCAGGGCGGGGTCGAGCGCCAGGCGCAGGCTGAGGTAGGGGCGCTCCGCCGACGCCTCCAGCACCTGCCCCACGGCGGGCAGCGCGACCGTGCCGAGCAGGTAGTGATAAGGGTCGTAGCGGTAGCGGCCCTCCCCTACGAGCACCTCTTTGGCGCCCTGGGCGATCAGGCAGAAGGATGGTTCCAGAAAAACGTGGCGCCGCTCGGTCGGCGCGGCGGCGCGGTAGAGATGCAGGCCCTCCAGGGGCTCGGCGCGCCCGTCTTCGGGGAGGGCCCGGCTGATCCGCTCGGCCAGCTCGGACCGGGCGATGCGCATCCGGAGCGCCTCGCGCTCCGCCTCGTGCAGACTCATCGTTCTTCTCCGTATTGACGCCGGGTGCTCGGATATGCAGCATGATACAACAGATCCGGGCTATGTTGTTTGGCTATTGGAGAATAGCGCAAAGATCATGCAGGATCCCGTTATCAGAAATCGCGGCGCCCGGCCTACCTTGAGACCACTTGAGACCAGAGGCGGCGCCCGGCGGGGGCCGCTCGGGTCGCCGCCCGGACCGGGCAAAAAAGAATTGAGGAGGAGACGATGCGCAACGAAACCCTGAAGCGAGGCGCTGCGATGCTGCGCCGCGAGTTCCTGACGTTGGGGGCCGGCGCGCCGCTGCTGGCGCTCGCCGCCGGGGCGACCGCCCGAGCGGAGGCCGCTCCGGCGGGGCGCCCC
>CBDTTW010000319.1:0-1721 GCA_965363675.1 uncultured Rhodothermaceae bacterium
ACCGGCACTTCCAGGCCATCCTGCCGCTGCGCGGCAAGATCCTCAACGTCGAGAAGGCCCGCGTGGACAAGGTGCTCGAAAACGAGGAGATCAAGAACATCGTGACCGCCTTCGGGACGGGCCTGCCCGTCACCGACGAGGAGTCGCTGGACCTGGGGCGCCTCCGCTACCACAAGATCGTGCTGATGACCGACGCCGACGTGGACGGCGCGCACATCCGGACGCTTCTGCTGACGTTCCTGTACCGGCGGCTGCGCGCGCTCATCGAGCGGGGGTACATCTACATCGCCCTGCCGCCGCTCTACCGGGTCAAGAAGGGCAAGGAGGAAGTCTACGCCTGGAACGAGGAGCAGCTTCAGCAGGCCATGATTGCGATGGGTTCGGAGAGCGGCGCCAAGCTGGGCGTGCAGCGCTACAAAGGGCTGGGCGAGATGAACCCCGAGCAGCTCTGGGAGACGACCATGGACCCTGGCACGCGCCGCCTGCACAACGTCACGATCGACGACGCCGCTGCGGCCGACCACATCTTCAGCACGCTCATGGGCGACGCCGTGGAGCCGCGCCGCCGCTTTATCGAGCGCAACGCCAAGTACGCCACCATTGATGTCTGAGACGATGCCCGAGCGCGCCGCGCCCCCGTCGCCGGCGCTCGCGCCGGCCCTGACGGCCGACGGCGCAGCGCCCGACGTGAGCGTGATCGTGCCGGTGTTCGAGGAAGAGGCGTCGCTGGAGGAGCTGGCGGCGCGCATCGCGGCGGCCTGCGAATCCGGCGGGCTCGGCTTCGAGGTGTGGTTCATCGACGACGGCTCGCGCGACGCCTCTTGGACGGTCGTCGAGCGCCTGCACGCCCGCGACGGGCGTTACGGCGGCCTGCGCTTCCGCCGCAACTACGGCAAGTCGGCCGCCCTCGCCGTAGGCTTCGAGCGCGCGCGCGGGCGCTACGTCGTCACGATGGACGCCGACTTGCAGGACGACCCGGCCGAGATCCCCCCGCTCGTCGAGACGCTGCGCGGCGGCTACGACCTCGTGAGCGGCTGGAAGCAGGTGCGCCGCGACCCGCTCGGCAAGACGATCCCGAGCCGCTTCTTCAACGCCGTCACGCGGGTCATCTCGGGCATCCCGCTGCACGACTTCAACTGCGGCCTCAAGGCGTACCGGCGCGAGGTCGTCAAGAGCGTGCGCGTCTACGGCGAGCTGCACCGTTACATCCCGCTGCTGGCAAAGTGGGAGGGCTACCACCGGATCACCGAGAAGCCGGTGCGGCACCATGCGCGCAAGCACGGGCGCACGAAGTTCGGCCTGGAGCGCTACATCCGGGGCTTCCTCGATCTGGTCTCGGTCACCTTTCTGACGCGCTTCGCCGCCCGGCCGATGCACTTTTTCGGCAGCATGGGCACACTCGCGTTTCTGGGGGGGCTTGCCATCAGCGGCTACCTGAGCGTCGAGAAGCTGGTGTACGGGCGGCCCGTCGGCGACCGGCCGCTGCTGCTTTTGGGCATGCTGCTGATGCTGCTGGGGGTGCAGATGTTCACGACGGGGCTGCTCGGCGAGATGATCGTGCGCCCGTCGATGGAGCGCACGTCCACCTACGACATCGCGGAGCAGCTTCCCGCCGCCGAGCGCTCATGAGCCGGCGGCTGGCCCTGGTGGGGCCTGCCTACCCGTACCGGGGGGGCATCGCGCACTTTACCGATGCGCTGGCCGGAGCGCTGGAGCGGCGG
>CBDTTW010000320.1:0-1669 GCA_965363675.1 uncultured Rhodothermaceae bacterium
CCCGCCGCGTCGTCGAGCCGGTGCTGGCGGGCATGCTGCACGAGGGGGCCGCGTACACCGGCTTTCTGTACTGCGGGCTCATGGTTACGCCCGAGGGGCCGCGCGTCATCGAGTTCAACTGCCGCCTGGGCGATCCGGAGGCGCAAGCCGTGCTGCCGCTGTTGCAAACGGACTTTCTGGAGCTGATGCTGGCGACGGCGCACGGCGAGCTGGAGCGGGTGCCGGTGCGGGCCGAAGCGGGCGCCGCCGCGTGCGTCGTGCTGGCGGCGCCGGGCTACCCCGGCCCCTACGAGCGGGGGGCGCTCATCACGGGCCTGGAGGCGGCGGCGCGCCATGCGCTCGTGTTCCACGCCGGAACCGTCCGCGACGCCGATGGAGCTGCGCGCACGGCCGGAGGCCGTGTGCTGGGCCTGACGGGCATGGGCGAGGACTTGCCGGCGGCGCTGCAACAGGCGTACGCGGCCGTAGAAAAGGTGCATTTCGATGGGATGCAGCACCGCCGGGACATCGGGCGTCGGGGCCTTGTGCATATGGGCGTGGTGGCGTAGGCGCGCCGGCGCGCTGCTGCTGTTGTGCCTGTCGGCGGCTCCGGCGGCGGCGCAGGAGCCGCTTTCGCCTATAGCGAGTTTCCTGGACGCCCGCGCCCTTGCCGTAGACCCGGCGGGGCGCGTCTACGTCGTGGACGCGGGCCGCGACGCCGTGGTCGTGCTCGATGGGCGCGGCTTGCCGCTCGCCGTCGTCGGAGGGCCGGGCGCCGAGAGCGGGCAGTTCGACGACCCGGCCGCCATCGACCCGACGAACGGGCTGCTGCTGGTCGTAGCCGATGCCGGCAACGGCCGCCTGCAATACTTCTCGCGCGATTACGCCTTCGTAGGGGCCGCCCCCGTGCACAGCGATGCGCTGGAGGCCGCCGGGGAGGGCTACGGGACGGGCCGCCCCATAGCTGTGGCGTCCGTCTCCAGCGACGAGGTGTACGTGATCGAAGCGCTCAGCCGGACGGTGCGCCGCGTGGGCCGCGCGGCGGGAGGCGCCGTTTTCGCAGGCCCCGCCGGGCGGCCGCAGGAGGCGCTTCAGGAGCCGATCGCGCTCGCCGTAGTCCCCGAGGCGGGCGTATACGTGGCCGACCGTGGGCGCGGGGCCGTCGTGCGCTACGACGCCTTCGGCGCGTGGATGCACACCTACCCGGTAGGCGCGGCCGTGCAGGCCGTGCGGCGGCGGGGCGCGGAAGCGTTCGCCGTGCTGCCCGAGGCCCTGGTGCTGCTGCGCCCCGGCGGCGCCGTCGCGTCCGCTGCCTCGCCGGCGCCGGACCCGCTCGTGGACGCCGCCGCCGGCCCCGAGGGCATGTACCTGCTCACGCGGACGGGGCTGTACTATGCCCCGGGTTTCTCGTGGCCGTAGGGCCCAAACGCAAAAAAGCCCCTGCGTCAGGCAGAGGCTTTTTTGAAAATGCTTGGTCGCCAAGCGCTCAGGTCAGACTTTCGTCACTTCCTGCGCGTTCGGGCCTTTCGGGCTCTGGCCCACGGAGAACTCGACCGTGTCGCCTTCCTGGAGGCTGCGGAAGCCCTCGGCGGAGATTTCCGAATGATGGACGAACAGGTCCTTGCCGCCGTCTTCCGGGGTGATAAAGCCGTAGCCTTTGCCGTCGTTGAACCACTTAACGGTTCCTTTC
>CBDTTW010000321.1:0-1667 GCA_965363675.1 uncultured Rhodothermaceae bacterium
AGCCGCGCCGCCGGAGAGGGCGGCCTCGGAGCAGCAGGCGGGGGCGCGGGAGCAGACACTTTTCAGTCCGGCGGGCGTTTATGCAAAGGGATGCGCACCCGCCAAATTACGACGCCGCCGCCTCGCACGCCCGCCTCCGGCCCCTAAAAAACCGCCGCCCGCCCCATGATCGTCCGCTCCGACGCCATCGTGCTGCGCACGCTCAAGTACGGCGAAACCAGCCTCATCGTGACCGTGCTCACGCGGAAGCACGGCAAGATCTCCGTGCTGGCCAAGGGCGCACGGCTCACCAAAAGCCGCTTCGGCTCGGCGTTGCAGCCGATGTCGTACGTGCAACTGGTATATTACTACAAGCCCTCGCGGACGCTGCAAATGCTCAGCGAGGCCGCCCACCTCGAACCGTTCTACCGCCTCACCCGCGACCTCGACCGCCTCGGCGTCGGGCTGAGCATCATCGAAATGGCGGGCGGCATCCTGCACGACGAGGAACCCGCGCCGGCGGTGTTCAACCTGCTGCTGAGCACGCTCTACCGCCTCCACGAGGCCGAGACGCGTTTCCGGAACTTGCTGCCGTTCTTCCAGGTGCGCCTGGCCGGGCTGCTCGGCTTCGCCCCCGACATCGACCGCGAGGCCGTGAGGCAGCTTGCCCCCGAGGGCGGGCTGCTCAACCTGGAGACCGGCGCCGTCGTGCCGGTGGGGGCCCCGCCGGCGCGCACGCTCCGCGCCTCGCGCGAGGCCCTGCGCGCTTTTGCCATCTTCGGCCGCGCCGACCCCGACGTGATTCTGCGCATGCACCTGACCGATGCCGAGTACCAGGAAACGCTCGGGCTCGTCGAGAGCTTCCTGAAATACCACCTGCCGGACGCCTACCGGCGCCGCGTCGAGAAGGTGATGCACCAGATGGAAGAGCCTGTGATTTATCCGGAGCCGCCGCTAAAAGTATCCGGCGGCGCTTGACGAAAGAAGCGCCGGGCGTTATACTAATAGTCACATATAAGATATATATTTACAATCACGCGGTCGGCAAGGACCTCCCGCTTCTGAAAACGCCGCCGGGGTGCAGATGAGCCGCAGACAACTGACTTCCAAGCAGCACTCGTTCCTGCAATACATCAGCCAGCACCTGAGTGCGCGGGGGGTGTGGCCCACCTACCGCGAGATCGTAGATCACTTCAACTTCCGCTCGCCCAACAGCGTCACGCAGAACTTGCAGGCGCTGCACAAAAAGGGCTATCTGCGCCGCACCGCCGAGGGCTTCGAGCTGATGGACCGGCGCGCGCAGCCCTCGGCCCCTGCCGGCATCCCGATCCGCGGCATCATCACGGCCGGGCATTTGCAGGAGGCCGTCGAGGCCAGCCTGGGCGCCATCACGCTCGAAACGCTCTTTCCCAACCTCGACCGCATCTTCGCCATCCGGGTGGCCGGGCAGTCCATGCAGGGAGCCGACATCAACGACGGCGACTACGTGCTGCTCATGGACGACGACATCCCCAACGGCGGCATCGGGGCGGTGCTCTACAACGGCGAAACGTCGCTCAAGCACATTTACTACGACGAACTGGGCCTGCGCCTGGAGCCGGCCAACGAAGACTATCCCAACATCTACATCAAGCCCGACGTGTTCGAGGAAGTGCGCATCCTCGGGCGCTACGTGGGGCACGTCAACC
>CBDTTW010000322.1:0-1665 GCA_965363675.1 uncultured Rhodothermaceae bacterium
CGACGGTTCGGCCGAGCTGAACAACGTCACGGTGCGCGGCCAGGTCGCCGCCGGCCAGACGGCGCGGCTGGGCAAGGACGCGGCGGGGACGGGCAAACACGGCTTGTATATAGACGCGAACAACTACTGGGCCAACGAGAACGGCGCCATCAAGTTGCGCCTGGGCGGCTCGACGGCCGACGGTTACATGGAGTGGGACGCGGCCGCCAAGGAGATGCGCACGCCCTATCTCTGGATGCACAATGAGTCGAACGCGGCGCCGGTCATCTACTTCCGGCAGGCGAAGACGGGCAACCCGGGGTACCAGGCATCGAACTGGTGGGCCGTGGGGCAGAACAACAACGGCGAGCTGTTCTGCAACAACAAAGGCAACAACCGCTTCTGGATTACGGGCGCGGGCAATGCCACGCTCACGGGCACGCTCACGCAGGGCGCCTCGGACGCGCGCATGAAGGAAGACGTGCAGCCGCTGGAGGGGGCGCTGGATATGCTCCAAGAGGTCACCGGCTGCCGCTTCCGCTGGAACGCGCTGGGCCTAGAGCCGGGGCAGGCCGACATCGGCCTCATCGCGCAAGAGGTGCAGACCGTGCTGCCCGAGGCGGTGCGGGTGCGCCCGGACGGCTACCTGACCGTGCGGTACGAAATGCTGACGCCCCTTCTGGTCGAGGCGCTCAAGGAGGAGCGCCGGGCGCGCGAGGCCCTGGAGGCGCGGATTGCGCGGCTGGAGGGCGCCCATGAGTAACCCTCTCCGGGAGATCTCGACGGAAGCGGGCCTCTCGGTCGTCACTGAGAGCGGCGCCCTTGTGCTGGCCGACGGCTACGAGCTGGATTTGCGCCCGCCGGGGCAGCCCTGCGGCTTGGTATATCACCGGGCGACAGGCATTCTTGAGTGGGCCTCAGCCGAGCGGGCGGCCGCTTACCGGGTATACCACAGCAGCGGCGTGGGCCGGCCGTTCTCGCTGCTCGGGGAGACGGACCTGACGCTGACAGACGCCGGCGTGCTGGCCGCCGACCAGCACCGGGCATTCCGGGTCTCGGGCGTCAATACCGACGCCGGCCTTGAGGGGCCGCCGTCGCCGACCATTCACGCGGCAGGACCCAAGCGTAAACTTTGACTATGGCGCAGATCAAGGTAAGTGAGCTTCCGGTATCGACCGACCCGCTCATGGCGGACGACCGCATCCCGTTCCTCGACGCGAGCGACAGCGACCTGGCCACGCGCCTGAAGACGCGGCCGTACCAGGCGCTCGTGGGCGACGTGGCCGCGAGCGTGGAGCAGAACCTGTATACGGCCATCGTCGAGCCGGCCTCCCTTGCGGCGGACCTGGCCGTGCAGGGGACGACGCCGCGCGGCGAGTGGGACGCCGGGGCGGCGTATCAGAATGGCGATCTGGTCCACTATGGCGGCTGGGCGTGGGCGGCGCGGGCGGCCAATACGGCCAGCGTCCCGGCGCTGCCCAACTCGAACTGGAAACAGGTATACAAGGACGGCGCGGCGGGCCCTCAAGGCGTGCAAGGCGTGCAGGGAGCGGTTGGTCCGGCAGGCGCCGTAGGGCCTGTAGGGCCGGCGGGGCCTGCCGGACCTGTAGGGCCGCAGGGGCTGGTGGGTCCGAAAGGCGACCGGGGAGACGCCGTGCGCGCCCTGCAAACTATTCTGCGCGAGAC
>CBDTTW010000323.1:0-1647 GCA_965363675.1 uncultured Rhodothermaceae bacterium
CGCGCTGAGCTGCCTGCTCCAGGACGACGAGGGCCACGTTGCGCTCGCGCACTCGATCAGCGCCGGGCTGGACTATCCCGGCGTCGGGCCGGAGCATGCCCACCTCAAGGACGCCGGGCGCGTGACCTACGTCTCCGCCTCCGACGACGACGCCCTGGAGGCGCTGCGCCTGCTCGCCCGCACCGAGGGCATCATCCCGGCGCTCGAAAGCGCCCATGCCGTCGCCTACACCCGCCTGCTCGCGCCCACGCTGGGCGCGCAGGCCGTCCTCGTCGTGAACTGCTCCGGACGAGGAGACAAAGACATGCACACCCTGGCTGCACGCCTCGACCCGACGCCCGCATGAACCTTTCCGTCCACCGCAGCCTTCAGGACGTGCGCGCGCGCGGCGAGAAGGCCATGGGCCTTTTCCTGACGAGCGGCTTTCCGGAGCCTGCCGCCACGCTCGGCATCCTGGAGGCCGTCGGGGCGCACGCCGACTTTATCGAACTGGGCATGCCGTTCTCCGATCCGCTCGCGGAGGGGCTGCCCATTCAGCGCAGCAGCGCCCGCGCCCTGGCGCACGGCATCCGCATGACCGACACGCTGCGCACCGCCGAGGCGTTCCGCGCGCGCGTCGAGAAGCCGCTGCTGCTGATGGGGTACATCAACCCGGTGCTGTACTACGGCCTGGAGCGCTTCTGCACGGACGCCGCCGCCGCCGGGGTGAGCGGCCTGATCCTGCCGGACGCGCCGCCCGAGGAAGGCGCGCGCCTGGAAGCCGCCGCCGCCGGGGCGGGCCTTGAACTGGTCTACCTGATCGCCCCTACGTCCCCCGACGCGCGCATCGAGGAGATCGACCGCCGGGCGACGGGCTTCGTCTACGCCGTCTCGGTCACGGGCCTGACGGGGACGGGGCTGGGCGAAGTGGGGGCCGTCGAACGGTACCTGGCGCACGCCCGCACGCGCGTGCAACGCAACCCGCTGCTCGTGGGGTTCGGCATCCGCACCGCCGAGGACGCCCGGCGCCTGACGCGCCACGCCGACGGCTTCATCGTGGGCAGCGCCCTGATCGGCGAGGTCGAGCGCCTCTGGGACGACCCCTCGCTCGATGCTGCGGCGCGCCTCGGCCGGCTGGAAACGTTCGCGCGCGCGTTGCGCCCATAGCCGCTTCGTTTCTACCCCGCGCCGGGTAATCTTTCCGCAGTCCTCGGCCCCTTCCGACGCCGCCGCCGAAGGGCAGGGCGCCGTGAAGCGCTTCTTTCGGGCGCTCGCCGCGCGCCGGGCGGATCGGAATGCTTATTGCCTCGGAGGCGTGTAGTTTGCAGGCCCGGCTCCCCCGCCGCGCGCCTGTCCTCCACCGAGTCAGCCGTGTTGCGCCGGGGCGCCGTATGAGCCGTTCTTTTGCCTGCCTATGCCTGGGCTTGTGCCTTGCCGCCTCGTGGGCGGGGCGCGCCGCCGCACAGCGCGCGGGAAGCGTCGCCGGAGGATCGCAGCTTTACCTGGAGCCCGGCCCTACGGCGCGCGCCGTAGGCGCCGGCGGCGCGGCGACGCTGACCTTTACGCTTCGCAACCCCGGAGGGCAGCCCCTCGCGTGGCAGCTCACCCCTGCGCCGGCGGCCCCCGGCGCGGGCAAGGCGCCGCCCGAGGCAGCCCCGGCCGTTGCGC
>CBDTTW010000324.1:0-1638 GCA_965363675.1 uncultured Rhodothermaceae bacterium
CCACGCAGTGCTCTGGGAACGCCGCCAACTCGGCGCCCTGCCGCTCGGCGGCGCGGGCGGCCTCCAGTATTTTCCGGCAGTTCCCCTTCAGGTCGCCGACGATGGGGTTGATCTGGGCGAGGGCGATTTTCATGGGCCGGGGCGGTCGGAGGGGCGGGGAAAATTGCGGACGCCCGAGCGCGCGAATCGTTCCGGCGCGCGGCCGGCGCGGGCTAGCGCGCCCACCGCATGCCGAAGAGCCACCAGCGGCCGGGCATGGGCGCGTCGAAGACCTCGGCGTACTGCTCGTCGAAGAGGTTGCGCACCTCGGCCGTGAGCGCGAGGCGCTGCCGCCCCACATGCAGGCCGTAGCCCACGCGCGCGTTGGCGACCGCGTAGTCGCCGCCGCTGAGGCGCTCCTTGCGCAGCGCCTGCACGCCGCAAAGCGCCGCGCCCCGGCTCAGGCTCAGGTTGAGCTGGGCCATGCGCCGGGCGTTCGTCAGCACGTACTTGTAGCGGATCTGCGGGTCCGCCTCGTCGAGGCGCACGTCGAGCCAGGTGTACGTGCCGTTGAGCGTCAGGCGGGCCTCGCCGAGGCGGCGGTTCACCGAGGCGTCGGCTTCGAGGCCGGTGGTGCGGGCCGAGAGCACGTTGCGCGCCAGGAACACGGTGTCCTGGGGCGTCAGCATGGCGTAGTCGATGAGGTTGTCCGTGTCGCGGAGAAAGCCGGTGACGTGCAGCGAGAGGCCGCCGGACGGGTAGAAGTCCAGGCCCGCCTCATAGGCCCACGCAGTCTCGGCCTTGAGGTCGGGGTTGCCGAGGTTGCGGCCGCGCGGACGCGCGAGCGTGGTGTTGAAGAAGCGCTCGACGTAGTTGGGCTCGCGGACGGCGCGGCTCAGGCCGCTGCGCAGGGTGAAAAGCGGCTGGTTGAAGGCGATGCTCAGTTGGGGCGTCGGCTCGACTCCGTAGACCGGGTCGTAGTCGAGGCGGGCGCCGGCGTTGAGCGCGAGGCTGCCGAGGGGCAGCCAGCGCGCCGAGGCGTAGGCGCCGCCCGAGGCGTCGTCGTGGCGCCCGAGGTTGTTGCTGTCGATGCCGCGCGCCGAGGCGCTCAGCCCGGCCGAGAGCGTGAGCGCCGGAGCGGCCTGGTGCGCCAGGTGCGCCTGGAGCATCGCCAGGCGGCTGGTGTGCTCGTTGGCGAGCGTCAGGGGGTTGTAGGTGTACTCGTCGAGGTGCTGCTTGGCGGTGGCCTGCACCTGCCAGGTGGTGCGCGCGCGCGGCGGCCCCTGGAGGCGCACCTGCGCCCATTGCGTCGAGGTGGCCTCGCGCGCGGTGTCGCTGGCAAAGGCCGTGTAGTAGTGGTAGGCCCCGAACGTGCGCGCGTCGTAGCCGGCGCGGGCGTACAGGGTGCTGCGGCCGACGGCCGCGACGGCGGCGGCCGTCAGGGCCTGCCGCTCGAAGTCGGTGCGCACGTCCTGCCCGCGCCCGCGCACCGCCTGGCCGGCGGCGTTCGTGATCGGCATGCCGTCGGTGGTGTGGGCGGCGGCGCCGATGCTCAGCCCGGCGCGGCGCCCGGCGCGGTCGGCGGCGGCGTCGAAGCTCCGCAGGCCGTAGCTGCCCGCCTGGAGCGCGGCGGCCCCGCCGAGGCTGACGGCTTCGCCG
>CBDTTW010000325.1:0-1633 GCA_965363675.1 uncultured Rhodothermaceae bacterium
GAGGACCCCGCCGGGGGCCTGGAGGCCGTTTTGCCGTGGCTGGCCTACGTGCGCTGCCGCGACGTAGCCGTAGCGCGCGGCCGCGCGGCCGGGCCTGCGCCCATCGGCGAGGGCGCCGTGGGGTGGCCGGCCCAACTCCGGCGCCTGGCGGCGGCCGGTTACGACGGCCCGGTGAGCCTGCGCGTCGTGCGCGAGCCGCGCCCCAAAACCGGCTTGCACGACGCCACCCAGCTCATCCGGATGATTCGCGCCGCCGCGCGCTGAGCGCCGCGCCGCGCGGGCTCGGGCGCACGGTTTCGGCGGAAACGTGCGTAGTTTAAGCCCCGGCAACCCTACCGAAACGCGTTATGTCCCTTACCGTCGAAGACGTGCAGTACATCGCTTCCCTGGCGCGCCTGCGCTTCTCGGAGGCCGAGCAGGAGCGCCTGGCGCGCGAGATGAGCAGCATCCTCGATTACATGGCGAAGCTCGAAGAACTCGACACTTCGGACGTGGAGCCGATGGCGCACGTGCTTCCGCTGAGCAACGTCTACCGCCCGGACGCCGCCGCCGCGCGCATCACGCGCGAGGAGGCTTTGCGCAACGCCCCCGACGCCGACGAGGCGTTCTTCCGCGTGCCGAAGGTCATCGAGTAGCGCGCCGTTTCCTTCCCCTGTCCGCGCGCCGCCCGGCGCGGCGCGGCAACTGGTCTGTTATGGCACAACCCAATAAAGCGGCGCGCGCGGCCGCCGCCCGCCGTCCGGCGCCCCGAGCGGCCAAGCCCGCCGAGGCGGCTTCCTGGTGGGAGCGGCTGCCCGAAGCGAGCCGCCACGCCGTTTGCCTCGGCTTGCTGCTCGTGCTCTCGCTGGGGTTCTTCGCGCCGCTGCACTTCTCGGGCAAGCAGATCATCGCCTCGGACGTGGTGGGCTGGAAGGCCATGGCCGAGACCCTCATCGAGGCCAAGGAGCAGACGGGCGCGCAGCCGCTCTGGACGCCCTCGGCGTTCGCGGGGATGCCCGCCTACCTGATCCTCTATCCGCCCGCCGTGCCGGGGCTGGACCGGCTGCCGGGGCTGCTGCGGGGCATCCTGTGGCCTACGTCGCACTTTTTCTTTTTGCTGCTGGGCGTGTACCTGCTGGTCTACGTGCTCGCCCGCGACGCCCTGGCGGGGGTGCTCTCGGCGGCCGCCTTCGGCCTGACGACCTACCTGACGCTGCTGCTGGTGGCCGGGCACGAGACCAAGTTCATCGCGCTCTGCTACGCCCCCTGGCTGCTGCTGGCCTTTGCCTGGGCGCTGCGCCGCCCCGGCCTGATGGCGGGGCTGCTCTTTGCGATTGCCCTTGCGGCCAACCTGCGCGCCAACCACGTCCAGATCACGTACTACGCGGTGTTTGCCGTCGGGGTGTGGTGGGCGGCGGAACTCGTGGCGGCCGTGCGCAGCCGGCGCCTGAAGGCGTTCGGCGCGGCCACGCTGTGGCTGGCGGCGGGGGGTATGCTGGCCCTGGCGATGGTGGCGCAGCCGTACATGGCGAACTACCAGTACAAAGCCTATAGCATCCGGGGCGGCGGGGGCGGCGGGGCGGCCGAGCCGGGCGGCGCCCTGGGCTGGGACTATGCGATGGGCTGGAGCCAGGGCTGGGGCGAGCTGGCGACG
>CBDTTW010000326.1:0-1612 GCA_965363675.1 uncultured Rhodothermaceae bacterium
CGAGCCGGGTGCGCTCGCCGTAGAGGCTCTCCCGGATCGCCGCGTCAAAGCGCCCTATGGTATGCATGGCCGGGGAGGTGTCCGCGTAGGCAAACTCCAGGCAAAGCGGCGTCCGCAGCACGCGCGCGGCCACCGGCGCCTCGGCCAGCACGTTCCGCGCCGCCTCGCCGTAGGCCCGCACGAGCCCGCCGACGCCCAGCTTCACGCCTCCGAAGTAGCGCGTCACGACCACCAGGGTGTTCGTCAGCCCCCGGCTCTCGATCTGGCGCAGCATCGGCGGCCCCGCCGAGCCGGAGGGCTCGCCGTCGTCGTCGCAGCGCGCCTCGGCGGCTTCGTCGCCTACGCGGTAGGCGGTGCAGTGGTGCGTGGCCGCGTACTCACGCTTCCGGATGCGCGCAATTACGGCCTCCGCCTCGGCCGCCGTGGCGGCGGGGGCCGCCTCTGCAAGGAAACGCGAGCTTTTGATTTTAAGCTCGCACGAAGCAGGCCCGGCAAGGCCCCACACGACATCCGTCATGCCGCCGGCTAGGCTACGTTCCGGTGAACTGCGCCGCTGCGGCGCCGGGCGCCCTCGCCGCGGCACGAGAGCACCGAGAAGGCGCCCTGCGGCGACGGCACTCCGGGGCCTTTCACCACGAGCTGCACGTCGCGGCCGCGCGCGAAGGCCCCTAGCTCCGCGCCCCCGGCCTGGCCGAGGCTGTGAAAGGAGGTTGCAGGCCCCGGCGCGCCCCGGCACGCCTCGGCCAATCGCTCCAAGGTCGCCTCTGCCGCTTCGGCGCCCTCGAAACGCCGCCCGCCGATGCCCACTACGTCCAGGTGCGCGCCGTAAAGGTCGGCGGCGTCGCGGGCATAGGCCAGGGCTTGATCATCCGGGGCGAAGGCATCTACCGCCGCCAGGATGCGGCGCACGAGGCTGGGCAGGCGTCCGCTGCGCATCCCCACCGTCAGCACCGGCGCCGGGCACCCCGAGACGAGGCGCTCGGCCGTGGAGCCGGCCAGCATGTGTTCCAGGCCATGCAGAAGAAACCGCTTGGCCGAAGCGTCGCCGTAGGCTCCCGCCACTACGAGCGAAATGGCATGCTCGCGCACGTAGGCCAGCGCCGTCCGCGCCGCGTCGTCCGACGGGAGGATGCGGCTGCGCACGCGGAGGCCCTGGAGCGTAGCGGCCTGCCGGCCCTCGGCGGCAAGGCTCTCCATCTCCCGCGCCGCCGCCTCGCGGGCATACCCCGAGCCCGAGGCGACGTGAAGAACGTGCAGCTCGGCGTCGTAGTGACGGGCCAGGTGCGCGCCGTGCAGCAGCGCCGCGCGGGCGCACGCCGAGAAATCAGTCGGGACGAGGATACGGAGAACGTCGGGCAAGGCCGGGCTATCGCGTCGGGGCGCGCTGCGCCGGGAGGCGCAGCGCGCCGTTTAAAGCAAATGCCTTAACGTCGTAAATATCGCTCGGGGGAGAACCTCTACTTGTCGTAGGGAACGTGCGGCCGGGCGTAATGATTAAGCGCCGGCGGCTGTAAGGGAAACGCTTACGCGTGGTAGCGTGGGGCCGGCGGCGCCGGCCGGGGCGGGGCGGCCACATGCCGGCGCGCGCGCTCCAGCTCTTCGCGGAAGCCCG
>CBDTTW010000327.1:0-1593 GCA_965363675.1 uncultured Rhodothermaceae bacterium
GGATTCTTGTGGTCCTGAAACATTTATGCCCTGCTTCAGGCAGCACGCACAGTGCGCCGCGGCCCCTGTTTCTCCCGTGGCATCGAGGCGCGGCCACCGTATCTTGCCTACGATGGCGCGTTCCCAGGGCAACGGCGACGAGATGAACCACCAGGCAGCTTCCGCTTCGGCGCGCGTGCGGCATATCGTCGTGGCCGGTAATATAGGCTCGGGCAAAAGCTCGCTGGCGGCGCTCCTGGCGGATTATTTCCGCTGGGACGCCCTCTACGAAGTCGTGGACGAGAACCCGTACCTCGCCGACTTCTACGCCGACATGCCCCGGTGGGCGTTTCATGTGCAGGTGTTCATCCTGACGGCCCGCCGCCGGCAGCTCCAGGCGGCGCTGGCGGCCGGGCGGCCGTTCATCCAGGACCGCTCGCTCTACGAGGACGCCGACGTGTTCGCCCGCAACCTCTACGAGATGGGGGTGCTCTCCCCGCGCGACTACCAAACCTATAGCGCCGTCTACGAAGCCTTGCGAGGGGGCGCGCCGCCGCCGGAGCTGCTCGTGTATCTCCGCGCGAGCGTTCCGACGCTCGTGCGCCACATCGAGCAGCGCGGGCGCGCCTTCGAGGGGATGATCCGCATCGACTACCTCCAGCGCCTCAACGATCTCTATGAGCGGTGGTTCGAGGACTACGCGCTCGGCCCCAAGCTGGCCGTGGAGGTAGACGGCTGGGACTTCGTGCACCGCGACGACGACCGGGCGCAGGTGCTCTCGCTGCTGGAGAGCCGTCTGTTCGGCCTGTTCCCGGCCCCATGAAAGCCGTTTTTGCGCTTCTGGTCTGCGCTTTGTGCCTGCCGGCAGGCCGCGCCGCCGCGCGCCAGGCGGCGGACTCGTCGGCGGCGGATTCGCTGCGCCCGGCGCCGCTCGCCGGCGCCCGGCGCCCCTCCGCCGACTCGCTGCGCCCGCTCCTGCCGGCGGGTGTGCTTGCGGCGCCGCTCGTGGGGGCGGCGCTCACCGACTCGCTGCCGGCGCGCCTGCCCTACGGCGCGGCCGCCGAGATGCTGGAGGGGTTGCCGGGGGCTTTCGCCTACACGTTCGGGCTGCCGGGCTGGCCCGAAGGCGTCTCCGTGGCCGGGCGCTCTCCGATGGCCGTGGGGCTGACCCTGGAGGGGTTGCCTTATGCCGACCTGGCGACGGGACGGCCGCTCTACGAGGCGCTCCCGCGCGCCTTCCTGGAGCCGCTCACGGCGGCGGCCGGTCGGCTGGGGCGGCCGCTCGGCGTCTCGGCGCGGCTGCGCCGCTTCGAGAGCGCCCGTCCGCTCACCGAGCTGCTCTACCACGCGGGCGGCATCGGCTATCAGCGCGTCGAGGCGTCGCACGTACAGCAGCGCCGCCGTGCGCTGTTCGGGCGGCCGGGCGTAATGCAGGTGTTCGGGGGGTACAGCGGCGCGGCGGCCACCGGCGAGTACCCCGGCAGCAGCCTGCGGCGCGGGCGCGGGCTTACGGGGCGCATCGCCTACCGGCAGGCCGGGTGGGCCGTCGAGCTGCTGGACGTGTACCACCGCAGCCGGGTGGGCGCGCACGGCGGCGCGCTGGCTTCGGGCGGC
>CBDTTW010000328.1:0-1582 GCA_965363675.1 uncultured Rhodothermaceae bacterium
CACTGGCGGATCTCGGCGGCGGTCTCGGCGCGGTCCGGCCCGACGCACTCGGCGGCGATGGAGGGCGTGCCGGCGCGGTGGTCGCTCACGAAGTCGGCGATGGTGAAGTCGGTTTCGTGCCCGATGGCGCTGATGACCGGGACGGCGCAGGCCGAGATGGCGCGGGCGACGACCTCCTCGTTGAAGGTCCACAAATCCTCGGCCGAGCCGCCGCCGCGCGCCACGATGATGACCTCGACGGGCGCCTCGCCGCGTTGGGGCAGGCTGCTCAAGCGGCGCAGGGCGGCGGCCACCTGGTCGGCGGCTCCGTAGCCTTGCACGCGCACCGGGCACAGGCAGACCTCGGCCAGGCAGTAGCGCCGCGCCAGCACCGACGTGATGTCGCGCAGGACGGCGCCCTCGCCGGAGGTGACCAGGCCGATGCGCTCGGGAAAGCGCGGCAGCGCACGCTTGCGGGCAGGGTCGAACAGGCCCTCGGCGGCCAGCTTCTTCTTGAGCGCCTCGAACCGTTTCTGAAGGGCGCCCTCGCCGGCCGGCTTCATCTGCTCGACGACCATCTGCATCTCGCCGCGCGCTTCGTAGACCGTCATGCGCCCGCGCGCCTGCACGAGCATGCCGTCGGCGGGCTCGAAAAAGACGCCCCGGCAGCTTTTCCAGACGACGCACCGCAGGCTGGCCTCGGCGTCGCGCAGGCACAGGTAGGCATGCCCCGAGGCGGCTTTCTTGTAGCCGGAGATCTCGCCCTCGACCCACACGTCGCCGAAAGCATCCTCGACGGCGGCCCGCAAACCGGCGGCGAGTTCGCTGACGGCGTAGACCTCGGGCGGACCGCCCTTGCCCGAGGAAAGGCTGGAGAACAGATCGGTCGGCTGCATTTTCGTATACTGGCGGGGCATGGAACGGCAGGCGCCCGGCGCGGGCGGCCCTGCACGATACGTCAAGATAGGTTCAAGCCGAATGCAAAATGGGTGAAGGGGCCGCTCCGGAGGGAGCAAAGATCCGGGTCATGTTCGTCTGCATGGGCAACATCTGCCGCAGCCCGCTGGCCGAGGCGCTTTTCCGCGAGCATGTGCGCCGCCGGGGCCTGGAGGCGGCCTTCGAGATCCGGTCCTCGGGCACGGGCGGCTGGCACGTGGGCGGCGGGGCCGACCGGCGCATGGCGGCTACGGCGGCGCAGCACGGCCTGTCGCTGGAGGCGCACTGCGCCGCGCAGTTCGCCGCCGCCGACCTCGAGCGCTACGACTGGATCATTGTGATGGACAAGGACAACCTCAGCGACGTGCTCGCGCTCGACGCCGACGATGCGCACGGGCACAAGGTGCAGCTCATGCGCTCGTTCGACGCGACGCCCGAGGGCTACGGCGTGCCGGACCCGTATTACGGCGGCCCCGAGGGCTTCGAGCGCGTCTACGAGATCCTGGAGCGCAGCACGGCGCGGCTGCTGGAGGCCATCCTGCACCACCACCGCGAGCGCCTCGGCGGCGCGCACACGCACGCCTGAACGCCGCCCTATGCTTCCCGAAAGCCTCCGCGAGCAGATCCGCCGGCAGCTCGGCGCCGACCTTGGGGCGGTGCGGCCCGT
>CBDTTW010000329.1:0-1572 GCA_965363675.1 uncultured Rhodothermaceae bacterium
GCGAAGGCCGGCGGGTCGAGCACGACGAGGTCGAAGCGCTGCCCCTCGTCCACCATGGCGCCGAGCCGCTCGAGCGCGTCGGCGCGCTCGAAGGTGAGCGCGCGCGCGTCGAGGCCCGACCGCGCGGCGTTGTGCGCGGCGCGCTCGAGGGCGTCCTGCGAGGCATCGAGAAAGTGGACGGACAGGGCGCCACCCTGCGCCGCGTGGAGGCCGAAGCCGCCGTCGGCGCAGAACACGTCCAGCACGCGCCGCCCCTGCGCGAGCCGCCGCACCGTCTGCCGGTTAAGGCGCTGATCGAGAAAAAAGCCCGTCTTGAGCCCACCCAGCACGTCGATCGCGTAGCGCACGCCGTCTTCGTCTACCGTCTGCGGGCCGGGGTAGGTGCCGCGCAGCACGCCGCTCCGTGGGGCGAGGCCGTCTTTGGCGCGCAGCGGCGCCTCGTTGCGCTCGACGACGCACACGGGCCCGAGCACGCTTTCGAGCGCGTCGAGCAGGTCGTCGCGGCGGGCGTCCATGCCGTAGCACAGCGTCGTGAACGCGACCGTATCGTTGTAGCGGTCGAGGACGGTGCCGGGCAGGCCGTCGCTCTCGGCGTACGCCAGCCGGTAGTGCTGCGAACCTGCGAAAAAGCTCGCGCGCAGCGCCAGTGCTGCCCGCAGCCGCGCTTCCCAGAACACCCGGTCGATGGGCACGTCAGGGTCGCCGGTGAGGTGGCGGAAGGCGATGAGCGAGTCGGCGTGGTAAAAGCCGCGCCCGAGAAAGGTGCCGTCGTGCGCGTGGAGCGCCACCACGTCACCCGTCTGGCAAGCGTTCTCGACGCGGGCGATCTGGTTCTGAAACGCCCATGGATACCCCTGGCGCAGGGCGCGGTCTTTTCCAGGCTTGAGGACGAGGGACATGGAGAAGGTCGGTGGCGGGTGGAGTGTTACGGCTCGGCTATGCGCGAGCCGCAGGCGCGCGTACGACAAGCCCCGCAGCGTGGGGCGTCCACCCACAACCCGCGCGCAGCGCAGCCGAGCGGGAACGTCGCCAGGCCCGGCTCCGTTGCGGCCTCGTCACGAAAAAAGGCTGCGCGTATCGCTCAGAGGGTTACGGTTTTCGCATTGTCCGGCCGGCGTTCCGATTGCATCTTGCCGCCCGCATCGTCCTGACGTTTTCCCGCCCATCCCATGCCACGCGCCTTTCGAGCCGGTCTGCTCACCCTCCTGCTGGCGACGTTCGCCCTTCCGGCCAGCGGTCAGAAACTCGCCAAGTACGGCGCCGACTTTCTCGCGGGCGGCGTCGGCGGGCGGGCGCTCGGCATGGGCGGCGCGGCCGTCGCCCTGTCGCAGGACGTGGCCTCGGGCTACTGGAACGCCGCCGGGCTGCAAGGCCTCGCCTACCCGCAGATCGCCTACATGCACGTCGAACGGTTTGCCGGCATCGTCTCGTTCGACTATGCGGCGGCGGCGTACCCCATCAACGAGCGCTCGACGGTCGGGATTTCGTTTTTCCGGTCGGGCGTCAACGACATCAAAAACACGCTCGACGCGTGGGACGCCGAGCGCGACCAGCCCAAGCCCAACTACGAAA
>CBDTTW010000330.1:0-1537 GCA_965363675.1 uncultured Rhodothermaceae bacterium
GGCGGTGAGGTGGGCGGGCAGAAACACCGGAATGCCGTCCAGCCGGAACACATGCTCCCCGGCGTCGCCGCCCTGGAGGTGCACGTCCGCCGTGGCGTCGTGCAGGCGCACGCCGGCGGGCATGGGCGCGTCGAAAAGGCCGCGCCCCGGGCCGCTGCGAAAGGCGGGGGCGTCCTCCGGCAGCGCCTCGGCGCCCAGCGCCCCCGCGCCCGCCTCCGCCATGCCGTCGATGACGACGGGCGCCGCCGCAATCGGGCGTTCCTGAAGCCGCGCCCGGGCCAGGGTGCGCTCCTCGGCCGCCACCGTGAGCGTGTCCGTCCACGGGGCGTAGCCGACGTAGCTGACGTGCAGCACATAGCGCCCCGGCAGCAGATCCGCAAACAGAAAGCGTCCCTCGCGGGTTGCCACGAGGCCCCGGCCCCCGCCGCCGAGCACGGCGTGCGCATGCGGCAGCGGCTCGCCCGTGGCCGCGTCCTGCACGACGCCCGCCAGCCCTCCCCGGAGCGGCTTCGCCTCGGCGGGCAGCGTCAGCACATAGGTGCCGGTGGACATGCGGTAGTAGTCGAGCCCGGCGCTCTCGACGAGGCAGCGCAGCGCCTCTTCCGGGGCGGCCTCGCCGAGTGCGCAGCTCGCCGTGCGCCCCTCGACGAGCGCCGGGTCGTAGGTGATGGCAATGCCTGTGGCGGCGGCCAGGCGCCCCAGCGCTTCATCGAGCGGCGCCGCGCGCACGGCGAACGTATAGCGCTGCGCCGAGGCCGCCGGCGCCCCGGCGCAGAGCGCCGCAAGGATCAGCAGCGCCCCCGGAAGCGCAGGCGGGCGCAGGCGGCAGGCGGGCGAGCGCAGACGGGGAGCAGGGGGCGTCATGGGCGTAGGAAAGTCAGCGCGGCGGGGCCTCGGCGCGGCGCGTCACTTCGTAGCCGTCGCGCGTGCGGCGGAACGAGAGGCCCCGGGGCTGCGCAAGGTCCGCCAGAATGTCCGAAGGCGCAGCCGGGCGCGCGTTCAGATACGTGACGCGCATCGCCTCGACCCCGGCATCCCGGACGCGCACGCGGAGGCCGTAGCGACGCTCGATCTCGCGGAAAACGTCGCCCAGGGGCTGATCGACGAACGACACGCCGCCGCTGCGCCAGAGCAGGGCCTGCGCCGGGGCGGCCGCGCGCGCGCCGAGGAGCGTATCGGCCCGCACGATGCGCGTCTGGCCGGGCTGCAACACAGCCGCCACGTCTCCTTCCTTCGGCGCGAGCCGCACGCGCCCCGTCTCCAGGGCCACCTCGGTATGCGGCCGGGCGTCACCCGGCCAGGCGCGCACGCCGAAGCGGGTGCCGAGCACCTCGATCTCCGCGTTGAACGTCGCTAGGCGGAACGGCCGCGCCGCGTCGTGCGCCACCTCGAAGAAGGCCATGCCCTCGAACTCGGCGCGGCGGCCGTGGGCGTTTGCGGCATAGGCAAGGCGCGAGCCGCCGGAGAGCTGCACCGTCGTGCCGTCGGCGAGGCGCACCGTGCGCACCGTGCCCGGCGCCGCCTCCACGACGAGCGG
>CBDTTW010000331.1:0-1535 GCA_965363675.1 uncultured Rhodothermaceae bacterium
AGATGCGGCAGGGCCAGCAGCTTGGCGACCTGCCGCTTGCGCGTGCGGTCCAGCAGGGCCAGGTGCGTGCAGATGATGTTGAGCGGCGGGGCCGGGCCATGCGGCTGCACCTGCGCTACGAGCGCCGCGCGGCGTTCGAGGCGGCTGAAGGTGAGGTCGAGTTCGATCACCTGCTCGAAGGGCCACCGCGAGAGCACGGCGTTGCCGATCCAACCGGCGCCGTGGCGGCGCGTGGGGACAAAGGCCGCGTCCATGCCGAGCGCCTCAGCGATCACGGTGAGCGGGTCGGGGGCGTGGTCGGGACGGTAAACCTCCTGAAGCCCGATACAGTCGCAGCCGAGCCCTCGGAGCACTTCGCCGATGCGCTCGGGGTCGCCGCGTCGCCTTCCCTGCCCCATCCACCGGTGGACGTTGTACGTGCCCACCTGAAACGCTCGCGAAACTTCCTGTATGCCTGGGCGCATGATGACTGAAAGGCGTGAACCCGGCCGAAAGCCGCGCAGGCGCGAAGCCGCCTATGCCGTCGCCGGTAGCCGGTAAACCGGCCCAGGCGCCGCCGGGTTCTCGGGCGGGCCGATTACGCCGCCTCGGGCGCGTAGAGGCCGCCGCCGCCCACCTGTCCGATGGCCGCTACGAGCGCCTCGGCGGCTTCCTTTTTGTCGAGGTAGCCGCGCGCGCCGGCCGCAAAGGCGCGTTCGCGGTACACGTCGGGGTCGTGCCCCGAAATCACGAGGCACGGCAGACCGGGGCGCTGCTCCTTGATCTGCGCCACGAGCGCAATGCCGCTCACGTCGGGCAGCGAGATGTCCACGACGACCACATCGGCGGGCGTGTGGGCCAGCAGCCGGAGCGCCTCGCGCCCGGAGAACGCCTGCCCCACGATGAGGATATGCGCGGCCTGCTCGATAAGGGCGCCATAGGCTTCCTGCGTCAGCGCGTCGTCGTCCACGAGCATCACGCGCAGCGGCGCGCCGTCGTGGGAAGAGCCGGAACGAACTTGCATAGGCGATGCCACCGTCGGAGGGCGAAAAACGGATCTACGCCCAAGCTAACCCACGGCGGCGAGAAATGCTGGCCCGAAGTGGTAAACATATGCGGCAAAAAGCCGCCCTATGCCGCGGCGAGCAGCCCCGAGACGGTCGCCAGAAGGTCGCGGGCTTCGCACGCCTTGGGCACGAAGGCCGCCGCGCCGGCGGCCAGCGAGCGGTCGCGGAGCCATGGCCCGGCCTCGCCGGCCATGAGCACGAACGGCTTGCCGGCGAGGCCGGGCAGGCTGCGCACGCGCCGGAGCACGTCGAGGCCACTGCCGCGCGGAAGGTAGTAGTCCGACAGGATGAGGTCCGGGCGGCGGCGCGCGATAATCGCCAGGCCCGCCTCGCCGTCCGAGGCGCCGAGCGCCTGAAAGCCGCCGCTGCGCAGCACGTCCAGCAGCGCCTCGCGCAGCGCCGCCTGGTCGTCGATGACGAGAATCGTTTTTTCTGCCGCCGCCGTTGTATGACGCTTCAAAGCGTGAACCCCTGCTAATCCGGTGGAAT